>NZ_CP014782.1:6000000-6353406 GCF_002005305.1 Shewanella psychrophila
CATCGTCACTCATCTGCAGGCCTATTTCCATAGAGGTATAAGGGCCATCTACAGCGCTATTAAGCAGACGAGTAAATAGAATATTGCTATTAATGGCCTGAATTCCTAAATCCTCCTTCTCCCAGCTCAAGGAGGCTAATCCTGTAAACCTCGCTTGGTAATCCACGCCTGCATTACTGTCTTCGCCGACAAGCAACGCTGTTCCTGATGCAAAGTCGCCAAAGTAATTTTGTGTTGTTGACCCACTTAGGTTTCTTGCTCGAATGTTCATTGTTAGTGCAACAGGCTCATCCATGTAGGAAAATGCAGTCCCTCCCGCAACACACGCCGCAAGCATACTTTCTCCGTAGACTTCAAAATCATTGGGGTAGAAACGTCCAACGGGGTCACTCATAGCAGCAGGGATATTGATGTTTTCATCTAAATATTTCACAGGCGGTGTCGCGGTAAACTTGAAAATTCCAATTTCACTGATCGACTGCGAAACAGTATTAAGACTGTCGATAGCAGCTCCATGAGCATATGAAAGCTTTGAGATCACTCCTTCGGTGCCTCCATCAGCAACACTTGGCTTTTGTATCTCCCTG
This sequence comes from Shewanella psychrophila, assembly GCF_002005305.1. Taxonomy (NCBI): domain Bacteria; kingdom Pseudomonadati; phylum Pseudomonadota; class Gammaproteobacteria; order Alteromonadales; family Shewanellaceae; genus Shewanella; species Shewanella psychrophila. The sequence continues at coordinate 6,000,588 of NZ_CP014782.1, forward strand.
CCTAACGTAATACCAGACTGTACATAGTTATCTGTCGGTTCGTTATCACAGAAGTCTGTATCACTGCCTGACTGCCAAGCCATCGCCTGTATCGACATGTCAAAGGTCTCACCGGCAACCTTAAATGCCGGGCAGGAACCAGTTATGCAAGTAGTCTCAGGTTTAATGCACAGACCAACAGGGTAACGCACGGTATTATCAGATCCTTCCATCACTAAACCTTCGTCATCATCACCTGGCGCTGCTGTATATTTGGCATGGAGGGCTATTTTACCCGCATCGGCATAATTCATCTCAATGGTTGCTTTACCCTGACTGTCAAATGTTAAGGGCAGCGGCGTAGCACTTAAGGCACTCTTACCAACATTGGTGCTATTAACTGAAACGGATTTAGCATTGAGCACGCTTGAGGGGCTCACATACTCACTCCAGAAATTAACCGTCTTACTGATATTGGCAAACGTGGGCACACATTGAGGACTAGAGTAGCTCTTCTTAACAGCAGAAATCTCAATATTCTGCTGAGGTTTATTGGAGAGGAAGTTATCAATGTTGACAATAAAACCTGCCTCATCAAAGTTTAGTGTACAAGCTGAATTCTCAACTAAACTGCCATCGATATAACAGCGGTATGGTCCTACAGGTGACGTAGCGCCAAGACCAACAGTCGTTAAGCCCCCTTCCCCATGCCAAAGCTCGGTATCCGTCTCTCCGGTAAAACTGACATCACTGTATTTCACACCATCTTTGGTAAGTTCAACCGACGAAGAGACTGAACTTAGGGTGCTGCAATCATCATTGGCACAAGACTTAACTGTGATATTTTTTGCCGTACAACTTAGGGCATCTGACGAGAACTGAATACGGTAATGGTTTGTCGCTGGTGGCTCTGCAACAGCTTCAAAGGCAAAGTAACCAATATCTTCAGCAAGGTGATTGCGCTCTGCATCCAACAGTTGATCTTCATCAACCACAAAGCTAACAGAGTTAGCAAAATTTTCCTGGCGGCAGCGTCTGATCCAACCACCATCGCCTCCACGACGTGAATTCTTATTTGCGATTAGGTAAGGTTGACTTGGGTAGCTGTTTTCATAGTTCGTCGAATAAGCACATTGCTGCGTCAGTGTGCGAGTACTGCCCCCCGCACTGTGATTGAGTGCATAGTCAAACTCGTACAAGATGACCTCGCCATTGACTTGCAAGGAGCCTGAACCTAACCCGGCAACATAACCTAAGGTTTCATCTTGAGTTATCGAACCATTCACCTCTGATGCTTCGATGGCAATATCAAATTCGTCACCTTGTGAACTCACATTATTTATCACAGTGGTAATAAATCGATTATTTTCTCGTGTTAACGTTTGTCCGACCATAGCAGGCTTAGCGCCAAACTTATGCCAGAAACTAACATCTTCATATCCTCTTCCTGAAGAAGGCAATCGCTTACCTTGATACTTTTCCGTCTCTATCTTTCCCGCTTGCAGCGCCTTGCCCTGCGCTAAGAAACGATAACCAGACTCCATCACAAAATAATCCACCTCAGGCATATCATCGGCCGATACTCGGTTACCCGGTGGGTCATTCTGAGAGATATTCACAGTAGTAGCACTACTCGAAACTAGCCTTACGCTAGAAGGGCCATCGTTGGTGGGAGTTGCTCCATCAATGGTAGGCATCAGCATCACCACAGGTGCTGTTGCATAGCTATTTTCAAAATTAATGACAGCGCTGCCGCTGCTCAAACTGACCCGACCAAATTCAAATTGAGGAAATGGGCAGGTTAGATATGCCGACTCGGGTACTTTTACTAGGCTCGATGCCGAAGGTGGCTGCCAATACAGGTGATACGCCTCAGCACCAGTAGCTTCATGAAAACGCATCTCGATTTTATGTGTTCCCTGAGCTAATGCAATATCTCCGGTTCGACACGGCCAACCACATTGGCCATGTAGACCATAAAATCCGACCACAACTTGATCGTCAATCAAGAGCTCTATCGAATCATCACCATCAATGCCAAAGGTATAATTACCCGTTTCAGGCACATCTAAGTAACCTTCAAAGATGCCTGCATAGTTATCCCCCTGATTAGAATGGGGACTGATGTTGACACCATATCCTTCAATTCGTGACTCTATAGATTCACCTAGCTGGTTGATCGTGGTTTTAACCCTAGCAACAAGGTCATTAAAGTCATCGTGATCGACCGGACTGGTATATTGCCCAGGCTTCCAGTTTGTCGCGTCATAAGTACGATAAGTTATCCCAGCAACTCCAGCTTGTTCTGCTGGGCATTGCAATGGCACAACCGGTAATACAGGCTCTGCATTACAATCTGGAATAACATCAATTTCATCTGTACGATTAATAAAATTGATCACTGCGCCACCTTTTAATTCAATCTCTTCACTCGTAACTGCGCCGTTAAGCGTTGAGCTCCCCTCTAATAAAACATCGTCCTCACCAACAAGGTATGCATTTAGATTAACGCCTCCCATGAGTTTGATATCATCATAGGAATAAATTAAAAATCGAGTAGGATCTGCAGGGGAATCGCCATTTACTATGTCGTAGCCCCCCTCTATAAAAAAGCTAACTGTTCCTGTGGCGGGGAAAACAACTGTAACCCCTTGGTTAATTTCTAAATCCCCAATCCAATACTGACCCGAAGATAGCTCTAGGCGACCACTCTTAGCCTGCAATGTTTTAAGCTTGTATATACCATCCTCAGTAGTAAAGCGTATGGTTCTATTGGAGCCCCCTTCCAACTTTACATCGCCATACTCCCCTTCAGGAACATCGATGCTCGGGTTGCTATTACTAGGCGGGCCTATATTGTTATTACTGCTGGATTTGCACTGAGAAAAGCTCACTCTTTCAGCTGGAAGTTGGGCCAACTGATTCGACTTTTTACACTTTTTAGCATTACCGCCATCGGGATAACAAGCCTTATCACTGTCATCAACTTTAGGCGCTGGAAGTTGGCCATTTTGAGGGGCATTATTCAGCCTCGCTGAGCTTTCAAACTTGATCTCCCCATCATTATCATATGAGTTAGCGCCTTCAATAAAGGTCTGACTCCAATCCGTGGCCTCAGCAGTTGAAAAACTATCTGCAAAAATAAACAGTAAAGCGACTATAAATAGGTGCTTAATGGTATTAATCACGAGCCTCTACCTCCACCTGACGATTTACTCTTAGGCAGTTGCCATTATCATTGACACAATCTCCAGTTTCACAGGTTGCGGTGCTGGTTATCCGATAGTGATTAACCGTATCTACTAGCATAGCGTTGCAGGTCAAAGCGACTCTACATCCATGAAAACCAGGTACGTCCGGTACCAGCCAATTACTGTTAGCATCACAAGTTGCAGCAGATGCATCTAAAGGGAACAGTTGGGCCAGAGCTCTATCAGCACCAGAGTTAGCAGCCGCTAACGCGCGGGTGCCCCATACTTCCAGATTAACCTGCTCATCGGCATCCTCAAGCACATTGATCAAGGCCGATGCCATCAAGAACATCACGGTAATCACAAATATACCTATCACCAAGGCACTGCCCTGTTGCTTGGCAAAGGCTTTATGGCTTCGTCGATTCATATTAAGGGACATTGACCACCTGCACTTGATGTTGATATTGGAACGCTTGATCATTGACTTCAAATTGCGGTGCTAACTGCACCACTGCGCTGTTAGCTAAGGTACCTGGGGTATAGAAAATAGGCCAAGCGCCATTTATCACCACATTCTCAGCCATTAATGCACTACTAGCGTCGCCTCCCATTTGGACAGGAGTTGGCTGAGTGGCATTAAACATATTATAACCTTGGTAACGTCTAATATCGCCATTGACAAAGAAACAGTAACTCACCGCATCATCCACCAAAAAGTAACGACTTCGTGGCGAGGCTTCACTAAAACGCACTAAACGGTCGAAAGTGACAGTTCCTGTATTTGGAACAATATTTGGAACAAAACTAGTGATATCAAGCAAGTGGCCTTGCGCACCAGTAGGTGTAGCAGAGTATATATGCTCAGGCTGTAAAGGATAAACCAGCATTCGATGAGCAGTATTAATACCTTGAGATGGCGTCATCACAGTCCCACTCAATGTTGAAGCTGCCGGAGCAATGGGAATATCCAGATAGGATGCACTGGCTTGAATAGGCACAAATTCGATACATTGAAACGTACTAGCGTTGTTAGTAATAGTTACACGTAGACTATTTGGTACCGAATTTCTTATTTCACGAGTCATACGCTCCATAACAAAGCGACTCTGGCTGAGTACTTGATCAACCGAAGTAGACTCAACAAAAATACGTGTTCCCAAGATCAAAAAACTGCTTACACCAAGCACTAACACACCGAGAATAATAATCACCATGACCATCTCAACGAGCGTAAACCCTGATGATCTAATTCCTTTTAAGCTCTGCATCAGTAATTACTCCTAATGGCATTGTAAGTTATCGCTTCATTGCTAGGAGTAGTGACATCAATACGGATCAACTTGGTATCCATATTTACAATGTCTGGATAGGTCACGGTGACATTGAGCTGATAATTAGGATATTCACTGCCATAGGTATTAACCGAGTTAAGCATTAAACTTGCCTGAGTTAAGCCATGATAATCGTCAACATCATTAAAGTTGTTTCGGTTCTCTCCAGCATCAGGGCCTAGATTGGCAGCAAGCGTGCACGCAAGTCCAGCGGGTAAACCTAGATCAGGCCTAGGGTCTGCACTACAGGCAGGTACACCGCCATTGGAATTGGTATTTTGATCATAACGTTTACTCCATATCTCATTAAGAATAGAGTGAGCCAGCTCGGCAGAGCGCACTCTGTGCAAGGTTTCTGCGGCACGATCGGCTTGAGGGAATAACATGCTGGTTAGCAAGACTAAGGCGATGCTCAATACTACAATACCAACAACCAGCTCGATTAAAGTAAACCCTTTAGACTTATAAGATGGTGCTGAAAGTTTTGATAATTGCATAAAAGAATTAACGGCCATGGATATACCCCTGACTCTCGATATTGATGGCCAAGGTCTCGTCGGCAATAATATTGATGCATGGACCACTACAGCCCATGCTCGATATCCCTGCGATATTAAAGCTAACATTGAAGGTGTTATTGTCATCTGAGGCGCGCGTCAAACTCGCCCCTCCAGAAAAAACTTGCTGAGCCTCCGTGCGGCTGGTTCCTGTACAGGTATTATTATCGAAACGGCGCAACTGATAACCGTCTGCATCGACATCGACTCGATAACAGCGGTCTTGATTATTCATCGCCAACAGCTGAGCTTTGCGTAACTCACTGATAAACTCGTCACGCAGGGTAAAGGCACTGTAACTAGAGCTGGTCATTAGACGTGGCAAGACCACCACAGAGAGAATGGCAATGAGCATAATCGTGGTGACTAGCTCTACTAGCGTAAAGCCCGCATTTTTTCTCATCTTTATACCGAAAGTTTGAATTGGGTACCACAAAACACTTACCGTTAAGTATGACAAAAAACTGTGATATTTTATATGTATATAGTATCTATCGACTTAAAAATTAGTGTTTTGCTAAAGAGTGATTATTTTGGAAGCTATAAACAAGAAAACCTCCAGTTTTAGCCAGAGGTTCAATTTTATGTACTAAATCTATTGTTAAGATTATCGTCTAACAATCAGTATCAACAAGATTATAAGTAGGTAAAGTGATCACATCATTAGTTTCTGATGCTTCCGTATAGTCTAAACGACAGTCACCATTTGGAGCTTTGCCTTTAGGTACGAACGTAATGGTAGACCCAGTAGAACGAACCCCCCAATCTTCTGTAGCAACTGTACCAGCAGCTGTTATCTCTTCAAACTGCATATCCAATGCAATTTCAAGGTTTAAAATCGTTGTGGCCTCAGCACCAAAGCTCTTGATATAACCATAATCGAGTTCAATCGTCACCCCAGTAGCAAGCTCAACATCCTGATTGTTTTCAGTTTCAACACCTGCAATAGCGGCTTTAGAAAAAACAAGCGAGTTAGCCCCCTGCAGTGCAGCCTGCATACCGCTAAGGGTCGATTCTCTAGCATCTGACTGAAGGTTAATAAACTTAGGCGCTGCCGTAACCGCTAAAATACCTAAGATGATTATCACCACAACCAATTCAATTAAGGTAAAGCCTTGCTGTTTAATTTTATTCATACCGCACACGCCTCTAGTTTACGCATCCATGCAATATCTATTAATTCTAGTCAAAGAATATCAAAGTTAACAATAAAGTAACATCATGAAAGTGATATGAATAGTTATTGGAGACAAATTATAGGGTTATCAGGCATAGCAATATGCTAGGTAGATTAGTTGTGCTTAGCCAAATTTCAACGGGCACAAAAAAGGCCTGCTTAGCAGACCTTTTTTGTGCCCGTTGCATTAACAAGCAAATGGATCGTCATTATTACCTGGGGTATATAGAGTATAAGTCGGTGCTGTATTGGTTGTAGCTTCAGTATACGTAAAATGACACGTAGCAGCTGGAGCATTTATAGGACTTATCACTAAAGGACCAGACCCAGTAATAACCCATTCAGACAGATCAACATCCATAGCATTAGCAATATCAGTGGAATTTGCTGGGATATAACCAAAAACTGTTTTTATTGGTGTAGCAGTACCAATATCAACACCATCAGTGTTACCAGTATTTGCAGCCCAAGCTGTATCATCAGCTATACGCTCTTCACCTGCTATTGCAGCTTTAGAAAAAACTAAGCTATTTGACCCCTGTAATGCGCCTCTAAATCCATTAAGCGTAGACTCTCTCGCATCACCTTGTAAATTAATAAACTTAGGCGCTGCTGTTACAGCAAGAATACCCAAGATAATAATAACTACAACTAGTTCTATTAATGTAAAACCTTTCTGCTTTTTCATATCTAATCCTCTTAACAACCAGTATCAACAATCACCATCGTTGGTAAGGTCGTCGATGTAGCTTCTGTATAAGTCAATTGACAAGTATTATCACCATTAGGAGCGCCACGCTGGTATATGATCATAGTGCCGTCAGTCCCTGGAGTACCATCTTCAACAACGATCCAATCCTGAGTTCCATTTTGAGGGGTACCACCCTCAGCATCAAAACCGGCATCCATCCCCAATTCAAATTCTGACTCCTCTGCAGTCATATAACCGAATGTAGTTGATATATTGATCGGATCAGTATTAGTACCAATGTTTACATCTGTCGGGCCGGACTCAGACTCATCTCCAGCTAATGCTGCTTTAGCGAAAACTAAACTGTTTGCCCCCTGAATGGCTCCCTTCATACCTTGTAGTGAAGATTCACGCGCATCACCTTGCAAATTAATAAACTTAGGTGCTGCAGTAACTGCCAAAATACCTAGAATGATAATAACCACCACTAATTCAATTAGCGTAAAACCATTTTGCTTTTTCATCTATCCACTACCTTATTTTACTCTTTGTCATCGCCACTTTAAGCAGCGAACATAAATTTGCTGTTAACTCTTTAACTCTTGTTACTATGCCCAATGCACTAGTTAGTAAAGCTAACCACAGTACCAGTACCAGGGTTATAGGTGATCCCTTTACCCACATCTAAATCTGGTGTCGGTGTAGGAACCCCAGTAGATTGATCTAACGCTAAAGACGCTACCTGATGATAAACACATAAATCGACACTAGTTACAATATCACCGTTAAGATCTGTGGCACTGCCACCGACGCCGTCTAAGAAGCGCACTGTGTAGCGCTGATTACGGGCATCATCAGTGTATTGAACATTGCGCGGTGCACTCTGTAGAATGCTATTAAATACTTGCTGACAACGATTATCATTCATAGCCGTTACGTCTGTGCCATTTGCACCAGTTCCTGTAGGGAAACCAAAGCGTGTATCAAGTGATACACTCGTGCCATCTAAGATCACAGTACTGTTGTTACGACCATCGACTTCCCACTGTGCGCGAACAAAACCAACAGCGGTAGCCAGGCCACCAGCAACACCATCTAAGCTGGCATCTTCGGCGTCATCGGTGACATTGAGAAAACGTGGAATAGCAGTTGCGGCAAGCAAGCCAAGAATCACAATAACGATCACAAGTTCTATTAAAGAGAAACCTTGCTGACGGTTTCGAGAGTTAGGCATAGTTCGACCTTTATTACATTGATCTTTCATTTGATATCTCATGTGATAGCTGACCTGCTTATTCATATAAGCCCCCATAGCATATTTTACAATTCTAACAGTTCGGTGAATTTTAGAAACCTATGAAACGCCTCTATTTTCTCTATTCTTTGTCATTCGTCAAAAATATAACGCGCCCAGAAGTCAGCTGATAACCAAGATGGTCGAAGTTATTAGCAATATAGATACAAACATCTCCCTCCTTACCAAGCAGTGATACAACTTGTTGTGACGCGGTATCTAAACCTAGTAGCTGATACCAAAGTTGTTCACAACCTGCAGAATCCAACTTGTTAGGTAATGGCCAGCCTCCAGTGCTCATTTTAACAAAATTCGTATCTGATGTATTTTGAGTGGAATTCTTATCTAGGCTCATTGAAACGCCAGTATCCCAATCCAACCTCATCTCTTTGGGTCTTCCTTGTGCTAGCCACTGCGCCTTGATCATACCCAACACATTTAACAAGCGAGTATGATCGATCCGTAGCCCCTGAGCTGCTATGTGATTCACCGAACCAAAATACCTAAAGCCTAAAACACCTAGCAAGGCGAGCAGCAACACGATTGCTATCATCTTGCCAAATAGCTCCAATAACTCTCCATCGGCTTTCTGCTGGCTTAGCATTAATTATTTTCCACCTTTATTTAGCATTTCCCACCATATGGCCAGGTAGATACCCGCTTTAATCTGACCAAAAAATCTACTTCCCGCCTTTAACGACGTTGAGCATATCCCACCATATGGCCAGGTAGATACCCGCTTTAATCTGACCAAAAAATCTACTTCCCGCCTTTAACGAGGTTGAGCATATCCCACCATATGGCCAGGTAGATACCTGCTTTAATCTGACCAAAAAATCTACTTCCCGCCTTTAACGACGTTGAGCATATCCCACCATATGGCCAGGTAGATACCCGCTTTAATCTGACCAAAAAATTTACTTCCCGCCTTTAACGACATTGAGCATATCCCACCATATGGCCAGGTAGATACCCGCTTTAATCTGACCAAAAAATCTACTTCCCGCCTTTAACGACGTTGAGCATATCCCACATTGGAAGGTAGATACCCAGAGCTAGTATCAATACGATACACGCAACAAAGCCAATCAAAATAGGTTCGAGTTTGGCCGTGAGGTTTTTAAGGTCGTAATCCACTTCACCCTCGTAAAAGTCTGCGGCATCATTAAGTAACTGGTCTATCTGACCCGTTTCTTCGCCAACAGCAACCATCTGTAACACGAGAGGTGTAAACAATTGACTATGATTCGATACCCGTAGCATGGAATCACCAGATTCTATGCCCCGGCGCATTGCGACGATTCGATCGTGCATGTAGGCGTTATCTACGGCATCGGCTACAAGGCTTAAGGCCTGCGTCATGGGGACACCAGCACTGAGCATCATGGAGAAGCTACGGCAGTACCTGGATAAGGTAGAACGCTCGATAATGCTACCGACGGCGGGAATATGTAGCTTCCACCTATCCCATTGCTTCTCACCTTTCTCTGTATTATGCCAATAGCGAATGCCGATAAAGGCCCCAACGGCACCGACCAGCATAGCCGGCCAATAATTTACAAATAGGCTAGATGTACCGATTAATAGCTTGGTGGCCCAAGGTAGATCGGCACCGAAACGTGAAAACATATCGGCAAACTTAGGGATCACCATGATGTTCAAGATCACCATGGCTATAGTGATGGCAATCAAGACAAATATTGGATAACGCATCGCGGCCTTAATCCGCCGACGAGTCTCCTGCTCGCGTTCAATATAACCCGCTAACTGCATAAAAGCGTCTTCGAGCTTACCTGTGTTCTCCCCTACGTGAACCATAGAGACAAACAGGGCATCAAACACATCAGGGTGATGATTCATTGCCGATGATAATGGACGCCCGGAGGTTAACTGCTCAGAAATATCATCAAGGGCATCTCGCATACGCTGAGAATGAGTCGTTTCTGACAGGCCAGCTATGGCACGTAAAATAGGTATGCCGGAACGAGTCAAAGAGTACATCTGTCTGCTAAAAATCTGCAGTTCAGACAGGCTCACCCTCCCCCTAAAGAGTGAAGCAAGTGAGAAATCTTGCTTCTCCTTCGTCTCATTGAGCTCTAGTGGAATAACCGAACGAGACATTAGCTGATCTGCAGCAGCACTCTCAGAGGTGGCATCTACCACCCCTGTAACTTGCTGTCCCTGGGCATCACGCCCTCGGTATTTATAGATTGCCATTAATAATTGCCACCATGATTATTCAGATCATTTCTCACACTACTGATAAGGCTGCCACTGATATGTGCCACCATTGTGATTCAGCTCATTACTTACATTACCGATAAGACTGCCACTGATATGTGCCACCATTGTGTTTCAGCTCATGACTTACATTACCGATAAGACTGCCACTTTATTGAGTGACCATATCTGCAGACAATGGAATTTGAGACTCGGTCACATCTTCAACCAGCTTAGCCACCTCTTCTATGGTAGTCATACCCTCAGCCAGATATTTAAGTGCAGATTCAGCTAAAGGAGTGAAATTAGGGCTATCTTTGGCCGCATGGGCAAAATCTTGTGGATTACCTGTCCTCATGGCCTCTATCATAGGCTCATCTAATTCAAGGATTTCGAACACACCGATACGTCCACGGTAGCCACTGCCATTACAGCTCTGGCAACCTGAACCAATTTTGAATTTTGCCTGTGAGAAATCCAGGTGACTGACCGAGTTTAACCAAGCACTGTCTTGCACCGTTAACTCATAATCACCCGAGCAATTTTGGCATACTCGTCGCACTAACCTCTGAGCAATTATGACCCTTAACGCGCTCGCAACCAGATAACTTGCCGCCCCCATATCAAGCAGACGCAGCGCACTGGTTACCGCATCATTGGTGTGTAAGGTCGACAGCACGAAGTGTCCGGTTAAGGCGCCTCGAAGACCAATCTCAACCGTCTCCTGATCTCGCATCTCACCCACCATGATAATATCGGGATCTTGACGTAATGTAGTTCGCAGTACATGGGAAAAATCTAAGCCAATTTTATGATTGACCTGAACTTGGTTAATACGAGGCAGTTGATATTCTACCGGATCTTCTACCGTGATGATTTTTCTGTCTGCAGTGTTGAGCTCACTCAGTATTCCGTACAAAGTTGTAGTCTTACCGCTACCCGTTGGCCCGGTCACCAATAACATACCGTGAGGGCGCTTAATTTGCTTTCGAATTCTGGCTAATATCTCCGGTGGCATACCCGTTTCATTCAGAGTCAGTAAGCCTGCGGATTGATCAAGCAGACGCATCACCACAGATTCACCGTGGTAGATAGGCATAGTCGACATACGAACATCGATCTGATGCCCTTTAATCTCCATATGAAAACGGCCATCCTGGGGCAGGCGCTTCTCAGAGATATCCAGGCCTGCCATCAGCTTTAGCCTCAATACCAGGGCCGCCGCAATACTGGCTTCTGGCAAGATATTCTCATGTAACTGACCATCGATACGCTGTCTGATGCGTAACACTTTCTCGCCTGGCTCAATGTGGATATCCGAGGCTCGCATCTGCACCGCATCTTCGAAGATAGACTGCAGCAGCTTTACGACTGTAGTTTCATTATCACTGTCACCATCAGTTAGGCTGGCAAGATCGAACTGGTCATCGGCGGCATATTCCTCCTCGAGCTTACCCGCGATCTGTGCAATCTCATCGGTACGTCTATAGAGATTATCGAAGGCGTCGAGCAGTTGACTCTCGGTCACCACGGCAATCTTCAATAACTTAGGCAGCAACTGCACTTCAAGGTTATCCATGGCCTGTAAGTCGGCCGGATCGCTCATGGCAACCAAGACACTATCACCATTATCTTCGACAACCAGAGCGCGATAGCGTCTCGCTTGAACTTCAGGCAGCAAGTTCACCACTTCTGTTGGTATAGGCCGCTTACTAATATCGATAAAAGGAATATTCAGCTGTTGGGAAAGGAAGCGTAGTAATTGCTCTTCGGAGATACTCTTAAGATCGATCAGTGTGCGGCCTAATTTCTTGCCACTATTTCTCTGTTCGGCTAATGCTTCCAGTAGCTTATCTTCACCAATGATCTGTTCCTGAACCAGGAGATCACCCAGACGCATCTTTAACTTCGGTTTCACTCGCTCTCTCCTAACTGGACTAATCTATTTTCAATATATTCTCTCGCCTGCTTGGATAAACCGTCTGCTGACAAGGCATGCCTGTAGGCCTGTTTGGCTGGGTCATATTCTTGCTGTGAATCCAGGGCATAGCCTAGCCCCATCCACCACCTAGCCTGACCGGCCTCCAGACGTAATAATTTTCGGTAGCTTTCTTCGGCCAATGGATAGTTATCACTCTTCTGCGCCAAGCTAGATTGCATGGTCCATTTTTGCTTAGCCAGCAGGCTCTCATCCGAGATAAGCTCTAGACTAGACATGGCCAGCTTAATATCGCCAGAGGCTTGTTGTACTCTGGCAAGCAAGAAGGCGTAATCGTATTCTTCGGGGAAAAGTACTGTACCTTTTATCAGGATATCACTGGCTGAGTCGAGACGACCCTGACCATAGTACAGGGCTGCGAGCTGTCGCCTCGCCTTGTGCATCACGGGAGTTAGCGCCAATGCTTCGCTGTAGTAGACTATCGCATCACTGAGTAAGCCCTGATTTTCAGCTTCTGTGGCCAGTCGATACCTTCTCTGAGCAAGCTGCTCATTGGAAATTTGTACCTCAGTAACAGCCATTGAGCTGGGCCTAGATCCAGCAGATGTTACTACAACAGGTATTGATTCGACTGCTGTATCTGACTTAACTACTGAAGTCGCTACATGCGCTGCTGTCGGGGATATTACTGGGGCGATATCACTCTCGGTCTTTTGTAAACTTATAGCCTTAGGCGCTTCCGCTCCCTTCATCGAAGGCACCGAACTATCACTGGATGTAACCGTGTTAACTAAATCTGCTTCAACTTCATCGGAGGCGATCCTCTCGACAACCTCATCTTCCATTGAAGCCTTAGGAATATCTACCAAACTGGCTTTAGATTGCTCAACTTGGGTATCAACCTCGCTACTCTGAACTTCTGTAGCTAAAACAACCTCAAGCGCAGGGAGATTAGATAACGAAGCCAATGGAGAACTTGATGACATCTGCTGAACATTAGATAAAGCTTGCCAGCTATACACTATTCCGAATAACAATAAAACCGAGACAATAGCGAGTAATATCCAAGGTAGCTTGGATACAGACTTACCTTGATATTGTATCGGGGCAACATTTAGATTTTCCAGGTCATGGGATTGTTGACGTTTATCCAGATCCTTAAGCATTGAGTTGATAACACTCATACACTGGCTCCATAAAATAGGTGTATTCCTAGCCCGCTAGTCACAGATATTAGGCTTAAGCCCATAAACCAAAACCATCTCGTCCTATAACTAAGTTTAGTATCTTGGGTATCAATGATGGCACCTTTCACATGGCGGTATTCAACTCGCTCAGCTCCCTCACCAAAACTCAATAACAAAGACTTGTGAGCTAAAATATTGATCAATCTAGGGATCCCTTTCGATGCACGGGCCAACACTCGTGTATCTCTATGGCCAAAAAGCGACTGACCCACACTACCCGCTATGGATAGCCTGTGCTGAACATAGGCATCGGCCTCATCCAACGTCAAGGGGCGCAGGCAGTAACTGAAGGTAATCCTCTGTCTTAACTGCCTGAAACTATGCTGGTTTAACCTTTCATCTAGCTCAGGTTGAGCAAACAGCACCACTTGTAGTAACTTGCGACTCTCGGTCTCTAAGTTTGTGAACAGACGTAAAGCTTCCAGGCTCTCATCGGGAAGAGCTTGGGCCTCGTCCAGAACCAATACGATTGAATGGCCATGGGCACAAAGTGCAAGCAGTTGCTGCTGTATAAGCCCCGTCAGCTGCATCTGATCGATATCGGCGGAATATTTAAGCCCAAGTTCCAATGCAACGGCCCAACGTAATTCCGCCGGAGATAGATAGGGATTTGGAAGGTAAGCACAATGAAAGCGCTGCGGTAATTCGTTAATGAGCTTACGACAAATGAGGGTTTTACCCGTACCGACCTCACCAGTCACCTTGATAAAGCCTTCGCCCGTCTGCAATGCAGTCTGTAATACCTGCAACGCCTCGACATGAGGCGCGAGTCCAAAGAAAAACTCGGTATTTGGGGTAAGTGAGAAAGGCGTTTCCGCTAACCCAAAATGTTGCAGGTACAAAATTTACTGCCCTTGTTCTGTTTTATCTTGCTCTTCAGGATACCAACGGTCTAACAAGGCTTTAGAGCGCTCTAACTCCTCCTTCCAGGTATCTGCACCCACTACGGTAGGTTTCAGTAAAATAACTAATTCCGTTTTCTTCAGTGACCTAGCCCGGTTAGTAAAGAGCTCGCCAATCAGAGGGATATCGCCAAGCACTGGAACCTTAGAGACCAATTCGATGTTCTCACTCTTCATAAGACCACCAATCACCACCACATCACCACTTCTTGCCCTGATAACCGTATCCGATTCACGAATATCACTCTGTGCTAAAGGTAACTCCAAGGTACTATTAGAGATTTTAATGGTTTTAGTCTGCTCATTGATATCAATAACCGATGGGTGAATATGCAGTAATACGTTACCCTCACCATCAATTTGAGGTGTTACATCTAAGGCGATACCGGAGAAAAAAGGAGTCAATTCAACTTCAGGCGTCGTCACAGGCGTAGTACCAGCAACAGTTGTCGACGATACATCTGTCACGAAGTACTCATCGGTACCTACCTTAATAACGGCCTTTTGGTTATTAGATGCAGTGACACGTGGACTCGATAGCACATCTACATCACCTTGAGTATCGAGCAAGCTGATCATGGCACTGAAATCGGTCCCCGAAAACTTGAGTGAAGTCACCCCACCTATCACGCCGGTGATCTGATCCGATAAACCACTTCCACCAGAGGATGTATCGAATTTAATATCAGTATCACCAACATGGCCTAAAACATTTTCCCAATGGATCCCTTGCTGATAGCCATCAGACAAGGTGACTTCCAAGATTTTAGCTTCTATGATCACCTGTCGCTGTAGGTGAGTCTCAGCAGTCTGTAAGAAGGTTCTTACCTGCCTCAACTCATTTGGATATGCACGAACAGTCACTAATCCTGCTTGGGGAGTTACAACGACCTGACGTCCACCGCCTGTATTGCCAACAATAGAAACTAGCGTCTCTTTCAGCTCTCCCCAGAAATCACTCTTAGTTGTCGAACGAATGAAGGTGCCGTTAGTTGTGTCATTGCTACTATTCGAACCAGAGTCATTAGACGAGTTATTGTTACTGTTACTGCTGCTGTTATTGCTATTGTTACTCCCCGAACTCGAATTGTTGTTATTGTCTGAAATACGACCCGAATTCACCGAGGTCAGAGACAAACCATGGCGCTCCATGTAAAGGTAATTCAATGGAAATGTCTCTGTGCGCATACCAGCAGGATAGATACGTAAAACTCTTCCCATGCGGCTCACTTCATATCCATAGATGTCTTCAACAACTTGAAGCGCTTCACTCAATGTGACCCCTTTTAACGACAAAGATATATTGCCGCTCACATCAGGATGTACGGCAACACTCAAGGGCGTGCCTTGTACCAGACTTGGGAAAAATATCTTAGCTTCAACGTCATGAGCTGATACATCGAAACGACGCTCGGCACTCCGGTTCGGTGTTAACCCGGCAAGTAACTCGGCAGAAGCCAGTTCCTTCTGAATAGACTCAGGCATTTTCGCCGGAGGAGGCGTGGCCAGCTTGTTAGATGCCGTTTGTACCGACTCAGCCAAAGCCTCTTTAGCCGCCACAGGATCTGGTCTGTCAGTGGTTTGACACGCAACCAACAAGAGAGTTAACAGAGGCGTTATAATTTTTAGCGCATTCATTTTTATTTAATTTCCCTTTGACTCTGTTATCGCTTGGTACATGGTTAACTTACGCCCATCTGATAACGAAACTGAATTAATCTCGATAGCAGTGATGCGTACACCTTGCACCCGGTCCCCAACTTCGAAGATTTTATTATTAATCACAGCGCGGGATGCCGATCCCGATTTAATCACGCTATTGAGTACCAAGTCACTGCTTTGACTCGACGCTGCAGACGCCATGACCTGAGCGCCATAACCAGGCCTTGTCGGATCCCTTAATGTCTCAGCCTGAGCGCTAGTAACAAGCAGCATCAGCAATGCAACGAGCGAGCTAACCTTGAGTGGCGACACTGATAAAGTCCTTATTTATGCTTAAGGTGTAGAGTTCCAGCACGACATTCGCTACGGGATACTCATCGACCTTATAATCTATTTCTTTCCAATACAGCTTGCTGGGCATCCCCTCTACGGCTTCGATAAACTTTAGTACCGAAAAGTAATCTCCTTCCAGATTCAAACGGATCCCATGACTGTATAGATTCATCTTCTTGTCATCACCGACAGCGAGTAAGGGAGTTGGTGCGATTGATTTGAATTCATGTAGTGTGATACCGGTAACTTTCCCCAGCAATTCACTCAATAGAGCAGGCATATGATTAGCGGGAACCATATCCACCATCTGGAAAGATAGCTGATCATCTAAGTCAGCATCTTGCCGCTTCAATACATTCAAACGGTTGTTATATTCATCATTAGGATTTTGCGCTAATCGCTGCTGATACAGTTCAATCTGCTGTAATGAAATATTATTCTCGCTAGCGATAGCTTTATTCTGCCTAGCGAGAGACTGATGCTCTAACAATAATGACTCCAGCGGGAGGTAGCACAGCATACCTATCACAATCACGGTCGCGCTCGCCACCATGACTCTTTCTCTTTGGGTCAGTGCATCGAATCGAGCGGCCCATTCATTCCATTTTTGCTTCACTTGCCCTCCTCGGTTTCCGCCTTGCTGGTCAAGGTAAATGCTAAGGGCTTATCCTCACCCCGACTCATTGCCATCGCCGCAAATGCGTGACCTTTTAGGGTTTCTGTCGACTTGAGGCGTTCAACCCACAGAGGAACACTATTGGGCGCAGAGCTAAAACCCTCGAAGATGAATTCATTATTTTCAACTCTGATTCGGTTGAGCCAGATATCGCTATTGGCAACACGTGCGAGATCTTTAAATAACATAGAGTATCCATGGCTCGTGAGCGCTTCTCGCTGACTCAGCTCACCTATGAGCATCTGTTTAAGCTCAACTTGTTGAGTGAGAAGCTCTACTTGATCCACGAGTTTGGCATCGGGGGCACGTTTTGCAATCGCCACTTCGAGAGATTTTTTCTGCTTGTCTAAGCTAGATTTTTTCTTAACCAACTTGGCCTTATCGGCCTCAAGTCCAGAAACTAAAACGTAGCTCGTGATACTAGCCATCGTAAACAAGACAAACATAAAAAATAATGCCTGAGTAAGACGCTTAAAGCTGAGCCTTTGCACCGGAGGCAACAAGGCAAGTGAATACAGATTGACTCTCGTTTTCAAAGTCATCTCTGCACTCCTGATTCTGTTGAATCGATACGGTGAAATTCACCACAGGTCAGCAGGGCTATCTTAGCCTCAACAGTATCAACAGCAATCGCATTGACCTTCTGATCGAAGTTTGCACTGACTAACTCCGCGAGTTTATCGACTTGACCATTAATCAATAATTCAATCGAAACCACAGGCGCTTGACGTAGTTGGCTCTCGAAATAATCCATTGAGCGCTGTAGTTCTAGACTCAAGCTATCGGCCATTCCCATGGCTAGTTCATCGGCGCTAACGGTATCTAGCTTGTTAAAGCCCCGCACGCGTCGCTGCATATAAAGTTGGCCTTGCTTTACTACGGTAAGCAGTAATTCCTGCTCAGGGGCATGACACAAGACCAATCTAGCTTGATTATCTTTTTCAAAGAGGCTGGTCACAGCCATCTCTTCGATGCTGATCCCCAAAACTTGCATATGATGCTCTTGAGCCGCCAAGACCATAGCGGATAACTTCGCCTTGTCGGCAACAACAACACTCAATTTAGCACTATTTGCTAGAGGTGAATCAAAGTAATCGATATGGATATCACTTACCCCTTGGGTCACCATATCTTTGACTGACCAGAGTAATGCCTGAGCCATCTCATCGGCTTCCACATTAGGTTTGTCGACAATTAACAATTGATAAAATGAAGAACTCAGGGTGATATGCAGCTTTGCAGGTTTGAATTGTTTAGCTATCGAAGCGAATACACCTGACCAATTTGAACCATTAAACGCAAACTCGTGGGTGATGTTTTCGGTTTCAACACTCTCGTCGACATGAGATTTAGTTTCGATAGACGATGTGGCATCAGGGAGCTTAGCTTGGTACACAACAAGCTTATCCGGACAAACGTAGATGCCAAGCTCGAGTTTCGAATGCTTGTTTTGCCAGAAGGGCAATTTACTTAAAAGACTCTTTTCCATTTAAAGCATGTCCATAATCTCATTTATCATGTGCCAACTCATACCTTAGATTTAAGGCAGTGGAATCCATAAAACTTGAGCTATGTTCGCGAAATGACAAGATGGCCCCATCAATAATCAACAAACCAAGCAAGCGTCAAAATACTTACACTTATTGTAGCGGCTAATCTGCTAATTTTATAGAAAAAACACAGAATGAAAACGATCGTCGAATGATTTGTATCATCTAAGCTGAAATTTTACACATACCAGACCGAATGGTGAAACATTTGTTAATTGGGTTAATCTAGGCAAAGTTTGATTCTTGGCCTAAGCCACATTTTGTATGCCTCCCTATATTTCCTCAACCGGCTCGCTAAACAAGTTTCCCTGACCCGCACTGACACCTAAAATCTTCAGGGTCTGCCACTCCTCGAAAGATTCTATCCCCTCGGCAAAAACCTGAACATCCGTTCTATATAGAACACCGATAAGACTACGTACAAACAGCTGATTTTCTTGACGAAGGTGTATTTGAGTCACAATTGAACGATGAAGTTTTATCAGATCGAAATGACACTCTTTGATATATTCAGTACTGACTACCTGCTGCCCCACACGGTCAACACATAGACTAGCGCCCATTTTCTTAATCATATCCAGTCTGGGTTTTAACTGCTCTTTATGATGCACAACTATGTCCTCATTGATTTCGAAGATCAGTCTAGGAGTGAGGTGTCGATACTCTAACAGGGTCGTTTTCAGCCAACGGATAAATGCCCGACTCATCAAGGTATCTAAACTCAGGTTGATGCTGAACTTGGTGGTTTTATCCTTAGGGTCTGATAGGAGGTCGAACAGTACAGTCTCGATGACCTGACGCTCGAATTGAGGTGTCAAACCACATTTTATCGCCATAGGGATATAGAGTGTAGCTCTAATCAGGTTGTTTTTGTTGTCACGTATTCGACTAGAAATCTCCAAGTGATGAGTTTCCATATCACTGTCGACCACTGGCTGGGAGAAGACGACTAAACGTCGATTGACCAGGGCATACTCGAGAAAACTGCGCCATCTAACCGACCCCTTTGCCAACTCTTCGTCCACGGCACCCTTGTCATACATAAACCAGCCACTGGTTCCCTGAAATTGAGCTGCCCTAAGGGCTCTCTCTGACTCGTCGAGCAACTGCTCCTTGCTGTCACCTACTTTGAAATAAGCCGCACCGATATGAAAAAAATCTTCACTATTTTCTGTCTCTGGGACGTTTTGACTTAAGCAGACTTTGAGCAATTTTGCGGCTAGCTTTTCAACATCTTTTAAGGAGATTTGAGGAACAACAATGGCGAACTGATTGAAAGAACGACGAGAAAAAATACTGTTAGCCTGACTGTCCAAAATCTGATTAATATCGCTAATCGTCTGATGCAGCATCTCATCTATGGAGTCATCCCCAAACTCTTGCTGCAGTAGATCCATATCTTCCATCTCAAGTAAAAACAGCACGCCAGGAGCCATCATACCTTTATCATTACTCAATGCGTCGAGACGATTCTTAAGAAATAAGCGGTTCCCTATCCCAGTTTCTGGATCCAAAAACGTATTGGAGCGGATAAATTGATCGAATCTGGCTCTCTGCTTCTCCGCATCATCGAGTTCTAGCAGTAGATGTGTCAGGGCACGATTTATCATTCTCGGCCTGCCGTCCCCTCTCTCGGCTAAAGCTTTATCATATTCATTCTCTAAAATAAGTTTACTGCGCACCGCCAGATCTTCGATTCCCTGTAGCTGCATCGATAACCATCTATGGCCTAAGAAAACAAACACAGAGATAGAGAGTAAGCCAATCACTAAGATAGAGAATTCATACCAAGAAAGTGAATACATCTTAAATGGCTGAGGTAAGGTGATCACAAAGGTAAGTTTATCAGGCTTAATCAGCAACCTCTCATAGGTGATCATGCCAGCCCCGGATTTACCAGCTCCGTACTGGTAGAGTGTTTTACCTTCAGCGCTCAAGGTCAAACTTACCGTGTTATATGCAGTTAAGATGGAGGGAAGCCAAGTAGACAGTGATTTGTTGCTCTCATGCTCATAATGATGAATAAGCATGGACTCGAGCTCAGTCACCTTCTGCTGTTGAAATTTATAGGTCAATTGCGTGAAGCTAACTAGGGCAACAAGCAAAAATATAAATGCAACGGCCGCCAGAGAAAGTAGCCAAAAGCTGGTCAATTTATTAGTGAGAAGTCGTGTCAATTTCATTATCCGCTTCCTGCAGAATTTATTATTCTTATTAAAATCGAAAGCAAACCTAAGTCTGTGATGACGGATTTCGATTCATCGTTTAGAAAGTCGTGTAATACCAGCGCATAAATCGAGAAAGACAAGAAAAAACAGCAATGATTCCTATCTAAAATTCAACAATACAAATAAATCTCTCACTCTACAATCTTTGAATGAATTTCAAGCAAGAAGATACACTTTGCTACAAACTGAATTACCTAAATCCACAAAACAAAAAAGGGCCCAGTGGCCCTTTAACTTTACCGAAACAAGCTTAACTCATATAGTTTTCCGGTAACTCGGTAATCACAGCGACACCCGAATCAATTGCCGCTAGGGCCACGGCTTTAGCTACATTCGAAAGCAGTCGTGGGTCCATGGGTTTAGGGATCACATAATCAGGGCCAAAACTCAATGAAGTCACATCCGGATATGCTGCCAATACAGATGCAGGAACCTCTTCTTTAGCTAGTGCAGCTATAGCGTGTACCGCTGCAATCTTCATTTCATCATTGATCTTCGAAGCACGTACATCCAATGCACCGCGGAAGATGAATGGGAAACAGAGTACATTGTTCACTTGGTTTGGATAATCACTGCGTCCCGTGCCCATGATCAAATCTTTACGAACATCGTGAGCCGTTTCAGGTCTTATTTCAGGGTCTGGGTTTGAGCAAGCGAAGATCACTGGTTTTTCAGCCATCATAGCTACATCTTCGGCAGCCAGAACATCGGGACCAGATAAACCTAGGAAGGCATCGGCGCCTTTGATCACGTCTTGCAGAGTACGCTTGTCAGTATTGTTAGCAAATAATGCCTTATACTCATTGATATCTTCACGGCGAGTGTGAATAACGCCTTTTCTGTCGAGCATGTAAACATTTTCACGCTGCACGCCACACTTAACCATCATGGTCATACACGCAATAGCAGCCGCACCGGCTCCCATACAGACAATGACAGCATCTTCGATAGACTTGCCCTGGATCTCTAAGGCGTTGATCATACCTGCTGTGGTCACAATTGCCGTACCGTGCTGATCGTCGTGAAAAACGGGGACACTGCAACGCTCAATAAGTGCCTTCTCGATCTCGAAACACTCTGGTGCCTTGATATCTTCCAGGTTGATCCCACCAAATGTATCGGCAATCGCTTCAACCGTATTGATAAATTCTTCTGTGGTACGATGCTTAACTTCAATGTCTGTCGCATCGATATTCGCAAAATGCTTGAACAGCAGCGCCTTACCTTCCATCACAGGCTTAGAGGCCAATGGGCCTAAGTTACCTAAACCTAAGATAGCCGTACCATTTGAAATAACGGCGACTGTATTACCTTTTGCTGTATAGCGATAAGCATCATCTGGATTCGCAGCGATTTCACGCACTGGCTCCGCAACACCTGGGCTATAAGCCAGGGACAGATCTAAACTTGTTTCGGCTGGTTTTGTTAGGCTAACCGCAGTTTTGCCTGGTACGGGAAACTCATGGTAATCGAGGGCTTGTTGGCGAAGATCTGACATTTTTTTAATCCTGAAAATGCGTCGGGTTAACTTATTCTATGAGGTCTGTTTTAGCAAAAAAATCAGGTCCACTTTATTTGGTGCTCACCCGAGAGTGCTAAAGTGGGTACGATACTTGAAATGTCACACTTTTTAAACAAGATATTAGTAAAATTCAAGTGAAGTCTTGAATTGTCGCCCTAAGGCCTGTTTTACAGACTTATCTGTGATGGATGAGAGGCGATCAACTGCCACTTTTTGTAGGAATAATACAACGAACCTCGGGCAATAACTGAGGTTTCCAGCAGTTTTAGGTTCAAAATGTTGCTAAACTTACTAGAATCTTCCCTAGGTATACCAATATAGAATTTGTTATCCAGAATTAACCATAAATGCTGACCTTTTCTTTCAAATCCCGTCACAACTCCTCTTACCTCTCCCCAACGGTTTAAATCATCACCTGTTAGCTTATCGACTGATCTAGCCCGATAATCAGGATGAGACCAAAGCCCTAGATTTTCATCTCGAGCCTTCAACTCGACTTCATTGAGACATTCCCAAAAATAGTCATTCTGATATACGCGGGTCTTCGCCAATCCCGTTCGCAATAGAACTTCCTGCAAATGATCCCCGGTTTCCGTATAGACATAGGCTAAGGTTCTGCCGAAAGGGTCGAGTTTCTTACGATCAAAAAATAAATTTAGCTTTTGATCTGGTTGCAGGTATTTTTGTAGAAAATGACGCGCCTCTTGGGAATAGGGCTGTGACAATTCGGGGGATTGAAAATCGATCTCTGGCGAATCTATGCCAATCAAACGCACCAAACGACCATCCTTCAGGGTAAGCGTGTCACCATCGTTGACATATTCAAGCTCAACTTGCTCATCAAAACTTTGTGGTACACACAAGCTTTCTGATGCGAGGGTATCTTGGATATAGAGTGATTGAAGTGTTATGAATACAAACAGAGAAATTGGGGCCATTCTCCGCTGGGTCTGCACTCTGTGAAAAATCGGGCTCAGCCTTAAATGAATCATCACAGTATCTCCTCAATCAGAGTATGTTTGCATTGGTGCTATCTAAACACTATTTAAAGAAATATAACAGATACTAGGCAGAGGTAAGGCTAAAAACAAAAAAGGCGCCATATAGGCACCTTTTAATTGGATATAAAGAACTTTTAAGTAAAAGTTACTTCTTACCAAGAGCACCGAAGCGCTTGTTGAACTTATCGATACGTCCACCAGTGTCCACAATCTTCTGTGTACCAGTGTAGAATGGGTGACATGCACCACATACGTCCAAGTGCAGTGACTTACCTGCAGTTGAATTTATCTTGATAACGTTACCACAAGTACAAGTTGCAGTGATTTCTGCATATTCAGGATGAATGCCTGTTTTCATTTGGATTACCTCAAGTTGAAGGCCATGTCGCTCTCCCAACCCGAAGTCGGACACCACATGCGGTTAATAAAATATTCAGGCGCAAAATATTACAGGTTTTTAAAAAATATGCAAGAGAGGAACCGACTTTAGTTCCTAGGCCCTAGACACCCATAGCTTATTTGGACGCTATAACGCCTCAAACGCTTGCTTCGCCATCTTAGCATTCGAATATTTTTCTTTTAATGCTAGTGAAGGACAGCGCAATGAGATGTCTGCTCGTAGGCCACTTATTTTACCTTGATTGAAAGCCTTTGGATTGGCTTCGAAAATGGCAATCATGGCACCGTAAGTGCCTATTCCCCACTCCTTTCCATGCTCAGTTCCAATGCGCCAGAGTGTCATTTCGGAAGTATGATTGAGCGTGCAGGACTCATCGATCAATGCGTTACGGTATTGGGCTGATTTTTCATTATTGCCAGCGGTGAGCTGAGTCGATGCCTGACTCATGCTAGTCATCTTATCTGAACTCGGCACTTTCGATGATTGGTTCTCCATACTAAGGTGTGCAGCCGAAGACTTAACAGCAAGTTCCGGTGATAACTGCTGCCCCTTAAATAGCGTAAAAACTTTCACATCACGCCATTTATTGACCCGGTACTCTCTGACCACTAAAGTTGCACTCGGATCCACTACATCCTCAACACCCGTCACCAATAACAAAAAATTATTGATAGGCTTAACCATTAACCTTTCTTCACTGCCTGATTGCCGGATCACAAACTGCATCTTGTCTAGATTTGCATCCTGAGAAACGATATTTAGTCTGAACTTGGGATAGCCACCTAAAATAAATTGTTGTTCATTGATACTGACATGGGAAATTTGCGCATAAGCATAGCCCGCAGTGCTAATTGATCCGCAGATAAACAGAAGTGAAAACATTACTAAAGTGATTGTTTTTGTCATAAAATTCATTCCTCGGATACCTAACTTGTAGATAAGAGTAGCCCTTATCAGGTTGGCTGGGTACACTAGTTTATTCTTTGATAAAGCCTGTCTATCTATGCCCCTGTTCGTTGAGGTTGCTCTACCCGTTCCTATGCGGCAAACCTTCAGTTATAACGTGCCTGAATCTGTCACATTTGTGCCTAAAAGAGGCATGAGAGTCAAAGTTCCATTCGGTCGTCAGCAATTAATAGGTCTAGTGATTCGTACTAGCGATACATGTAACTTAGCACCTAATCAAATAAAATCTATCATTGAACTGCTAGATGATGAACCTTTACTACCTGATTCCCTTTATAAACTCACTGCATGGGCGGCTAGATATTATTTCTGCAGTTTAGGGCAAATGTTGTCTCAAGCCCTTCCAGTTGCACTGCGTAAGGGGGCCCAAATCAGTGCCGATACCACGACATTCTGGACAGTAACAGCCCAAGGCTATTCAGCCTCATTAGACACGCTGAAACGAGCGCCAGCACAGAAGAAGCTGATGGAAGCGCTACTCGAAGCCGAGGTGACCCAAAAAGAACTCACCAGCTTAGCCATGAGTAAGGCGGCAATGAAGGCCTTACAAGATAAAGGCTGGATAGCTAAAGAAGAGCGCAGAAACCAGATCGATCTCAGTTGGCGAGATAAGCTTGAGCTTGGCGAAGAGCCATTAACTCTCAACCCCGAGCAGGCAATAGCAGTCGCGACCCTCAACCAACAATCGGGCTACCACTGCACCTTACTTGAAGGCATCACAGGCTCAGGCAAAACTGAGGTTTACCTAGCTTTACTCGAATCAGTCCTCAAACAAGGCAAACAGGCGCTAATTCTCGTGCCTGAAATAGGTCTGACACCTCAAACCATCAGTAGATTCAAGAGCCGTTTCAAGGTCAAGGTCGCGGTCATTCACTCAGGATTAACCGACAACCAAAGATTAGCCGCATGGCGTCAAGCAAAAACCGGCGAAGCCGCCATCATCATAGGCACACGCTCAGCACTCTTCACCCCAATGGCTTATCCCGGGACGATTATTTTAGACGAAGAGCACGATTCGAGTTTTAAGCAGCAAGAAGGTGTCGGCTATCATGCACGGGATCTGGCTGTCATGCGTGGCCACTTAGAGAAGATCCCTGTATTGCTAGGTACAGCAACGCCCTCGCTAGAGAGCCTGCAAAATGCACTCAGTGGACGCTATAAGCACCTCGAATTAGGCCAACGAGCGGGCAATGCCGAGAAAGTTCGCCAGGGTATTATTGACATCAGCAATCAGCCTCTGAAAACGGGCCTGTCCCATGCCCTACTCAACGAGATGCGAATCCATTTAGATGCTGGTAACCAAGTGCTGCTATTCCTCAATCGTAGAGGCTTTGCTCCAGCCTTGTTATGTCATGAATGTGGCCATCTCCATGAGTGCGATCGCTGTGACGCCTTCTTTACCGTGCATCAATCTCTAGGAGAGATACGCTGCCACCACTGTGGTAATCAATACGCCATTCCACGTCAATGTCACAACTGTGGCAGCACCATGTTGATGGGCCAAGGTGTCGGTACAGAACAACTCGCCGAGGCATTAGAAAAAGAGTTCCCTAAATATCCAGTAGTTCGCATCGATCGCGATACTACCAGCAGAAAAGGCGCACTAGAGGCACATCTTAACGCCATCCATAAGGGGGAATATAAGATTCTGGTGGGCACTCAGATGTTAGCCAAGGGCCATCATTTCCCAGATGTCACCTTAGTCGGCTTGCTAGATGTCGATGGCGCCTTATTTAGTGCCGACTTCAGAGCACCGGAACGTTTCGGGCAACTTTATACTCAGGTCTCTGGACGAGCCGGCCGAGCCAGAAAGCCAGGCACAGTGTTGATGCAAACACATCAGGCCGATAACGCCATCTTACGCGAACTCATGCATAAAGGTTATGGTGAGTTTGCCAGAGCGCAGCTCAATGAACGCAAACAAGCACTATTACCACCAGCCTGGCATATGCTGCTATTACGCGCCGAAGCCCATCTGGCCATAGATGCCGATAACTTTCTTTCTCAAGTCGCTCAATTTCTCCCCCAAAACGAAGAATGCGAAGTAATAGGTCCTATGCCTGCACCTATGGATAAGAAAGCCGGAAAATACCGTAGACATCTAATTTTTCAGACAAAATCAAGGGGACAGTTGCAGCAGGCATTTGAACATGCCTTACCTCAGATTGAAGCTCTACCACTGGCTAAACGTTGTCGCTGGAGCTTAGATAGAGACCCACAAGATCTGCTGTAAACCAGATTAAGCTGAATTAACATAAAAAAAGTAATTTATTTGGCTTAGAGGATAGCAATTGACCACCACTAACGGCTAAAATATGCGGTTATCCCTAAATCTTTTTATCATTAGTAAGTAGCAATTAAACGCCAATGAAATCACATATTCAATCTTTGCTCATCCAAGCCCTAGACGTCCTTAAACAACAGGGTGTTATCCCAACTGATTTTGAAGCTCGCATTCAGGTGGACCGAACCAAAGATAAAACCCATGGTGATTTCGCTACCAACCTAGCAATGATGCTGACTAAAGTTGCCCGTAAGAACCCCAGAGAGATAGCTCAGCTAATCATAGACAGCCTGCCTCAAGACAGTCAGGTGGCAAAAGTTGAGATCGCAGGTCCTGGGTTTATTAACTTCTTTATCGATGAAAATGCCTTAGCGAATCAACTGATGGCAGCATTAAAGGATGACCACTTAGGCATCAGTCTGCCTGAGCAGCAAACTATAGTTGTCGATTACTCTTCGCCAAATTTGGCCAAAGAGATGCACGTTGGCCACCTACGTTCCACCATCATAGGTGACAGTGTGGTGCGTGCGTTGGAGTTCGAGGGCCATAATGTTATACGTCAAAACCATGTAGGCGACTGGGGAACCCAGTTCGGCATGTTACTGGCCTATATGGAAGAGTTACGCGCTAAAAATGGTGAGCAAGCTCAGATGGAGCTTTCGGATCTAGAAACCTTCTATCGCGCCGCGAAAGTACGTTTCGACGAATCTGACGACTTTGCCACCCGTGCCCGTAAACTAGTGGTCTCACTGCAATCAGGCGATGAGTACTGCAACAAGCTGTGGCTTGAATTTAACGACATTTCCCTTAACCATTGTCATGACGTCTATGCGCGTTTGGGCGTGAGCCTGACCCGTGAAGATGTGCGTGGAGAGAGTGCTTACAACGCAGATCTTGCAGAAGTGGTTAGTGAGCTAGACACACAAGGACTCTTGTCTGAGAGTAATGGCGCTAAAGTCGTTTTCCAGGATGAGTTCAAAAATAAAGAGGGCGAGCCCCTACCTGTCATCATACAGAAAGCTGATGGCGGCTACTTGTACGCAACCAGTGATATGGCTGCGATGCGTTACCGCTCCAACGTGCTAAAAGCAGACCGAGCACTCTACTTCGTCGATCTACGTCAGGCGCTACACTTCCAGCAAGTCTTTAAGCTAGCCCGTAAGGCCAAGTTTGTTCGCCCAGAACTCAGCCTAGAGCATATGGGCTTCGGCACTATGAATGGCGCAGACGGTCGCCCGTTTAAGACTCGCTCAGGTGGTGTGGTTAAATTAGTGGATCTTCTGGCCGAAGCCGATATCCGTGCACTAGAACTAGTCCGTAGCAAGAATCCAGATATGGATGAGGCAGAACTGGAGAAGATAGCCAAAGTGGTCGGAATAAGCTCAGTCAAGTATGCCGATCTATCTAAGAACCGTACCAGCGATTATATCTTCAGCTTCGAGCAGATGCTGAGCTTCGAAGGTAATACCGCGCCTTATCTGCTTTATGCTTACACTCGTGTATCGGGTATTTTTAAGCGTGCCACAGATATCGATTTAAGCGATGCTAAGATCGTACTTGAGCACGAAAAAGAGAAAGACCTAGGTAATAAACTCGCACAGTTTGGTGAGGTGTTATCGCGTATGGTTGCAAAGGGTCAACCCCATGCCATGTGTGCTTACCTGTTTGAACTTGCCGGTGCCTTTTCTAGCTTCTATGAAGCCTGTCCGGTTCTGGCAGCAGAAACCGAAGAGCAGAAGAAGAGCCGCCTACTAATCGCCCAACTTACAGCGAAAACCCTGAAGCAAGGTCTTGAGCTTCTTGGTATTGAAACCTTAGACCGCATGTAACGAAACGGTATTTCAATACTATGACTAATCGCGATTACGCTAAAAGAAGCCCAGCTAGGAAAGGGAAGGCAAAACCAAAAACGACACGTAGAAAGAGTCAGGCGCCAGCGCCAAGACGCTTTCCGCTGGTTTTGTTGCTGGTCACCCTTGCTCTATTGGCTGGCTTCGGTTACTTCCTTTGGAGCATCAACAACAGTGCAGAAGACCTTGATGAAAAAGAGGGTCCAGTAGTTGAACAAGCGGATGTTAAGCCCACTAAGAAGAAAGATCCTAAGGCTCTTCCTCCTAAACCTAAAGAGAAATGGACTTATCAACAGGAACTGGAAAACAAGGAAGTTGAAGTCGACGTTCCTGAAGTTACAGCTCCGACTCACAACTATCAGATGCAATGTGGCTCTTTCAGGACCCAATCACAAGCGGATCAGATGAAAGCGGTCATCGCCTTTCAGGGACTTGAATCCGATATATCTAAAGTAAGAGGTACCACAGGTGACTGGTATAAAGTCAGCTTAGGCCCATACGAGCGCAAGCGTCAGGCCGAAAAGCATCGACACATCTTACAGAAAGCCGGCATAGATGGCTGTTTCTTGATGTATGTGAAGAAATAAGCAATACCATTAAGCCCGCAGCTAATTCGAAACTTGGCAGCAAATGCAAAGACGACGTACTGCGGGCTATATAAGAGACACTATTGTTGAGCCTTAACTGGCAACATAGTCCCAATCAGCGCCATTTTCCTTTTTCCACTCTATATACATAATAGAATTGGTATTACTCCTTGATATTTCATTCACTCCCCCCCATATATCTTCTATCACCCACTGATGCCATCACTGCATCAGTTTGAGAAGAGGATTCATTCGTGACCACAATCGTATCAGTTCGCCGTAATAACCAAGTCGTCATCGCCGGAGATGGCCAAGTATCACTTGGAAATACCGTGATGAAAGGTAACGCCAGAAAAGTTCGTCGCCTATATCATAACAAGGTCCTGGCAGGTTTTGCTGGCGGTACCGCCGATGCTTTTACCCTATTCGAACGCTTCGAAGCCAAGTTAGAGATGCATCAGGGTCATCTGATGAAAGCCGCCGTTGAGATGGCAAAAGATTGGCGTAGCGATAAAATGCTACGTAAATTAGAGGCTCTTTTAGCAGTTGCTGATTCTGAGTGCTCGCTGATCATCACAGGTAATGGTGATGTAATACAGCCAGAAAATGATCTTATTGCTATCGGATCCGGTGGACCATTTGCACAATCGGCAGCCACGGCTCTGCTTGAAAATACCGAACTGACAGCGACAGAGATAGCGGAGAAGTCACTCACTATCGCTGGTGGTATCTGTGTGTACACCAATCAGTTCAAGACTATCGAAGAATTAAATTACTGATCTCGAGTCGCTCAGTTTCAATCATCAATGACAAGTAACGACTCCAGAGAAAATGCTGAGATGCATGAGGAAAAAATATGTCTGAAATGACTCCACGTGAGATTGTCCATGAATTAGACAGTCACATCATAGGCCAACAAAATGCCAAGCGCGCCGTTGCCATCGCTCTGCGTAACCGCTGGCGTCGTATGCAACTCGATGCCGATCTGCGTCAGGAAGTGACCCCGAAAAACATCTTGATGATCGGCCCTACTGGTGTCGGTAAGACAGAAATTGCACGCCGACTTGCTAAGCTGGCGAAGGCACCATTTATTAAGGTTGAAGCCACCAAATTCACTGAAGTGGGTTATGTAGGCAAGGAAGTTGAACAGATCATCCGTGATCTCACCGATTCAGCCATCAAGCTGACTCGTGAAGAGCATATGAAGAAGTGTAAGTTCAGGGCCGAAGAAGCCGCTGAAGAGCGCATCCTGGATGCTTTACTGCCTAAGCCTAAAGAAGACTGGGACAGCGAAACTAAAGATGACACAGGCACGCGCCAGATCTTCCGTAAGAAGCTGCGTGAAGGCCAGTTGGACGATAAAGAGATAGAGATAGATGTGTCCGCCCCCCAGGTCGGCATAGAGATCATGTCCCCTCCCGGCATGGAAGAGATGACTAACCAGTTGCAAAGCATGTTCCAAAATATGGGGCCCGGTGCCAGTAAACGCCGTAAGATGCCGATCAAAGAAGCCTATAAGCTGATGATCGAAGAGGAAGCGGCTAAACTCGTCAACCAAGAAGATCTAAAAGAGCAGGCTATCGAGCTGGTTGAACAGCACGGTATCGTCTTCCTCGATGAGATCGATAAGATCTGTAAACGCGGCGAAAGCTCTGGTCCAGATGTCTCACGGGAAGGTGTTCAACGTGATCTACTGCCATTGGTAGAAGGCTGTACGGTTAACACTAAACATGGCATGGTTAAAACAGACCATATCTTGTTTATCGCCTCTGGTGCATTCCAGATGTCTAAGCCATCAGATCTGATCCCTGAACTTCAGGGTCGCTTACCTATTCGTGTGGAACTGCAAGCGCTGACGGCCGATGACTTTAAGCGTATCTTGACCGAGCCACACGCTTCATTGACTGAACAATACGTAGCCTTGATGGCGACGGAAGGGGTTAAAGTCGAGTTCACTGCAGACGGTATCGACTCAATTGCTAAGGCAGCATGGCAGGTCAATGAGCGCACAGAAAATATCGGTGCTCGTCGACTACATACTGTAATGGAGCGCTTGATGGAAGAGCTATCCTATGGTGCTTCCGATAAATCTGGCACTGAGTCTGTGATCGATACAAAATACGTCAAAGATCATCTCGACGAGCTGGTACAAGATGAAGATTTGAGTCGCTTTATTCTATAATGTGACTAATAGGGTCTAGGCATTCAAACCTAGGCCCTAAGTAGATGTAATAAGTTAGCCACATATATTTTTAACTTATATTCTCAACTTGTTTTCCTAATCTGACTGCTACACCACAGGCCAATACAATGACTTCTCCAGACTATAATCCAGTCGTTACCGCCCTCAAGCTTAAACGAAGGTCTCGCCTGTTAGAAGTGACGTTCGATGACGGCAAGACCTTTCAGCTAAGTTGTGAAATGTTACGCGTTTATTCCCCTTCGGCCGAAGTCCACGGACATGGCAACTCGGTATTAGTCACTCACAAGAAAAATGTCAATATTAAGGCCCTAGATCCCGTGGGAAACTACGCGGTGAAGATAACCTTCGACGATGGTCATAACACAGGCTTATTCTCTTGGAAGGTGCTATATGATCTCGCCACTCATCAAGTCGACTTGTGGGAGAAATATCTCGCTAGACTCAGAGCCGAAAAAGCCAGTCGTGAACCATTAATCGATATGACGGTTAAATATCATAATTAGTTTTAAGTTAAAAACAACACGCATAAAAAAAGCTAGATTCATAAATATGAATCTAGCTTTTTTGTTGCAGCTTAGTGCTCAGAGAGCACTAAGCTCTTTGTGACTTTATACTGCCGACTGGAAGATGACTTCAGCCGCTTTCTCAGTATAAGACTGCATCTTATCGAAGTTCAGGTAACGATAGGTATCAGCCGCTGTCGCATCCAACTCTTTCGCATAAGTCTGATATTCATCCGCAGAAGGCAGACGACCTAACAGAGCCGCTACGGCAGCTAGTTCAGCAGAAGCCAGATAAACATTAGCACCAGTACCAAGACGGTTAGGGAAGTTACGAGTAGAGGTAGATACTACAGTCACACCATCAGCAACACGTGCCTGATTACCCATACATAGAGAGCACCCAGGGGTCTCTACACGAGCCCCAACACGACCGAATATGGCGTAGTAACCTTCTTCGGTAAGCTGATCGCGATCCATCTTAGTCGGTGGCGCGATCCATAGACGTGTCGGCAAGCTAGTGGCAAACTTATCCAACATCTTACCTGTGGCGCGGAAATGCCCTATGTTGGTCATACAAGAACCGACGAAGACTTCGTCAATCTTAGTGTCCTTAACGTCTGATAGCAGTACTGCATCATCAGGATCGTTTGGAGCACAAAGAATAGGCTCTTTAATATCGCTCAAGTCGATTTCGATAACGGCAGCATATTCCGCATCTGCATCGGCAGCCAACAACTCAGGATTAGCTAACCAGTCTTGCATCGCAGTGATACGACGTTCGATAGTACGACGATCCCCATAACCTTCAGCAATCATCCACTTCAACATCACGATGTTGGAGTTTAGATATTCGATGATAGGCTCTTTGTCCAGCTTGATGCTACAACCAGCAGCACTACGCTCGGCTGAAGCGTCAGACAATTCAAATGCCTGCTCAACTTTCAAGCTTTCAAGGCCTTCAATCTCAAGCACTCGACCAGAAAAGAAGTTCACTTTTCCTTGCTTCTCTACGGTCAATAGACCCATATCGATGGCTTTAAGTGGAATAGCGTGTACCAGATCACGTAAGGTGATACCCGGTTGCATCTCACCTTTAAAACGTACCAAGACTGACTCAGGCATATCCAGAGGCATAACACCTGTCGCAGCGGCGAAAGCCACCAGACCGGAACCCGCAGGGAAAGAGATACCAATTGGGAAACGAGTATGAGAATCACCACCGGTACCGACAGTATCAGGTAGTAGCATACGGTTTAACCAAGAGTGAATAACTCCGTCACCCGGGCGCAGAGATACACCGCCACGGTTCATGATAAAGTCAGGAAGCGTATGGTGAGTGTTCACATCCACTGGCTTAGGATAAGCCGAAGTGTGGCAGAATGACTGCATGGTCAAATCGGCACTGAAACCAAGACACGCCAGATCTTTAAGCTCATCACGAGTCATAGGACCGGTAGTATCTTGCGAACCTACCGAAGTCATCTTAGGCTCACAGTATTGACCCGGACGAATACCGGTAACACCACAAGCTTTACCAACCATCTTCTGAGCAAGGGTATAACCTTTACCCGTATCGGCCACATCTTTCGGTAATACGAAGACAGTTGAATCTTCAAGCTTAAGTACTTCACGAGCGCGAGCCGTAAGGCCACGTCCGATGATCAATGGGATACGGCCACCGGCACGTACTTCATCCATCAAGACCTCAGTTTTTAGACTGAACTCAGAGATAACTTCATCGCTATCGTGACGCTTAACTATGCCTTTGTATGGGTAGATATCGATAACATCGCCCATATTCATCTTGGTCACATCGAGTTCGATAGGTAAGGCACCGGCATCTTCCATGGTATTGAAGAAGATTGGAGCGATCTTACCACCTAAACAGAAGCCGCCACCGCGCTTATTAGGCACATTAGGGATATCATCACCCATGAACCATAGCACTGAGTTAGTCGCCGACTTACGTGAAGAACCTGTCCCGACAACATCACCAACATAGACTAATGGGAAACCTTTAGACTTAAGTTGTTCGATCTCCTTGATTGGACCGATAGTACTAGCCTCATCGGGTACAATACCGTCACGAGCATTCTTAAGCATAGCTAACGCATGCAAAGGAATATCAGGGCGAGACCAGGCATCGGGAGCCGGAGACAAGTCATCTGTGTTAGTTTCACCAGTGACTTTAAACACAGTGAGAGAGATCTTCTCATCTAGCTTAGGACGATTGAGGAACCAATCGGCATCGGCCCACGCATGGACAACCTGTTTAGCAAATTCATTACCCGCTTGCATCTTCTCAACCACATCGTGAAAAGAGTCAAACATCAGCAAAGTCTTTGATAAGGCTTTAACAGCTAAAGGCGCTTGCGCCTCCACATCCAACTGAGCTATCAAAGGCTCGATGTTATAGCCGCCCTGCATGGTGCCAAGTAGCTCAACAGCGTGTGCCGATGTTAGAATTGGCGATGTAACTTCACCTTTGGCCACAGCATCCAGGAAACCCGCTTTAACATATGCGGCTTCATCTACTCCTGGTGGAATTCTGTTCTCAAGCAGGTCGAGGATAAATGCCTCTTCTCCCGCTGGTGGGTTTTTAATGACTTCGATTAACTCGGCCACTTGATGGGCATCTAATGGCTTAGGGACTACGCCCTCTGAAGCACGTTCTGCGACGTGTTTACGATATGCTTCTAGCACGGCAACATTCCTCTTTGTTTGGCGTTCTAACAACGAAACTGCACTTCCTGATATTGAAAGCTGACAGTCCTGCAGGCTCGACCTTTTTTTCTGCTGATTATTATACTATAGCTAAGCAAAAGTTTGAATCAGATCACACTCTTATCGGGCATCACCGCCCCTATTAACCATAACTCTGGTATGGTTAATAGCTCAGTTAATCTATAAATACCACAAATAACATCAGCTCTGCTTAATTAAAAACAACTAACAACATGAATTTTATAAACTTAAACATACATCAAACAGCAGGCACTTCTCCATTTATTGTGGTTTAAGGCAATTGTTTACTCAATAAATTATAGGTAAGTTCCCAAGAAACAGACAAAAAATAGGGGTACTATTCATGATAGTTATAACGAACATATTGGAGCACTATGACCTCGCCTAAGTTTAAAGCCGTCATTTTCGACATGGATGGAGTATTGATAGATTCCGAACCCAGCTGGCAAGAAGCTGAATTTCAGACCATGAAACGCTTAGGGCTACCTATATCTTATGAGGACACACTTCAAACAACGGGGTTGAGAATCGATCAGGTCGTCAGCTACTGGTATCAGAGATTTCCCTGGGCTAACTATGACAATGAGCAAACTGCTAAAACCATAGTCGATCAAGTTGTCAACGCGATTACAAGTGATGGCCAAGCCATGACTGGTGTGGAGAGTGCTCTCGAATTTTGCCGCACTAATGACTACAAGATAGGTTTAGCCACCTCATCGTCGAACCTTATCATAGAAGCTGTTTTAAACAAGCTCAACATAGCTCACTATTTCGATGCTATAGAGTCTGCCGAGCATCTTGCCTATGGCAAACCTCATCCCGAAGTATACCTAAACTGTGCCAAGGCAATAAATCTGGACCCTATAACTTGTGTTGCTATAGAAGACTCCTTCAATGGCTTAGTCGCCGCGAGGGCAGCCAATATGCAGACCATAGCGATTCCAGCAGTCGAGCAACAAGATGAACCCAAATGGGTCATAGCCCACCAGCAGCTCAAAGATCTAACGGAATTGCCGGAATACCTAGATTCTAGTTCCTAGCTTATAAATAAAAAGCCCACCAAATTGGCGGGCTCTATATTTTCAGGCTCAACTCCCTCTCAACCACCTAGTGGTATCAATAGGGATGCGCAGCAGCGCCTATTACCAGATCTTGACGCGATCTTCCGGCGCTAAGAACATTTTATCACCCTCTTTCACATCGAAGGCTTGATAGAAAGCCGGGATGTTACGCGGTGTGCCCATGGCGCGGAAGTGACTCGGTGAATGAGAATCTGTCATCAGGCGACGACCTAGCTCCTCGTCGCGGTAGTTACGACGCCACACTTGAGACCAACCGATAAATAAGCGTTGTTCACCCGTTAAACCATCTATAATCGGTGATTGTTTACCATTAAGACTCAGATGGTAAGAACGAGCCGCAACGGTCAAACCGCCAAGGTCACCAATATTCTCACCTAAGGTCAAGTCACCATTAACGTGTTTACCCGGCAGAGCCTCATAACCCCCATACTGGGCCGACAGTTGGGCACCACGTTTCTGGAACTCAGCGCGATCGGCATCGGTCCACCAGTCTCTCAGATTACCATCGCCATCATACTTAGCCCCTTGATCATCGAAACCATGACTGATTTCATGACCGATAACCGCACCTATGCCACCGAAATTCACCGCGTCATCGGCGTCCATATTGAAAAAAGGAGGCTGTAATATAGCTGCTGGGAATACGATCTCATTCATCACAGGATTATAGTAAGCATTAACCGTCTGCGGCGTCATGTGCCATTCGGTGCGATCGATAGGCTTTCCGAGTTTATCTAGCATGGTCTTATATTCGAATTCAGCATAGCGTTGATAGTTGCCCACCAATTGATCCGCTTTAATCTTGAGATCTGTGTAGTCTTTCCACTTATCCGGATAACCTATCTTATAAGTGAACTTAGCAAGCTTCTCTTGAGCCGCGACCTTAGTCTCTGGGGACATCCATTCGAGTTCGTTGATGCTAACTTCGAAACCTTTAATCAAGTCTTGGATCAAGCCTTCCATTCTCTGTTTCGCTTCAGGTTTAAAGTGCTGCTTTACGTACTCTTTGCCCACAAGCTCACCGATCACCTGATCCGACGCATCCACAGCCTTTTTCCAGCGCGGCTTCTGCTCTTCGATACCCATCAATGTTTTACTATGAAAAGCAAAGTGAAGATCGACGAAATTTTTACTCAATAGCTCAGCATAGCTGTCTACTAAATGGAAAGAGAGATAATCTTGCCACTGGGATACTGAGAAGTTAGTGAACTGGGCACCGAACTTCTCAAAATAGGAAGGCTGACGAACTATCGCCTCGGCGACTTTATCGATATTGGCACTGGCGGCGAACTGAACGAAATCGAAGTTAGTAACCTTAGACTGTAGCTCGGCCTTATCCATCTTGTTATAGCTCTTATTGGCATCACGGGACTCGACACGGCTCCACTGACTCTGAGCAATAAACGTCTCAATTTGAGCGACACTGTCCGCGACTCGCTCGGCATCTTTGCTACCGGCTTGAGTCATGACATCGGCAACGTAAGCGTTCAATGCGGCTCGATTCTCGACAAACTTATCATCATCTTTCAGGTAATAATCACGATCCGGTAGTGTCAGGCCCGACTGATACAGATAGACCGCATACTGAGTCGAGTTTTTAGCATCATTGTTAACGTAGAAACCAAAAGGCATCTGCACACCACTGACAAGCAAGCTTCCCATAAGGCTGGCGATATCGTCATGATCTTTTGCCAGCGCGATATCACTAAGCTGTTCGCTTAGGGGGCTGACCCCTAGTTTTTCGATGACATCGGTATTCATGTAACTGGCATAAAAATCACCGACTTTCTGCTCACTGGAACCCACGGCTTTATTCGGCTTTGCCGCTGCCTCATCGATAATTTTCTTCAGCGCATTCTGACTCCGTTCATAGAGTACAGAAAAGGCACCGTAGTTAGACTTATCCGCAGGAATAGGAGTGTTGGCAAGCCAATGTCCATTAACGCTATAGTAGAAGTCATCTTGATGACGAACTGAGTTATCGAAGTTTACCTTCTCCACACCTGACACCTTGGCGGCTTGTTGTACTACAGGTGTAGTAGGTTCGTTACTACATGCTGCTAGACCTAAGCTTAAGGCAATGCCTACTGCCAATTTACTTACTCTCTTCATTTTTATCCCCGATTTATCCTGGTAGCGACCTGCTATCTTCAAGCCTGCTATAAATTATCCCATGACACATTATCACCGCAGGATTTAACACAATAGCCAATATTTGTAACTTTGTATTAATCTTAGTAGTCAGCAACTTTGCTGATTTGATTACCAGTTCTTGCCTATAAACAGGAATATGGCCTTCTCGCCATCATCGGCCCAACCAAATCCAATCGCCGCAGGCCCCATGCTGGTATCAGTTCCAAAATATAGGCTACCGGAATAGATGAGATCGTCTAGATCCACATGCTCTCTTAACTCCCAGACATTACCCGCCTCGATGCTCGCTCCCAAATAGAGAGGGTAATCTGTCATGCCCAGTACATCCCTTCCTAGATCATATTGATACACGAATGCACCGAAAATTTTATGGGGGCCAACCAAGGCATTTTTATGATAACCGGAGAGATTTAAGAATCCACCGAGTTCAGATACATGTACACTAAAGCCATCATCCTTACTGACTGTGGCTAGTGATGCTATACCGACAAATGCATGGTTACCCACACTCAATGCGCCGCGCCAATCCAGCTCAATTTGCAGAGAATTCTCCTTTAGCTCATCAAGCCCAGAGTAAAAGAGAGTTGGATTGTATTCCTTGCGGTAGTAAGCATCTAAAGTAAAGCGATTACCCGATGTGGGGAAATTAATGCTATCGAGATCGTCATAGCCAAATTTAAAATATCCACCGTATGACTCATACTCTAGACCTTCGGGAAAAAATCCATTCTCCAAGTCTCCTGTTTCACCGGTAATACCAAGTTCAATCATGCCCTCTTTGACATAGTTATACCCAATTCCGACATCGGCACGGTACTGTTTCTGTTTAAGTTGCAGTATTCTGGAGCTGGCATCGAAAAACTCCCAGTCCTTAATCTCATAGCTCAATTTGGCCCGACTATAGAAGGCTTGGTCATAATCCAATGGTTGGTAAAATTCAGTTGAAATCAACTTTTCATAACCTAACTTGAGCTCATTGCGCCATTCGCCGCCGGTATCAGTCAAATCAGTTAAGGTGTAGGCCAGATCGAATGAGGCCGCCGAGTCTAGAGAGAAATCATCTTCCCAGCTAAAGCCCAACTGGAAATAATTTGGCCCCCAAGATTTAGCATAGGTATTAAGGCTCAATACTCTGCCTTGATCGGTATCGATAAACTCTGCATTGACGCGCTCAAATTTATCCAGTGAATAAATAGCGGCGACTCCCTCTGCCAGTTTCTCCTGAGTTACCACCTCCCCTTCTTGGATGCCTAAGGTTTCTCGCAAAAGAGACTCACTGACTTGCGATTCATTGTTGAACACAATATTCACGATGGGATGATCGATATCATCGAGCCATTGACGGCTGATCTGTCTCTTTCTGGCTAGATAAGTTTCAAACGCCTCTTTATCAACACTCAGACCCTGCAGGCTTATCAAGTGTTCACGCGCAGCCTCTTCACCTAATATAAAAGCTTGGGGCATGATGGTAAAATCTGTGGTACTCATCTCTCCCACATCAGGACGAATAAGAATATCGTCTTGGGTTAAGAGCTCCTTCTGTCGTTCGGTACTGGCATTGGTCAGCATGGTTGAAAGCTGATTGAGCACGGCGACGGTACTGGTTAACTCCTCTTTCTTCACCAAGGATGAGCCAATATCCACGGCTATGATGATATCTGCACCTAATGCCTTAACGACATCCACTGGCATGTTATTGCCGATCCCTCCGTCAATTAGCAATTTGCCCTCATAATCCACAGGCTGCAGCGCACCGGGAACAGTGGCCGACGCCTGCATCGCCTTAACAATACTGCCATTACTGATAACCACAGCATTGCTCGTTTCCAGATCCGTCGCCACGGCGCGATAGGGAATGGCAAGCTCATCGAAGTGACCAAATTGGTTCACTAAGCCAGTTGAGCGCTGCAGTAATTGCGACATAGTCTGGCCACGTAATAAACCATTAGGTACTTTAACCTTATCGTCGCTATAGCCCATATTTAAGGGGAGGTTAAATCTATCTCTCTGCTGCTTATTGCGGTAACTCAAAGCCTGTCTTGGAATGGTGTCTGAATAACCATTTGACCAATTTTCATTGAGCATGATCTTCTCAATTTCTGCGGCACTATAACCAAGGGCATACATGCCAGCAACATAGGCACCTATGCTAGTTCCAGCAATATAATCAACCGGAATACGATTTTCTTCCAATACTTTAAGCACACCGATATGAGCGGCACCTTTAGCCCCGCCACCACTCAGTACCAAACCAATTTTAGGGCGTACTTCTTCAGAAAACGCTGAAAAACTAAGGAGTAATATGAGAAGAAAAGTAAGTGAACGTGTCATAGTCTATTTGATTCTTTTGTTATTGCTGTCACTTTGTGCGCCCATTCTAACCAAAAAATCTAATTAAAGCTTAAATTCAATCGAAAGTAATACTAGCTTGAATTAACAGTTGAGCTTATGAGAGGTATTAACTAGAGAGTAACACTGAGTGACTTTGAAAAACTCCATGACTCGCGCTTTTTCTTGATAGAAAAAGCGCGAAATGACTCTGTGACATAACCATCACAAGATTTCATTTGAAATCCTAGATTAACCATGTATGAGCCGTCGTTTTACCAGTTCTTACCAATAAACAAGAATATGGCTTTCTCGCCATCATCGGCCCAACCAAAACCTATTGCAGCAGGCCCCATACTGGTGTCGGTTCCAAAATACAGGCTGCCGGAATAGATGAGATCATCCAGATCCACATGTTCTCTTAGCTTCCAGACATTGCCTGCCTCAATACTCGCTCCCAAATAGAGAGGATAATCTGTCATGCCCAGCACATCCCGGCCTAGATCATATTGATACACGAATGCGCCGAAAA
This sequence comes from Shewanella psychrophila, assembly GCF_002005305.1. Taxonomy (NCBI): domain Bacteria; kingdom Pseudomonadati; phylum Pseudomonadota; class Gammaproteobacteria; order Alteromonadales; family Shewanellaceae; genus Shewanella; species Shewanella psychrophila. Next base: position 6,041,725 of record NZ_CP014782.1, read on the forward strand.
TCTTATGGGGACCTACCAAGGCATTTTTATGGTAACCGGAAAGATTCAAGAAACCACCGAGTTCTGACAAATGCAGGCTAAAGCCTTGCTCTATATCTACAGTGGCTAGCGAAGCAATACCAACAAATGCATGGTTACCCAAACTCAATGCGCCGCGCCAATCCAATTCAAGTTGAATAGAATACTCTTCGTGATCATCTAAGCCCGAAAAGAAAATGTTTGGGTTCTTTTCCTTTCGGTAGTGGGCATCAAAAGTAAAGCGATTACCCGATGTAGGGAAGTTAATACTATCGAGATCATCGTAGCCAAACTTAAAATATCCACCGTATGATTGGTACTCTGAATCTTCAGAAAACAACCCATCATCCAAATCCCCTTTCTCACCGGTAATACCAAGTTCAATCATGCCCTCTTTAACATAGTTATACCCGATACCTACATCGGCGCGGTACTGTGACTGCTTAAGTTTGAGTAATCTGGAATTATTATCGAAAATCTCCCAATCTTTAATCTCGTAGCTCAATTTAGCCCTGCTATAGAAAGACTGATCATAATCCAGAGGCTGATAAAACTCGCTGGAAATCAACTTTTCATAACCTAACTTGAGCTCATTGCGCCATTCACCACCAGTATCGGTCAAATCCGTCAAGGTATAGGCCAGATCGAATGAAACAGCAGAATCCAAGGAGAAATCATCCTCCCAACTGAAGCCCAATTGAAAATAATTTGGCCCCCAAGATTTAGCATGGGTATTAAGGCTCAATACTCTGCCTTGGTCGGTATCGATAAACTCTGCATTAACGCGCTCAAACTTGTCCAAAGCATAAACATCGGCAATGCCCTTAGCTAGCCTCTCTTGAGTAACCACTTCCCCCTCTTCTATATCGAGTACTTCCCGCAACATAGAATCACTGACTTTCGAATCATTATTAAACACAATATTAACGATGGGGTGATCGATATCATCGAGCCAGCGACGGCTCAACTGCTTCTTTCTCGCTAAATAAACTTTAAACTCATCATCACTGACACTTAATCCCTGTAGGCTTATCAAGTGCTCCCGCGCTGCCTGCTCACCTAATATGAAAGCCTTGGGCATGATGGTAAAGTCAGTAGTACTCATCTTTCCAACATCAGGACGAATAAGAATATCGTCTTGGGTTAAGAGCAGCTTCTGTCGTTCCGTGCTGGCATTGGTTAGCATGGTTGAAAGCTGATTGAGTACGGCGACGGTACTGGTTAATTCCTCTTTTTTCACCAAAGATGAGCCAATATCCACGGCAATAATAATATCCGCACCTAATGCTTTGACGACATCAACAGGCATGTTATTGCCGATACCGCCATCGATTAGCAATTTACCCTCATATTCCACTGGTTGCAGCGCACCGGGTACTGTGGCCGATGCCTGCATCGCCTTAACTATGCTGCCATTACTGATAACGACAGCATTACTCGTTTCCAGATCCGTCGCTACGGCACGATAAGGAATGGCGAGTTCATCGAAGTGACCAAACTGGTTCACTAAGCCAGTTGAGCGCTGGAGTAATTGCGACATGGTCTGGCCACGCAATAAACCATTAGGAACCTTAACCTCATCGTCGCTATAGCCCATATTTAACGGGAGGTTAAATCTATCTCTCTGCTGTTTATTGCGGTAACTCAAGGCCTGTCTTGGAATTGTATCTGAATAACCGTCTGACCAATTCTCATTGAGCATGATCTTCTCAATTTCAGTGGCGCTGTATCCTAGGGCATACATGCCAGCGACATAAGCACCTATGCTAGTTCCGGCAATATAATCGACAGGAATGCGATTTTCTTCCAATATCTTAAGTACACCAATATGTGCGGCGCCCTTGGCTCCACCACCACTGAGTACCAGACCGATCTTAGGCCGCACCTCCTCTGCGAATGCCGAAAAGCATAGCGAGGGCAGGAGAAGTAAGGTGAGTAAACGCATCATATTCTGTTTTTCTTTAGTTCGTAGTGAGATTTGGCGCACATACTGTAACAAAAACCTAGCAAAAAGTTTAAATACAAATGAGAGAGGGGGTCATCTTAGTTATTCTATCAGTCTAAAGATGAGTTTTTATTGGAAAATAGGCTCGAGTTATCCATATAAGTCTCCATCTCAGCCACTGTTAAGGGTTTGGAGAAATAATATCCCTGGATCACATAGCAACCACGACTAAAGACCTGCTCAAGCTGCTCTTTTGTCTCCACACCTTCGGCGACGACGTTTAGCTTCAGGTTTCTGGCAAGCTCTATAATACTACTGGCTATGGCTTGGTCGGCTTCATTGGTGGCTATATCGATAAGGAAGGAGCGATCGATTTTTAAGGTATCCACATCGAAATGGCGTAAATAGGCTAATGAAGAGTAACCCGTACCAAAATCATCGATAGCAACATCTATCCCAAGCGCTCTAAGCTCTAGTAGATGCTCCTTAGCTGTATCCAGCTCCTTCATCAATACGCCTTCAGTGATTTCGAAACCCAATAAACGCGGGTCCAGCTTGGTCTCCTCTAAGATTTTTTTAATCCCTTCGATAAAATCAGGCTGGCGGAAATGAACCGCCGAGATGTTCACAGACAACTTAAAGGTCTCTGTATAAAACTGGGACCAGATGGCACCTTGTACACAGGCTTGACGTAGCACCCAGCGATCGATATCAACAATCAAACCACAAGACTCGGCCACCTTGATAAAGATATCGGTACGGACCAAGCCATCTTTATGATGACGCCACCTCAATAGCGCTTCCATACCGATCAACTTATCTCCCTTAAGAATATCGACCTGAGGCTGATAATGAAGCTCAAACTCTTCTCTTTCTATTGCCTTACGAAGCTCGGCTTCTAATCTTAGATGATACAAGGCTTCTAAATTGCGTTCCGAAGAGAAGTACTGGAAATTGCCACGGCCTTCTTCTTTGGCATGATACATGGCCTGATCGGCATTTTTAATCAGAACCTCAGGTTGTCTGGCATCATCGGGCCACAAACTCACCCCTATGCTGGTCGAGATGAAAAATTCTCTACCATAGAGTTCAAATGGTGTTTCAATTTGTTCGAGTAACTGAGTACAAATATGATTTATCGTATCTAAATTTGAGGCGTCTCTTAATAAGATCACAAATTCATCGCCACCGAAACGACATAAGGTGTGCTCTTGTGAGATACAAGACTGTAGACGATTGGCAGCCTCGACCAATAAGGCATCCCCCATGCTGTGGCCATAGGAGTCATTAACATGTTTAAATCTATCCAGGTCGAGAAATATCAGTGCTAATTTTTCACCGCTATGCTCAGCACGATGTATGGACTGAGCTAACCGAGTAGAAAATAGAGAGCGATTCGGCAGACCGGTTAGCACATCATAATTTGCCAGTCGTCTGAGATCTGCCTCCGTGCGTTTACGCTCGGTAATGTCGGAAAATACGGCGACATAGTGGGTAATATTGCCTTTACTTCCCAACATAGCAGAAACATTAAGCCAGACTGGACATGAGCCACCTTTTACACATAGAAACTCTCTCTCACCTGTCCAGGTGACTCCCTGCTGCAAGAGGTGAACAATCTCATCCGATCGCCCCTCTTTAGCTAAGATGAGTTCTGAGAAATACTTACCGTTTAGTTCTTTAGTCGTTGCACCGACTATAGTTTGAGCGGCTTTATTAGACACCTTAATTCGTTCTGCCGCGTCCAGAATCAACACGCCTTCGGAGGTGTTACCAAATGCCTGAGCCAGCAACTTTACATCATCTTCGAGTTGGCGCTGTAGGGTGATATCTGAATAAATGCCCGCAACCCTTAATATACGACCGGACTCAGCATCCACCTCGACCGGACGCCCCCTGACTCTGGTCCATCCCCAACTCTTATCTTCACGGCGATAGCGATACTCAACATCGAAACGGTCGCTCGCTCCTTGAAGCATGTTATCCCAAGCATTGACCACCTTATCTCTATCTTCCCTATGAATAGGAAAGTCCTCTAACTTGAGTATTCTATTTCCTCTGTCATCCTTTTTCTCTGCCCGCTGATTCTCCAAGCTAAACATCTGAGAGTCCTGCCGCCATTCCCATAGCTCAGAATCACTGCCTTTCAGAGACTGCCTAAGCCTTTCTTCGCTCTCAACTAATGCCGCGTTGATCAGTTTAAATGCTTGAACCTGCCTCTGGCGATAGAAAATAACTCCGCCACATATACACAGTAAGATTAATAACAGCAGGCTCTTAACCCAGGTCATCTGCCACCAATAATGCTTCACGGCAAAGCTGAAACGGTATGGCTTATCAGACCAGATCCCATTCTCCTGGCTCAGGATTTCTAAGGTATATTTTCCTGACTGTAAACCTGTGATATTCAGCTGAGACTGCCCGTCGAGAAGTAAAAATTTAGCTTCGCTAATGTCCCCTTCTCGTTTCAATCGATACTGTAGAGTCATGGGTGTATCATCGAGATAATCCAGACTGGTTATCTGGAAACTAATCATCCTTGCACCGGGCTTTATGATTTTTTCATCTTGGGGAATGAGGTCTATTTGAACTCCCTCGTCATAGAAAACAGATACCGTCTCCAGAAACACACCGTCGCGCAGAATTCGATTGGCTAAATTGTCGACATCGAGCAGCATGGCTCCATCCGGCGTGCCGACATAAAGCCCCTCCCTGGGATCATAAAAGAATGAACCATCATTGAGTTCATCCCCTAACAAGCCATCGTCATGGCCAAGAACCATGATCTCCTCTGTCGATTTTGTATACCTTAGCATCGACTTAGGGCAACCGATTAACCTGAAATCGGCAGTTTTCTGAATGAAATAGACAGAATTACAATCAATTTCCCACTCTTTATTTAGTTCCCTAGCATCATCGGAATCCAGTGAGTATTCGATCAAACCTTTTGGTGATGTCCCCAACCAAAACGTATCAGAATCAATTTCCTCGATATAATTGATGTCCATTTCGCTGCTGCCATCACTGAACTTGTCGAGTTTTGAATGGAACTCACCTTCATTGTCCAAATAACCAAATAACTCGGTGCCACCCAGCCACAGCTTTCCCGACTCATCCCTTATAACCGTTCTGATATCTACTATTCTCGGATTAAGGCCGCCAGAGAAAACAGGCATAGATTGAGGATTAAAAAGACCCGGTTCCCAGAAATATAAACCTGTGGAGGTCATGAACCACCAGCGACCTAGAATTAAAGGATCTTCATAAGTGGCAAAAACTATCTTATGTTCCAGTGAACTATCGCCATGAGTCCACTGTGCAAATCTTTGGGCCGTAAAAGTGGCTTTATTCACCACAAATAAACCATTGGTGGTCGCTAATAGGAGGTGCGCAGCATCCAGACTCTCTACGCTATAAATACTATCGTTGAGCTCTAACCCTTGGGGAAATAGGCTTGTAGAGGTTTTAGCTTGCCTGTCGATTAAAATCAGGCCATTGTCTGTACCGAACCAAACACGCTCACCCTCACCATAGGTTCCCCAAATCATCTCATTACTCATAGAATATGGTGACGAAGTGGTATAGGTATCGAGCAAGAAGTCTGGCTCACTTGTGACTATGGCCAAGCCTTCTCCGGCCCCTCCAACCCAAATCAATCCAGAGTCATCAATTTCAATATCATAGATATAATCCATGTCAGCATCTTGCTTAAGCTGCTCTTTATATATTTGGTATTCTGTGTCTCCAGGCTTCCACTTGATCAAGCCTACTCTTCCGGAGATCCAAAAGCTGCCCTCATTATCTTCGGCTATGTTGGTGGCATAAAAAGAGAGAGCCTCGACAGGTTCAATCTTGAGAGTGTCTGCATAGACTCGATAAACTCCCTCACTCGAACTCAGCCAAATTCGCCCCAGAGAATCTTTAAACAACTGTTTCATCAAGCCATATTCCTCTCCCCAGGGGAAAACAGCGATTCTCAAACCTTGGCTATCCCTAAGCTGTAATTCATACTCAGTGCCAACTATGATACGGCCATCATCTAAGGCAACTAAATTTCCCCAAGGTATATCTGCATTAGTTGGAAGAAAGTTGATCCGCTCGAGTGAGGTCTTTTCGTAGGAATATTGAAGTAACTCACCATCTAAGGTCAGGAAAATATAATGATCACCTTCCTTCACCTGAGCTATGATGCCACCGCCCTTATAATCAGGAAATAGTGACTCGCTACCGAAACGAACAAACTTATTCTGTAGCATATCGTATAGGTAAGTATCTGCGTAATTACTGACTAGCAGATGCTGATCACTCAAGGGCTCAACCATATTAATATATTCACCGGAGAGCCTGAGGTCGAATGCAACCTTGTCAATACGTCTTATCTTAGAGTTACTTAATCGAAATAGTCCCTGTTCTGTAGCTACCCACACGAATCCGTGAGAGTCGAAGCTGATATCGTTTATTGTGCTAGCTTCTAAACCTTCTGTTTCGCCAAAGACACGCATAACAAAATCACTCGCCATGACGGGAGTCAGACAAGTGCCGATGCATATTAATAAAAAGACAGTTTTTATAATTTTAGTTATTAGCATTAGCGATTAGCACTACTCATACAAATAGGGTATCGGGTCCACTTTAAAAAAACTTACTTCGAATGTATCAGTTCATTAAGGCTAATACACCTGCTTAATAGCAATTATAAGCACTGCTTGTTTTCAAGGCATAAAAAAAGACGCTCAAATGAGCGCCTTTTTCATGACTCTAAGAAAAAATTACTTTTTCTTCTTTTTAGCCTTAGGATTTGGTAAATCAGTGATCGAACCTTCGTAGATCTCAGCCGCTAGGCCTACAGACTCATGCAAGGTTGGGTGAGCATGAATTGTCAATGCTAGATCTTCTGCATCACAACCCATCTCGATCGCCAAGCCAATCTCACCAAGAAGCTCACCGCCGTTAACACCAACGATAGCGCCACCGATAACTCTATGAGTCTCTTTATCGAAAATCAGCTTAGTCATACCATCACTACAATCAGAAGCGATTGCACGGCCACTGGCAGCCCAAGGGAAACTTGCAGTCTCGTAGGCGATACCTTGCTCTTTGGCTTCTTTCTCGGTCAGACCAACCCAAGCGACTTCAGGGTCAGTGTAAGCAATTGAAGGGATCACTTTTGGATCGAAGAAGTGCTTCAAGCCTGAGATAACTTCTGCAGCCACATGGCCTTCATGCACACCTTTATGAGCAAGCATAGGCTGACCGACGATATCACCGATAGCGTAAATGTTAGGTACATTGGTACGCATCTGCTTATCAACATTGGTGAAGCCACGCTCATCAACATTAATTCCGGCTTTTTCAGCATCGATCGACTTACCGTTTGGTGCACGGCCGATTGCTACTAGCACAGCATCGTAACGAACCGCTTCAGTCGGTGCCTTCTTGCCTTCCATAGTGACATAGATACCATCATCTTTGGCTTCTACAGCTGTCACTTTAGTTTGCATCATAAGGTTAAACTTGTTCTTAACCTTCTTGGTGTAAACGCGAACGATATCTTTGTCAGCTGCAGGGATCAATTGATCCAGCATCTCGACAACATCTATCTGGCTACCCAGAGAAGCGTAAACAGTACCCATCTCAAGGCCTATGATGCCGCCGCCCATGATGAGCAACTTACCCGGAACTTCTTTAAGCTCCAATGCATCGGTAGAATCCCAGACACGTGGATCAGAATGAGGAATGAAAGGCAGTTCGATAGGGCGAGAACCTGCGGCAATGATCGCCTGTTCGAAATGAACCACTTTAACGCCGTCTTCACCAACAACTTCGATAGTGTTAGGACCGGTAAATTTACCGAAACCATTAACCACGTCGACTTTACGCATTTTAGACATGCCGCCTAAACCGCCTGTCAACTGGCTGATAACCGTATTCTTAAAACCACGTAGCTTATCAAGGTCGATCTTTGGCTCGCCAAAAACCACACCGTGATCGGCAACAGCTTTCGCCTCTTCGATCACTTTAGATACATGGAGAAGTGCCTTCGATGGGATACAACCCACGTTCAGACAAACACCACCAAGTGTGCTGAAACGTTCGATGATTACAGTGTCCAACCCTAAGTCAGCCGCACGGAACGCTGCCGAATAACCAGCAGGGCCTGAGCCTAATACCACTACCTGAGTTTTGATTTCGTTACTCATGATTTCCTCTATTCTTTTCATTTCCTTGCACTAACAAGTAGCGCAAGAATAAAACGTTGCCAGATCTTGTAAGGTGGCCGCATTTTAACCTTTGTTTGATACCGATCACAATCATACATTTACTATAAAAAAGGCTGCTTGTAATAAGCAGCCCCTTTTTTAAAGTACTAAGGTACGAATATCTGATAAGCAACTGTTTAAATAGCTGATGAAACGTGCACCTTCGGCGCCATCTACAACCCTATGGTCGTATGACAGTGATAGAGGCAACATCAAGCGAGGCTCGAAATCTTTGCCATTCCAAACCGGCTTCATCTCAGACTTAGACACCCCAAGAATTGCCACTTCTGGGGCATTTACAATTGGGGTAAATGCCGTGCCGCCAATGCCACCCAGACTAGAAATAGTGAAACAACCACCTTGCATGTCTGAAGCCGTTAACTTACCGCCACGTGCCTTCTTAGATATCAACTTTAATTCGTCTGATAACTCATGGATGCCCTTCTTGTTCACATCTTTGAAAACAGGGACAACCAGACCATTTGGCGTATCGACGGCAATACCGACATTAACATACTTCTTCATGATCAAACTCTCACCGTCTTCTGACAGAGATGAGTTGAATGTCGGGAAAGCTTCAAGAGCCTTAGCCACCGCCTTCATGATAAATACTAATGGAGTGATCTTCATGCCAGAATCTTTCTTAGCTTCCGCCGCATTTTGCGCCTTACGGAATACTTCGAGTTCTGTGATATCGGCGTTATCCCACTGAGTAACATGGGGGATCTTCACCCAGTTTCTGTGTAGATTAGCACCGGAAATCTTCTGAATGCGAGATAATGGCTTAACCTCGGTCTCACCAAACTTGCTAAAATCGATTTTTGGCCAAGCCAGTAAGTTAAGCTCGTTACCGCCGCTGGCAGCAGCTTTAATACTACCCGACTCAACTTGCTTAACTGCAGCCTTAACGTAGTTCTGCACATCTTCTTTAATCACGCGACTCTTGCGGCCCGTACCTTTTACATTAGCAAGGTTTACACCAAACTCACGAGCAAGACGACGGATCACAGGAGATGCATGTGCATAAGCTTCATTTTCAACAAAGTCAGTCTTAGCTGGCTTAGCCGTAGAGGCAGATACAGAAGTTGCTGCAGGAGCTGGCGCTGCGGCTACAGCTGCTGAAACAGGCGCTTGACCAGCGACTTCAAAAATCATGATTAAGGAGCCGGTAGAAACCTTGTCACCAGTGGCGACTTTGATCTCTTTAATCGTACCAGCAAAAGGTGCCGGTACTTCCATGGCAGCCTTATCGCCTTCGACACTGATCAGTGACTGTTCTTCGGTCACGTTATCACCGACTTTGACCATGATTTCGGTCACTTCGACTTCATCATCACCGATATCGGGGACTGCAACCTCTTGTACTGTTGCAACAGCGGCAACTGGAGCAGAGGCTTGTACAGCAGGAGCAGCCACGGCAGTCGTCGCTGCTGCTGAACCTGCAACTTCGAACACCAATACCAAGCTCCCAGTAGAAACCTTGTCACCGATCTCAACTTTAATCTCTTTTAAGACGCCATCAAAAGGAGCAGGCACCTCCATCGATGCCTTGTCGCCTTCGACACTTAAGATTGGCTGGTCTTCAGTAATACTGTCACCTAAATTGACTAAGATAGCAGTTACTTCGACTTCATCATCACCGATATCCGGTAGATTGACTTCTTTTAGCTCTGCAGACGCTGGTGCGGCAGCAGTCGTTACTGGCGCAGGAGCGGCCGCAGCTTGAGCTACTGGTGCCGATGCTGCTTCAGTTTCAAAGACCATGATCAATGAATCGGTAGCGACCTTATCTCCAACCGCAACCTTGATCTCTTTCACAACACCCGATTGAGATGCTGGCACTTCCATCGCGGCTTTGTCGCCTTCAACAGAAATAAGCGATTGTTCTTCTTCAACCCTGTCACCAACGCTGACTAAGATCTCGGTGACTTCAACCTCATCCGCACCAATATCAGGTACATTAATTTCGATTGTCATTTTGTTTTGCCTCTTACGCGTATAGCGGGTTGATCTTATCTGCATCAATATTAAATTTAGCGATGGCCTGAGCCACTACAGATTTTTCAATATCACCACGTTTAGCTAGTTCTGTCAGTGCTGCGACGACTACATAGCCAGCATTCACTTCGAAGTGACGACGCAAGTTATCACGGCTGTCAGAACGACCGAAACCATCGGTACCCAATACCTTGAATGATTCTGACGGCATGAAGGCGCGAACTTGCTCAGCGTAATTCTTCATGTAATCTGTAGCAGCGATTGCAGGTGCAGTGCTCATGACTTGAGTAATGTAAGCTTGCTTCTGCTCAGCTTCAGGATGCAGCATGTTGTAACGCTCTACACCTTGGCCTTCACGAGTTAATTCGTTGAAAGAAGTGACCGAGTAAACATCAGATGCAACATCATACTCTTCACTTAGAATTTTCGCCGCCTTACGCACTTCGTTCATGATAGTGCCAGAGCTCATCAGCTGAACCTGCTTACTACCTTTGTATGATTCAAGCTTGTAGATACCCTTACGAATACCTTCTTCAACGCCTTCAGGCATAGCTGGCATGGCGTAGTTTTCATTCATCAGAGTCAGGTAATAGAACACATTTTCCTGATCACCATACATGCGACGCATACCATCTTGAATGATGACCGCAACTTCATAGGCGAATGTCGGATCATAAGAGATACAGTTTGGAATTGTGTTTGCCTGAACATGGCTATGGCCATCTTCATGTTGCAAACCTTCACCGTTCAATGTGGTACGACCGGCTGTAGCACCGAGTAGGAAGCCACGCGCTTGTTGATCGCCCGCCATCCATGCCATATCGCCAACACGCTGGAAACCAAACATAGAGTAATAGATATAGAATGGGATCATAGGCAAATCGTTAGTGCTATATGATGTTGCCGCAGCAACCCATGAAGACATAGCACCTAACTCATTGATACCTTCCTGCAGTACCTGACCCGAAGTAGCCTCTTTATAGTAAGAAACAATTTCGCGATCTTGTGGTGTGTAGTTCTGACCCTGAGGATTATAGATACCTATCTGACGGAACAGGCCTTCCATACCAAATGTACGCGCCTCATCGGCGATGATAGGTACAATATTCTGACCCACGCCTTTGTTCTTCAATAATATATTTAGCGAGCGAACAAATGCCATAGTGGTCGAAATATCACGCTTCTGTTCTTGAAGTAGCGGCTTGAACTCATCAACTTCAGGCAGTTCAAGTGGCTTAGTGAAGTTAGGCAGACGCTGAGGCGTGTAACCATGCAGTGCGTCACGACGAGCATGTAAGTATTTATACTCTTCAGAACCTTCCTCTAGAGACAAATAAGGCAGCTCGGCAACATTCTCATCTGTCAGCAGGTCTTGAAGGCCGAGACGGTCACGCAATTGAAGTACGTGGGTCATGTCCATCTTCTTCACCTGGTGAGCAATGTTCTTGCCTTCGGCTGCGCCGCCCATACCGTAACCTTTAACGGTCTTGGCCAAGATCACTGTAGGCTTACCAACAGTATCTTGAGCGTTCTTAAAGGCAGCATAAAGTTTAGATGACTCATGACCACCACGCTTAAGAGCGAAGATATCAGCATCAGTCATATCTGAAACAAGCGCAGCGGTTTCTGGGTACTTACCAAAGAAGTGCTCACGTACGTAGGCACCATCTTTTGACTTAAATGTCTGATAATCACCATCCACAGTCTCATTCATCAACTGCAACAATTTACCAGTCGTATCTTTGGCTAACAGTGAATCCCAGTTGTTACCCCAAATAACCTTGACGACGTTCCAACCTGCGCCTCTAAACAGGCCTTCAAGCTCCTGAATGATGCTGCCGTTCCCCATCACTGGGCCATCGAGACGCTGCAGGTTACAGTTAATTAGGAAACATAGGTTATCTAGCTTTTCACGAGCCGCAAATGAAATCGCACCGCGTGATTCAGGCTCATCCATCTCACCATCGCCCAAGAAGGCATATACACGCTGGGCAGAGGTATCTTTCAAGCCACGACCATGAAGGTACTTGAGGAAGCGAGCCTGATAGATAGAAGACATAGGAGCCAGACCCATAGAAACAGTCGGAAACTGCCAGAACTCAGGCATTAGTTTTGGATGGGGATATGAAGGGATACCTTCACCATCGACTTCTTGACGGAAGTTATCTAGTTGGTCAGCAGTTAAGCGACCTTCTACGAATGCACGTGAATAAATGCCTGGGGAGATATGGCCCTGATAATAGACTAAATCACCACCATCTACATCGTTTGGTGCACGGAAGAAGTGATTAAAACAGACTTCGTAGAATGCAGCTGAAGACTGGAAAGATGCCATATGGCCACCTAGATCCAAATCCTTCTTAGACGCTCGTAGCACAATCATGATCGCGTTCCAGCGAATGATAGAACGAATACGGCGCTCTAGCGTAGTATTACCTGGGTATGCAGGCTCTTGGCTGGTGGGGATGGTGTTGATATAGTTGGTATTGATACCAGTCGCCATATCGACGCCGTCTAAACGGGCCTTATCGAGTACTTGTTCCAGTAGATACTGAGCACGCTCAACACCTTCTTCGCGAACAACTGATTCTAGAGCAGATAACCATTCTTGAGTCTCTAATGGATCCAGATCTTGTAGCATATGTTCAGACATTTCGCAGTCCTTTCCTATACGTAATACCCAAGTACCTAACTTCAGTACTTAGTGATATTAAAAATATTAAAAATATGATTTGGTGCTGGGCAGACTCTCACATCGCAGAGTGCCTAATCACCACTTTTTAAACGGCGCAGACTGCGCTGCAACCGACTATCTTCTTCCCTAACGGTCAGCATCACTTCCTCGATGTAGCTCAAATGCTCATTCGAGGCTTCACGGGCCGCTTCGGGATCACGGCGAACGATTGCAGCTAGCAATGCCAGCCTATGTTCGTTTGCCCTTGTGGATGCTTCCTCTCTTCGATTCAGCAATTCCAGGTTCTGTGCCACGTTCTTATGCAACACAGGAGCTAAACTGAGTACCAGATGCAACATGGCCACGTTATGTGACGCCTCTGCTATGGCACGATAAAAACGTACAATGGCTTCCGCCTGTAACTCGATCTCTTTCGCCGCTTCCACTTCCATGATGGTGCGCTTGATATTCTGCATATCGGCATCGGTACCACGAAGCGCGGCAAAATATGCCATCATGCCTTCGGTGGCATGACGAAATTCGAGTAGGTCATACTGACTCTCAGAGTCACTATGCATCAATTCAACTATGGGGTCTGCCAAACTTTGCCAAAGCTGTTCTTTGACATAGGTGCCACCGCCTTGACGGCGCAACAGCAAGCCTTTAGCTTCTAATTTTTGAATGGCTTCGCGTAACGAGGGACGGGATACTTCAAATTGAAGTGCCAGTTCACGCTCAGGAGGCAGTTTCTGACCTGGTTGTAGGCTTCCTTCCAAAATCATCTGCTCTAACTGACCCATGATGACGTCAGAGATTTTTGGCTGGTTTATTTTGTTATAAGCCATATGGCTCTCAGCTCCTATTGTAAATTGGTCTTACCAATTTAGTCGACTGAGCGCACTTTAGCAAATCACGTTTTGAAAGTCCAGTTAGTGACCTGAGTCAGGGAAACTCACGATGTGTGAGCATAGCGGAAAAATAACCTATAAAGGTCAGACCATTGTCGCTAATAGACAATCACTCATAGACATTCATTAGCAACAGACCAAGAGAGCCTGACCATTCTTAAGCTGTATTTACGCCACCACACCAAAGATAGTTAACAGAGAAAGCGTGGTTAACAATAAAATGAAATTACGTTTACTCAGCTGAAGCAATGCCAATGTTGCTTGGACACAAATGGGAGTTGACGATGCTTCAGGCTTGGGCTCTGCGGCTAAAGCCACTTGAGTCACTATGTCCCTGGCACTATGATTCAGACTTAACCCCAGCTGTCGCCAACTACTGAACGCTTGAGAAAATTGGCCACTGAGCACATAGCCGAAAGAAAAAATACGGCTCGGTAGCCAATCTAATAGCATTAGTACCTTATCCACTAAAGGTAATTCCAGTGATTTCTGCCGACTTTCATCGGCAAAGTAACGTACGGTACAATATAAGACTGCACCCGCCGGGCCGAAAAAAATGAGATAAAGAGCTACCGCACCGTAGAAACGATAATTGAGCCAAGTAACACTTTGACCGACTTTAGCGCCTAAATCACTCTCGCTGACAGCCTCAATAGAGCGCTTACAATCTAGTTCTTCGGCAAAATGATAACAAGCTTGAGAATCGCCTCGACAAGCCGCCTGCATGTATCGCTTAAAAGCCATTCTTTGTTTCTGATGGCTAAAGCACAAAATTGAGATACCAACCCAAAACAATAAACTCACTCCCCCCCATAACAAGCCGCTTACAGCCCAAGTCGCCACAAAAACTGTGACAGCTGGCAAAAGAAGCGCCAACGCCATCATAGCTTCTGAGTTGAGCTGCTGCTTACCAAAGAGGTTGGCAGAATAGAGTTCTAGAAATGATTCGAGTTGCCATGACTTAGGTAACAGCTTTAATCGCTCAACCATTATCGCCACTAATAAAGAAAACAGTGCCATATTAAGTCCATCCTTTTTACTCAAATTGAAACATCCAGTACTTGGGCTCATTTATCTCGCAAGCCTAAGGTATTCTCAGCTATCAACTGTAGAGATATTACTGACTCAGTCCCAGGGTTAACTCATGTTTATATCTAATCCAATCAAAACAATCACCGGGATCGGTTTTTCGGCCCGGCGCGATGTCACAATGACCGACAATAGCATCCAAATTTAACATGGGATATCTTGCCATCAAGCCAAGGGTCAGCCTAACCAACTCCTGATATTGTAACTCGGTATAATCTTGGGTATCTGTACCTTCTAGCTCTATGCCAACAGCAAAATCATTGCACCCTTGCCGCCCATGAAAACTTGATACCCCGGCATGCCAGGCGCGTTCATCACAAGAGACATACTGGATAATATTGCCATCTCTGCGTATAAGGAAATGTGCCGAGACTTCGAGACCTTCAAGATCTTTAAAACTGGGATCTGCAGCGATATCTAAACAACCTTGAAAAAGCTGACCTATAAAGGGTGTATCAAAGCAGCCTGCTGGTAGGCTGATATTATGAATAACTAAAAGGCTGACCTCATTATCAGGCCTTGAGTTAAAATGTGGTGACACACACCGTTTTATCCCATCGGCCCACCCCAGTTCAAAACTAGGAACTAGCTTAGCTTTAATCAACAATAAGTTAACCCGAAATCCGTCATATCTTATCAGCACTTTACCAGTTAGACCTCTCACTGAAAAGACCCATCGAGCTCACTACTACATCGCTGACACTCTCATCAGATACCAGTGTTGTAACTTGGAAAAGTGTAGCTCAAATAATGAATCGGCCTTGAGCTCTTTAGCTAATGAATCAACAAGCCATAGAGTATCAACGCTACCCTCTACCTTTATAAATCAAATTTGTTATTATTACTCTTATCAAGCATGACAGCCGATTTATATTCTAAATCATTCACCTGTCGTACCCAGCTTTTAAATTAAGCTCACCAAGGATCCCGATAATGTTGGAAAATGATATTAGGCTTGCAGTCAAAGCCGCACTTGAAGAGGACCTAGGTTATCAAGCCGCGATTCAAGCCGCGGCCAGCCATGATGTTAATAGCCCAGAGGATATGAGTAGCATAAATAGGGCTAATGCAGATATCACGGCGCAACTCATCCCGGCAGACAAGCATGCACAAGCAAGCTTAATCACACGTGAAGAGGGTGTATTTTGTGGCAAAGCTTGGGCTGAGCAGGTCTTCAACCAACTCGGTGGAGAAGTTGCCCTACACTGGCATGTTGATGATGGTGATCTGTTAGTGGCCAATCAGGTTCTGTGTGAGCTATCAGGCCCGGCCCGAGCCATCCTCACAGGCGAGCGCACCGCCATGAACTTCATTCAAACCTTATCTGGGGTCGCAACACTCACCAAACATTATGTGGATAAGATAGCCACCACCAATACCAAGCTGCTGGACACACGTAAGACAATTCCAGGGTTACGGACCGCTCAAAAGTATGCCGTCACCTGCGGCGGTGGCAAGAACCATAGGATCGGCCTGTTCGATGCCTTCCTTATCAAAGAAAACCACATCATGGCTTGTGGCGGCATAGCTCAAGCGATCTCTAAAGCCAGAGAGCTTCACTCAGATAAAATAGTCGAAGTAGAAGTAGAAAGCATCTTAGAACTACAGCAGGCGCTGGAAGCGGGATCGGATATCATCATGTTGGATAACTTCGACGTGACCATGATGCTCGAAGCGGTAGAAATCAATAAACGTCTGACCGACGAGAAACAGGCCAAACTCGAAGTATCGGGCAACGTCACTATAGATACTATCGCAGATTTTGCAAAAACTGGCGTCGACTATATCTCTGTTGGTGCGCTAACTAAGCATGTCCATGCCCTCGACCTGTCTCTTCGTTTGAAACACTAATCACCAGCGATGCTCCTTATACTAGATTTTAAGGTGACTCGCTGAGTCACCTTTTTTATAACAGCTAACATATCAGAACTAAGTAGAAGAAATAAGTAGAAGAGCTAAGCTCACCTACATTTAATTACCACCTCCCCCAATTCAAATAAACACGGCATAACATCTGTATCCAGCAAGATATACATGCATAAAAAACAAACAACATTAGCCACCACAAAAGCGCCCAAAAATTGACACTCGAAACTAAAGTGACAGTTTTTCATACACAGCCAAAAAAACACTAGAACCCAATTAACACTAATTTAACTTCTTTAGACTAAATCATCGCCAAATTAGTACTTTGTTGTAAATTACAGTTCCATTTCCATTAACTTTGTACTAACTTTGGACGTAGGCGAGATGGCCACTTCGGCCAACCTCACCTTAGGTTCACTTAGGTTCCTTAAAAAGAGCCACTTGAAAAAGCCGAACAAGCTTTCGAAGCCGCTATTAAAGGGTTAAGAGTCGAGCAAAAAAGTAGGAGGAGAACACTAGGTGCGGTTTGCCGGAAAGTACATAACAAGCAGTAAATAAAAGCAACAACAGCAAGAGTAGAATTAACTTAGGTTCGAGCCTATTCGAAGCTTAAGTTTTCTAAACAGTAACTTTAAATATTTAGCAAAATGACACGAAAAGTAAGACCCAATTTCTGATTTCAAGATGAGAAATAGTAACAAACACTTAATTTTAACGTTTATCTTAGAGATGCTCTTAGAATTTGTTTTAGAGTTCTTAGAATTAGTCTTAATGGATTAGTAAGGAAAGTTTAGCTAGCGCAGGAGCAATACGGCTAAGACGTCTATAATTAAGTTACTTTACTGATTCTAGCTTAGATGAGTCTAAGTTAGCATGAGCAAAGAGTTGCAGCTCCTCTCTTTAGCTTAGTTTTGTAAAGAGTAGAGTAGATGCTCTTATTAATGAGAAGAGTGGGTCGAGCGATTTAAGTCAACGGAGAGAGAAAATGAAAGGCATTAACTTGAAAAATAGACTAAACAAGAAGGCTCAGGGTTTCACTCTGATTGAATTAATGATCGTTGTTGCAATTATCGGTATTCTCGCCGCAATTGCACTACCTGCATATAAAGATTATGTAGTTTCTGCAGAAGGTGGCGCTGCAATGAAGGGCTTAACAGCCTTCTCACAGAAGGTGCAGACTTGTGTTCAAACAGGTATTGGCTGTGGTGCAGATATTACCGCAGAAGTAGGTAAAAACGCTAAATTAGCAGAGTCTGCAGTTACAGCTCGAGATACGGCGGTAACTCTTACATGGACTGATTCTACATGTATCATGACTGCTACATTTGATGCTGAAGGCGGTGTGGCATATCTCGTAACTACTGCTGATGCTGGTGACAAAACCTTGTGTGAAGATGGCGCAGGTTTATAGCAAATAGCTATAAAACTCAGATATAAGTTAGTCAGAAATTCTTTTTGACTAACTTATATTTATTATACTAACTATATGAGATAACTGAATGCCCACAACAGGCCTACACTTAGGCTTATCCACTCTTTTCATCCGTAAAAATTTGCTCACCGAAGAGCAGATCGCATCTGCTATCGCTAAATCACGCCAAACTAAACAATCTCTCGTCTCTACTATTGTTTCAGAAAACCTAATTTCTGCCCGCGAGATAGCCGAACTCTGTTATGAAGAATATGGCACGCCGCTGTTAGATTTAGATGAGTTTGACATCGCCAGCATTCCCGAAGACTTCCTCAACAAAAAGCTTATCGAGAAACATAAGTGTTTGCCGCTGTTTAAGCGGGGAAACCGTCTCTATATAGGCACTTCCGATCCCACGAATATCGCAGCGCTAGAAGACTTCCAGTTCAGTGCAGGCCTACATGCCGAAGCCATATTGGTCGAAGATGATAAGCTCACCAAGGCAATAGAGAAAACCTTAGAAGAGGACATCTCCGCACTGGATATCAGTGGCATAGATGAATCCTCTCTCGCCGACATAGAAGTAGACGATCCCAGTAAGCGTGAAGAGGAACAAACAGGCGAGAGTGGTGATGATGCGCCTATCGTTATCTATATCAATAAGATTTTAACCGATGCCATACGCAAAGGCGCATCGGATCTGCATTTTGAGCCCTATGAGAAACGTTACCGCATACGTTTTCGCATCGATGGCATCTTACATGAAGTATCTGAGCCTCCGGTAAACTTATCTAATCGCATATCGGCTCGTTTAAAAGTAATGTCCAAGCTGGATATCGCCGAACGCCGAGTCCCCCAAGATGGCCGCATCAAGATGAAGCTATCTCGTACTAAATCTATCGATTTCCGTGTCAGCACCTTGCCCACAATCTGGGGTGAGAAGATAGTAATGCGTATCTTAGATTCCTCTTCGGCGCAACTTGGCATCGAAAAATTAGGCTATGAAGACGATCAGCGTGAATTGTACGAGGAGATGCTAGAAAAACCCCAAGGCATGATACTTGTCACCGGCCCTACAGGTTCGGGTAAAACAGTTTCCCTGTATACAGGCCTCAACATACTCAATACAGAGGCTCGTAATATCTCTACCGCAGAGGATCCGGTGGAGATTAACCTCGAAGGGGTTAACCAGGTCCATATAAACTTAAAAGCTGGCCTAACATTTGCTTCGGCTTTACGCTCATTCCTTCGTCAAGACCCCGATGTAGTCATGGTAGGTGAGATTCGAGACTTAGAGACTGCCGAGATAGCTATCAAGGCGGCACAAACAGGTCACTTGGTGCTCTCTACACTGCACACAAACTCTGCAGCCGAAACCTTGACTCGCCTCATCAACATGGGCGTGCCCGGATACAACATAGCTAGCTCGGTAAACCTCATCATAGCCCAGCGTCTGGCACGTCGCCTCTGCCCCGAGTGTAAGCAAGCAGAAGAGATCCCAGAACATGAGCTACAAAAGCTTGGATTTAAACAGGCGAACATAGATGAAGGTATCACCACCTATAAACCTGTTGGCTGTGATCTCTGCTCCGGTGGCTACAAGGGCCGAGTGGGCATCTATGAGGTGATGAAGATATCAGAGGAAATAGCGCGTATCATCATGGAAGGCGGTAACTCCTTAGAGATAGCCACTACGGCCAAGGAGCAAGGCATGCGAGATCTAAGAGACTCGGGGCTACTCAAGGTCACTCAAGGCGTCACCAGCATCGCCGAGATTAATCGAGTCACCAGCTTCTAAACTCGACCATTTTTATTTTAAGGAAGGGCTATGGCTACAGCTAGTACAGTTAAAAAAAGACAAGCAAGAGCTAAGAAAGCCAATGTTAAGAGCCAGCCTAAGGTCATTACCTTCGAATGGAAAGGTGTCAATAAAGCCGGTCAAAAAACATCTGGGGAGCTAAAAGGTGCCACAGCTGCCGAAGTCAGAAGTCAGCTGAAAACTCAGGGTGTCACCCCAAAATCGGTCAAGAAGCAATCGGCAAGCCTATTTCAACTGGGCGCTCCCAAGATAAATGCCATGGATATCGCCATGATAACTAGGCAGATAGCTACCATGCTCTCTGCTGGAGTGCCTCTGGTGACAACCATAGAGATGTTAGGTCGAGGTCATGAAAAAGCCAAGATGCGTGAACTCTTAGGCACCATTCTCAATGATGTACAAGCCGGTATCCCACTGTCCGATGCATTGAGACCCCATAGACAATATTTCGACGACCTTTATGTGGATTTGGTCGCCGCCGGTGAGCACTCAGGCTCCTTAGATGCGGTGTTCGACCGTGTCGCCATGTATAGAGAAAAAGCTGAGGCACTTAAATCTAAAATCAAGAAGGCCATGTTCTACCCCGCTGCAGTGGTTGTGGTTGCCATAGGCGTCACAACTTTACTATTACTTTTTGTCGTGCCACAGTTCCAAGAAATATTTGCCGGTTTTGGTGCCGAACTACCTGCGTTTACCCAGTTTGTCATAGGCATTTCTGAAGCCCTGCAAGCCTCTTGGTATATTTTTGCAGTAGCAATTATAATCGGAACGTTTCTGTTTACTCGAGCACACAGAAGCTCTCAAACATTTAGAGATCAAGTAGATACCTCGGTCCTTAAAATACCAGCTATTGGTCCCATCCTCCATAAAGCCGCCATGGCACGTTTCGCACGTACATTAGCGACCACTTTCTCAGCTGGTGTGCCTCTTATTGATGGCCTGGAATCAGCAGCTGGCGCCTCTGGTAATGCCGTATACCGCAAAGCACTAATTAAGGTTCGTAGTGAGGTCATGGCAGGGATGCAAATGAACATCGCCATGCGCACCACCAACTTATTCCCTGATATGCTGATCCAGATGGTGATGATAGGAGAAGAGTCCGGTGGGCTCGATGACATGCTCAACAAGGTTGCCAATATTTACGAGATGCAGGTAGATGATGCCGTAGACGGACTATCAAGCCTAATCGAACCTATCATGATGGTGGTGATCGGCACTTTAGTCGGTGGCTTAATCGTCGCCATGTATCTTCCTATCTTCGAAATGGGTAAGATTATTAACTAGCAAGACTCCATTAACATCAAATAACCAGAAATCTAATGACAGAATTAATAACCATATTGAGCCACAACTTGTGGCTATTTAGCGCTATCGCTTTTATCTTTGCCGCCGTTATTGGCAGTTTCCTCAATGTCGTTATTCATCGCTTTCCCGTGATGATGAAGCGTGAGTGGCAGCAAGAATGTAATCAATACCTCAATGAATACCATAAAGAGCTCATTGGTTCTATCTCAAAAACGCTCGAAGGAGCCATAGATGGCTTTCCTGAGAAATATAACCTGATAGTACCGGGCTCTGCCTGCCCCAAATGCAAGACAGATATCAAGCCCTGGCATAACCTGCCTGTTATTGGCTGGATAATATTAAAAGGAAGGTGTGCTTCATGTAGCACGCCTATATCGGCACGCTACCCAATAATAGAGTTACTAACTGGGCTGGCTGTGGCCTTTCTCGCGCTTCATTTCGGTCCTAGCTGGGAATTTGCCTTCGCAACATTGCTCACCTTCGTACTGATAGCTCTAACAGGTATAGATCTCGATGAGATGCTACTTCCCGACCAGCTCACCCTACCTTTGCTATGGCTAGGCTTGCTGATAAACCTAAACAGCACCTTTACCAGTCCAACCGATGCATTAATCGGAGCGGCAGCGGGTTATATGAGCCTCTGGAGTGTCTTCTGGGCATTTAAACTGTTAACAGGTAAGGAAGGTATGGGGTATGGAGATTTCAAGCTTTTAGCGGTGTTTGGTGCCTGGTTTGGCTGGCAGCTACTGCCACTCATCATCCTCCTCTCATCAGTAGTCGGCGCGATTGTTGGCATCATGCTGATCATCAGCAAGAAACTCAATCAAGGTAATCCAATTCCCTTTGGGCCTTATATCGCCCTAGCAGGCTGGATAGCCATGATCTGGGGCAGTGATATCAATAATTGGTATCTGTCCACCCTATAAAGCTACAGCTCTTCATAGAATGGTGTAAAAAATAAGATTATGTCTAAATATTTAATAGGCTTAACTGGCGGTATAGGTAGCGGCAAAACCACAGTCGCCAATCTATTTGCGGAATTAGGCATCGAGCTAGTCGATGCCGATATCGTCGCACGAGATGTGGTAGAAATCGGCACTAGCGGTTTAAATCAAATCGTCGACCATTTCGGCAGACAAATCTTGAACCAAGATGCTAGCCTAGATCGCTCGGCTCTACGAGAGATCATCTTCAATCAGCCGAAAGAGCGAAGTTGGCTCAACAATTTATTACACCCCATAATACGTACCGAGATGCTAAATCAATTAGCCGCTTCGTCATCACCCTACACAATTCTTGTCGCTCCCTTGCTATTTGAGAATGAATTAGATAGGTTAGTAGATCGTACACTTTTGATTGATATTTCACCGGAACAACAACGAAAGCGTACAGTTAACAGGGATTCGGTAACTAACGAGCAAGTAGAAAAAATTATAAGTAGCCAGGCCCCAAGAGCCGAGAAGCTACTTAAAGCTGATGATGTCATAGACAATCATGGAGAGATATCGGCGCTAAAAAGCAAAGTAATTGCACTACATAATAATTATTTAAAATTGTCCAATAACGCTTAATAATCGCCATGACTGAATTGATCTATGAACAGCCTTTAAACGAGAAAACTCGAAGCTACCTTAGACTTGAGTATCTTGAACAACAACTGCAAATGAACTTGGATCAAGATCATCAAGATCGTTGTTTCTATCCACTTTTCTCTTTATGTGAGTTGGCTGAGCGATGCGACTATCGCGGCGAAGTCCTGAAAGATCTCGATAAGCAGATTTTACTACTCTCAAATTGGAAAAGCCTGCCTCACATAGATAAACAGCAAGTCGAAAAGTACTTATCCCAACTATCCAATGCTCGAGAAACACTTCAAACAAGCGAAAGACCTGGTAGCCAACTAAAACAGAATCGATTCTTAATGGCTTTACGTCAAAGATTCAACATGCCTGGAGCATGTTGTAACTTTGACTTACCACAACTTCATTATTGGTTAGCCAAGCCCTGGGATGTTCGAAAAAATGAGTACTCACAATGGCTAGATACCTTTAGAGTTTTACTAACACCAATCAGTCTGCTTTTAGAACTAACTAGGTTAACAACTGAGTATACTGAAGCCGTGGCGAAAGCAGGCTTCTATCAAGGCAATAGTAATCAGGCACTGTCATTAATTAGAGTGCAACTAGACTCCCATCAAGGCTGCTACCCAACCATTAGCGGCCATAAGAATAGATACGCTATTCACTTCGTACAATTCGATCAACAGAAACACTCGGATAAAGCGATTGAGTTTAAGTTAGCAACCTGCATCTAAAGTCAGTATTATAGCTCGCATATAAAACATCATGTTTAAACAGCTATACTTGGGCTACATCTTAACCCACAGTTAAAGCCAAGTTTACGAGCCTACCTTGTAGAGACCAAACAATGACAACCCGAGTAAAATGCCCCACCTGCCAAGCTGAAGTGATCTGGAATTCTGAGTCCAAATTTAAGCCTTTCTGCAGCGATCGCTGTAAGTTAATCGACCTAGGAGACTGGGCATCCGAAAAACACGCGATTCCAGTCAAACCCGAATTTGATCATGAGACTCTGGATGCCCAGGGATATGATGAATCAGGTTTCTTCAAAGAGGATTAATCCAATTGTCAGTCTCGATAGCTAAAACCAAAAGAGTACACGTTGCAGTAGGCGTGATAATGAATACAGATAATCAGATTTTACTGGCCAAACGCCTCACTCATCTCCATCAAGGTGGAAAATGGGAATTCCCAGGCGGTAAAGTCGAACAAGGAGAATCTGTAACCCAAGCATTAGCTCGAGAGTTGAAAGAAGAAGTTGATTTAACCATCACAGACACAAGCTCCCTGATGAGCATCAGTCATGACTACCCAGATAAGCAAGTACTCTTAGATATCCATTGGGTAACTTGCTTCACAGGAGAAGCTCAAGGGCTTGAAGGACAGGAAGTTAAGTGGGTCGCTAAATCAGATTTACATGACTACGATTTCCCCGATGCCAATAAACCTATTATCGAGAAAATTTTAATGAGCTAGTTCATCTAGCTCTCAAGTATCTTTCATCCAAATATCTGACCACTTTGACCTGTCATAGCACTCCGTAACCACTAATCTTGAAGATTTGTATGCATTTATACCTTTAAAATCTGTAACAGGATCACTAAAGCCAATTCACACAGAAATTTTAAATACGTTATTATTTTCTCTCCCGCTCATACCAATCGGTATATTTAGAATATTAAAAATGTTCTTTATTGATTAAGTTGCAGATTAATTGTCCCATTGGCGAACAGGCATACTGCGCCTGATAGGGTGAAAAAGTGTGCCTGAAATGCTGTCAGAAAAATGATTAAACTCGATGGCCTTAACCTACAAGGCTGTTAACGAGGCGCACGCCATGTTAGCTTATTGATATCAAATCATTTGCCGCTGGAATATTTTGGTAAAGGATTTGTAATCATGCCGTCGCCTGCAACAAGCTAAGTACAGCCCCAAGATTGAACTCTAACAATTGTTAGTGAAAGGCACGTGCGCAACATTTTCTAACCTAAAGCACTGAGTTCTTATGAAAAGTATAATTTTAATTGGTGGTTTACTCCTTAGTAGCGCTACACATCAAGCTTTTGCCCAAGAGCAATGCGGTAAAGTCACTATCGCAGATATGAATTGGAGCTCGGCTTCATTAATCGCGAATGTTGACCGCTTCATTCTAGAACATGGCTATGGCTGTGAAGCCGAGCTGATCCCAGGCGATACTATGCCTACCAGCACCTCAATGGTTGAAAAAGGTGAGCCAGACATCGCCCCGGAGATCTGGAGCAACAACGTTAAAGAGCTTATCGCACGAGGGGTCAATGACAAGCGGCTGACTATCGCAGGTAATTCACTTTCCGATGGCGGTGAAGAAGGCTTTTGGGTTCCCCAATATATGGTCGACAAAGATCCAAGTCTAAAAACCATTGAAGGAGTTATCGCTAAAGTAAAAAGCTTTGAACACCCGGAAGATCCTGAACGTGGCGCATTTTATGGCTGCCCGGCGGGTTGGGGCTGTCAAATCTCGGCCGAAAACCTGTATCGAGCCCTAAAGCTCGATGCTGCTGGATTCGATCTTGTCGATCCTGGTTCAGGAGCTGGCCTGTCTGGTTCCATTGCCCGAGCCTATGAGCGTAAAAAGCCTTGGTTTGGCTACTATTGGGCACCCACGGCGATATTAGGTAAATA
This sequence comes from Shewanella psychrophila, assembly GCF_002005305.1. Taxonomy (NCBI): domain Bacteria; kingdom Pseudomonadati; phylum Pseudomonadota; class Gammaproteobacteria; order Alteromonadales; family Shewanellaceae; genus Shewanella; species Shewanella psychrophila. Next base: position 6,067,259 of record NZ_CP014782.1, read on the forward strand.
CAAAATGACCAAGGTAGATTTTGGTACCGGTATCGATGCGGATCATTTTCGCGATTGTATCTCACAAGTTGAGTGCGCAGAACCTAAGGTCACCATGTATCCATCGGCACTGGTACAAACTGTCACCACCACAGCCTTCGCCGAAAGATCACCCCAGGGATTTGAGTATCTTGGTAAACGCTCTCTGACCAATGCCCAAATGAATGGCTTGCTCGCTTGGATGGAAGATAACCAGGCAGATGGCAATATCGCAGCCGAGTACTTCCTGATGAATCATGAAGACATCTGGCTTAAATGGGTTCCCACCGATGTTGCCGCAAAGGTTAAATCGGCAATCAAAGCACTATAAACCCAAAAAACGCGAGGCCTACTGAGCCTCGCGACTTTTATCCCCATCTAGATTATCCCGTGTAAAAAACTATAGAGGTACTAATGGCTGACTTTTCTTGGTTCAGCAAGTTTCCGAAAATGGACCGCTCCACTTTGCTGGAAATTCGTAAATATTTGGACAGTAGCTTTCGGGACTTCTCCCGTGAGTATGGTGATGCCATCGAGTCTTTCTTCGATCCACTGCTCAGCTTTCTTATCTGGTTTGAAAAGCTGTTGGTGCAATCCCCCTGGTGGGCTGTACTGCTCTCTATTACCGCTTTAGTTTATTTCACCAGTCGTTCATGGAAATTGTCCTTGGGCGTCATCGTTTCCTTTCTACTTATCGGCTATTTCGGCATGTGGGAAGATACGATGCGAACCCTTAGTATCATTACCGTATGTACGTTAATGGCCATCGTACTGGGCGTCCCCATTGGTATCTTAATGGCTCGCAACAATCGAACTCAGGCTGTAGTAACACCAATTCTGGACGTAATGCAAACCATGCCCGCCTTCGTTTACCTAATCCCTGTGGTCATGTTACTTGGCATTGGCAAGGTGCCAGGGGTCATAGCCGTTGTCATCTATGCTATCCCACCAGTTATCCGATTGACTAACTTGGGGATCCGTCTGGTAGACAAAGAAGTGCTGGAGGCAGCCACCGCCTATGGCGCTAATTCGATTCAACGTCTAATGGGGGTTCAGTTACCACTGGCCTCTCCCACTATCATGGCAGGTATCAACCAGACCATTATGATGGCACTGGGGATGGTCGTGATTGCGTCTATGATTGGCGTCAAGGGCTTAGGTCAGCCAGTCCTCAAGTCAATCACCAACCAGTATTTCACCTTGGGGCTCTTTAACGGTTTAGCCATCGTCGCTCTCGCCATTATTTTTGATCGCACCTCTCAAGCCTACGCAAAGCGATCTCAGCAACATATGCAGGGTGGACAGCATGACTAACGAATCACAAACAGAGCCACTCATTCAAATAAAAGATCTCTTCAAGATCTTTGGTAAAAAACCAACCGACGTGATGCCTATGGTTAGGGAAGGTTTATCCAAGGATGACATTCTGGCAAAAACCGGACATACAGTGGGTCTTAAAGCCATCAACCTCGACATTCACAAGGGAGAAATCTTTGTGATTATGGGTCTATCAGGCTCGGGGAAATCAACCTTGATCCGTCACTTCAATCGGCTTATCGATCCTACTGAAGGGCAAATCTTAGTTGAAGGCGTAGACGTAATGAAGCTCAATACCAAGGAGCTCGAGCAATTTCGTCGTAAGAAAATGGCAATGGTATTCCAACGCTTTGGTTTAATGCCCCACAGAAGCGTACTGGAAAATGTGGCCTATGGGCTCAGTGTACAAGGGATAGATAAAGCTACGAGAAATTCCAAAGCAAAACAATGGCTTGAGACTGTCGGTCTAACCGGATATGAGCAGCAGTTCCCCGCTCAACTTTCCGGTGGTCAGCAACAACGCGTCGGCTTGGCGAGGGCTCTGTGTACCGATGCAGAAATCCTGTTGATGGATGAAGCCTTCTCGGCACTGGATCCTCTGATACGCAGTGAAATGCAGGACCAACTGATTGAACTACAAAAAGAGCTGCATAAAACCATCATTTTCATTACCCATGATCTCGATGAAGCGTTGCGAATTGGCGACCGCATCGCGATCCTCAAAGATGGCAACCTGATCCAGGTGGGTGAGCCGGTGGACATCTTGCTCAATCCTGCCGATGACTATGTAGAAGCCTTCGTAAAGGACGTAAACCGACCGCGAGCTCTAACTGTAGAGACAGTCATGAAACCCCCAGCATATCGCCTAACCGCAGACACGATAGGCGAGGCGCTCAAACAAATGAAACGTATCCCGGCTAACTACGCCTATTACGTTACCGATGAGGGTTTTCAGGGGGTTGTGTGTCAGATAGCACTAGAAGATGCAGTCAAGACAGATAAAGAAGCGCCGATGGAAGAGTTCAAGGTAGAAGAGTTGGAGCCGATATCACCTGATGCTCTGCTCGAAAGTATCATACCTGCAACCATGGAATCAGACTTTCCTCTGCCCGTTGTCGATTCCGATGGTGACTTACAAGGTGAGCTTTCCCGTACTCACCTGGCCGACGTGCTAGCGGATTTCTACACAGGTGATGCTGACAACAGCACTGAAGTAGACGCAAAAAAGCCAAACTCGAGCGGTAAGGATAAATAGTAGACAGCTACATAGCCCTGAAGCAAATAGCAAAAAGTCCGCTTATCTTTCGATAAGCGGACTTTTCTAAAAGGTTGAGTTGGCCGATAAGCCGGGTCTTGTCGTGGACAGTTATTCATCTAGGCCTGCAATCGCTCACAGGCTCAAGCGACCTACCCGGTTCCAACGCGAGCCGCGCCGTCTGGAACCCTATTTGGTCTTGCTTCGGGTAGAGTTTACCTTGCCACAGACTATTACTAGCCGTGCGGTGCGCTCTTACCGCACCCTTTCACCCTTACCAATCCGAAGATTGGCGGTCTCCTCTCTGCTGCACTTGTCGTCGGTTCACACCGCCCAGGCGTTACCTGGTACCCTGCTCTATGAAGCCCGGACTTTCCTCCCCGTTCTTACGAACGCGGCAACTGTCTGGCCAACTCGGCGCGGATTATAACGAGTGTTGGCGATTACGGCAAGTTCTTAAATGCCCAGAGTTAATAACCTGGGTCGTCTCAAGCCCACGAAGTCCCTAGGTCAAACTCGCTGCAGCTTTTATAAACCAATCTCTAAACCATATTTATAAAGTGCATTCTTCTTAAGCCCGTAGATCTGCCCAGCAATTGCCGCCGCCTTTTTCAATGGAAGCTCTTCGACAAGCAACTTAAGGGTATTAACCACTTCAGTTGGAATCCCCGCCTCATCATTCGCGCTGCGATGACCATGGCACATCAGCACGATTTCACCACGCTGCTGGTTAGGATCACTCTTAACCACCTCAAGCACTTCAGCCACAGTTCCCGAAAGAAAGGTTTCGAAAGTCTTAGTAATTTCACGACCCATTACTATCTGTCGGTCTCCACCCAAAGCCGCTAAAAATGACTCGAGGCTCTGAACAATGCGATGAGGTGACTCATAGAAGATCAAGGTTCTTGGATCTTCTTTTAGAGCCGTCAATTTATCCAATCGGCCTTTCTCTTTTGATGGCAAGAAGCCTTCGAAAGAGAAGCGATCCGATGGCAAACCCGAAGCGCTCAGTGCTGTAATAGCGGCACATGGGCCAGGCAAAGGAGTGACTTCGTATCCCGCCGCTCTCACGGCAGATACTAGATGATAACCGGGATCAGAGATGAGTGGAGTTCCGGCGTCTGAAATCAGCGCGACAGGCTCACCATTACTCAGTTTTTGAATGATCCAATCGGCTCTGTCTCGCTCATTATGATCATGAAGCGCTGTTTTTCTGGTCTCGATGCCGAAGTGACTCAAAAGTTTACCGCTGTGTCGAGTGTCCTCACAGGCGATTAATTTCACATTATTAAGTACGTCTATGGCGCGAGAACTGATATCGGCAAGGTTGCCGATTGGGGTTGGAACTATGTAAAGAGCGACCGCCAGATCCATATCTACCTCAATTTGACTATTACAAGACTTTCGTCAGGCGTAAGAGAAGGTTAAACTATTGGCTGCATCTTACCAGAGTGAAGACCTGTGTTGAAAAGACTGAATACAACTAAATTTATTTCTATTGCGGTTTTAGCCACTATTTTACTTGGTTGTGGGTCAACGACAACCCAAATAAAACCAAAAGACACACAGGTTTCTTTGGTGAGCGCTCCGCTGCAGCCAGCGGATTATCTGGAAAAAGCCTCAAACGCCGGCAACACTGAAATACAAAATCGATACGCACTCCTTGCCGCCCACGCCTTTATCAATCAGGGTAATGGTAATGCCGCAAATAAGACATTAGCCTCGATTAAACCTAATCTTGTGCAAAAAACTGAGCTAATTGCCGAACATAAATACTTAACCGCAAGAGCACTCGAGCTAACTTCGACCTATGATGATGCCCTAAGTGAACTTAATTACCCGGCTAATTGGCAACTCGCCGATTGGCAAATGGTAGCCTACTACCAGTTTAAAGCCCGTTTATACCAACTGACTAAACAGCCCATAGAACAAGCCAGACAGCTGAGCCTCTTGAGCACCCTCTTACCAACGGCTCAAGCCAGTGAAGTCAATGATCATATCTGGCGTATCTTACAGCCCTTGCATGAACAAACTTTACTAAGCTTTAGCAAAGACACTGCAGATCCAGTATTTTCAGGTTGGTTACAGCTGGCATATATAGCGAAGCACTACGCTATTAATCCCAACGAATTGGTACAACACTTAGGTAATTGGCAACACACGAACCCAACACATCCAGCCTCGATCAAATTGCCAACGGATCTTGAGAAAGCCTTAACCACTAAACCTTATAAGCCACATAATATCGCCGTATTGCTGCCACTAACAGGACCTAGAGCCCGAGTGGCTAGCACGGTCAAACACGGCATAATGTCACGCTATCTGGCCAACCCCGATGATAAGGTCTCGATTAATTTTTACGATACAGCCAAGGGCACTCAACTCGCTTATCAACAAGCCATGGCAGCAGGTGCTGAATTTGTCATTGGCCCTCTGCTACAGTCTGAGGTCGAAGAGTTACAACAGCCTATACCTACAGCAGCAGGTATATCGACCAGCGATAACCCACAGGCAGCCAAATTAAGTACACCTGCACCAGTGTTTTTAGAACGGGTACCACAGCTATTTTTAAACCATGTAGATGACTTTACTCCTGACGATGACCAATTCTATTTTGCCTTATCCCCAGCCCATGAAGCTAGTGATGCAGCCGAGAAGCTATTTTCCGATGGAATCACCAGACCTCTGGTTTTAGCCAGTAACAATTCGGTTGGTCATAGGATGGCCGACAGCTTCAGTAAAGCCTGGGCAAAATTAACCCAAGAACCTGCCGAGATCCACTATTATGATCCTGGCGACAAGATGAAAGTCACGGTACAAAAATCCTTGGGTGTTATCGATAGCAAGGAACGTATCGCTCGGATCAAGGCATTATTGGGTAACAAGATCCAAGCCGATTTTCGTTCACGTCGTGATATTGATGCCATCTACATGATCTCTGGTAATAAAGACCTACCTTTGTTAAAGCCTTTTATCGACGTTAACTTCAGTGTGTTCGCCGAACCGGTCCCTCTTTACACCACCAGCCGCAGCCGGGTAGAAGATAATTCAAGAGAAGTATCACAAGAACTTAACAACCTGATCCTCAGTGATATTCCTTGGTTGATTAACAGTAATAACGAGACTCAATTAGTGGAACAGCTATGGCCCACCTGGAGCTATGGACAAAAACGACTCTATATTATGGGTTATGATGCGTTAGAATTAGTCGGAAAACTTGCCCAAATGCGCGCGCTACCCGGTTACCAGTTCTCGGGAAGAAGCGGCATGTTATCTGTTTCTCCCGATGGTACTGTGAATAGGAAATTGAGCTGGGGCCGTTACCAGAGAGGCAACCTGCGCCCACAATAAGGGCTATTGAATAATGGACGATAAGCATCATATTCCACGTGAACATGGCCAGCTTGGTGAAAACCAAGCCAGAAAATATTTAGAGCAACAAGGGCTAATCTTTGTCGAGCAGAATATTAGGTATCCTTTTGGTGAGATAGATCTCATCATGCGCCAAGGCAAGGAACTTATCTTTGTCGAAGTAAAGTATCGCTCAACAAGCCATTTTGGTGGTGCAGTCAATGCCTTGAGCAAGAAACAAATTCAGAGGCTCAGGCGCTCTGCCGAGCATTATATGCAAATAAAAAAAATTGATGTGATCTGTCGTTTTGATCTTATCGCCATAGATGCAGGGCAGTTAGACTGGTTAAAGAACGCATTTTAAAACAAATTTAATGTTTCATGCCGTGAGTAAAAGACAACTTATGGCATGATAGCAGATCTTAAGGTTAAGGATTTACACATGTTAGAACGTATTAAAGATAGCTTTACTCATTCGATTCAAACCAAAATTGATGCCTCAGAGGCTCTGCCTGAATCAATCGAGAAAGCGGCACAGATGATGGTTCAATGCCTATTGGCCGGCAACAAGATCTTGGCCTGTGGTAATGGCGGTAGCGCTGGAGATGCACAACACTTCTCAGCCGAGCTTTTAAACCGCTTCGAAGTTGAGCGCCCACCTTTACCAGCGATTGCACTGACAACCGATACGTCAACTATTACAGCCATTGCCAACGACTACAGCTATGACGAAATCTTCTCCAAACAGATCTTAGCTTTGGGACAATCAGGCGATATTTTGCTGGCTATCTCCACCAGTGGTCACTCAGGAAATGTGATTAAAGCGATAGAAGCAGCGTTAAGCCGAGACATGACTATCGTAGCTCTGACGGGTAAAGATGGTGGCCCTATGGCGGGTCTACTCAGTATCAACGATGTGGAAATTCGCGTGCCTTCAAACAGCACGGCTCGTATCCAAGAAGTTCACCTGCTTGCCATTCACTGCCTGTGTGACAATATCGATCGCACTCTCTTTCCACAGGATGAGCAGTAATGCAAAAACCGCCAATTCAAAGGTTTATAGCATGAAACGATTACTTCCTCTAATGGCTGTAGTCCTCATGCTACAAGGCTGTGCCGGTGCCGTGATGCTCGGTGCGGTCGGCGGTGCCATGATGGTCAACGATGAGCGGAGCTTTCAGACCCAACTCGGCGATACTAATGCCGACTTTCAGATATCCAGCGAATTGGCCAAGCTTGAAGATGTAAAAAACCAGGCCAACATTACCGGTGTGGTAATGAACGGTAACACCCTGATGATTGGCCAATCCCCCAACTCCATGTTGAGGGACAAGGCAATCCGTGCCGTACAGGAGCTGCAACTCGGCGGTAAGATCCACAATCAAATCCGCATAGGCAACCCTACTTCCTTCACCACCAGAAGTAATGACACCTGGATCACCACCAAAGTAAAAAGTCGGATGTTAAATACCGACAATTTGGATGTGACACGCATCAAGGTGATTACGGAAAACGGCGAGGTCTTCCTGCTCGGTGTCGTAGCCAGAGATCAAGCTGAGCTAGCAGTTGATGTGGCCAGAAATACCGCCGGTGTCCGTAAAGTCGTCAAGGTATTTGAATCTCCTGATCCCTAGCTCCCTTAACTGTTACCTTTCAAGCCTCACTATCTTGGTCATTCTATGACTAAGATAGAATGACCACCAATGGAGTTGAATCTCCAGATCCCTTTACCCTTCTTAATTACTACCTTTCAAGCCTCACTCTCTTGATCATTCTATGACTCGGATAAAACTGGCCTATACGAGCCGTCACTTGACGCTTGCTGACCCCTGAAAATAACCAAGGCAATAAGAGAGATGGTAGAACTATGAATCCAGCTCCCAGCCAGCTCAGCCCATCTAGCCACTCAGCAAACCACAGCCAACCAAAGAAGACACAAAAAACTAAACCTGTGTATTCGGCAATAGCCACTTCACTCGCCTTAGCCCGTCGATAGGCTAAAACACTCAACCATTGGTACAGGAGCAAGAAAAAATTACTAACAACAGCAATACTCACAAGAGTCCAACTGAGGCCCGATATTCCTTGATAGGACACGAGTATTAACACCAAGGGGACACTGAGTAGGTTATACAATATGAGCGTCACCACAGGCGATTCACTTCCCGATAGCTTCTTCAGCAATAGCTGATTTATTGCAAATGTCAGCGCAGCAGCCAGAACCAAGATGCCGAATAAGTTCATCTCACTCGGTCTTAGTATGATGAGTATGCCGAGAAACCCCAATACACTAGAGATGCTAGATATCAGCCCTATTCTCTCCTTTAAAAATAAGGCGCCCATCAAAACTATCATCAGCGGCGCCGTATAAAATAGTGAGCTTACCGTGGCGAGTGGCAGTGACATAAGACCCATAATCAGCAACAATGCCCCAACAGCACCAATATTTGCCCTAACCAAATGTAACTTTACATGGCAGGATTTAGGCTTACCCAGAACAAACCATAAAGGTAATAGCATCATGATTGATGTCACCTGTCTGACTAAAAGGAAAGTCGCGGCACTTGCCTCATCGGGAAGCCATTTTATGGACACATCATAGAGCGCGCTAAACACATTGCCCCCAATGAGCAAGCCTAGTGCCAGCATGACAGTTGATTTCATATTAATTCTCAAGTTAAATATCTATAATGGAGCATATTAACGAGACAGAAACTTAACCTGAAATGATGCTTTCTCATCTTATATGAATTAGATTCATGTATAAGATCATTTTCCCGGACTCACATATGCGTAAAACTCCGCCTTTACGTGCGCTTCAGGTGTTCGAGGCTGCCGCCAGGCAGGAGCACTTTTCCCGCGCCGCCGATGAGTTGTGTATAACTCAGAGCGCCGTATCACACCAGGTACGCGTCCTTGAAGAGCATTTTTCTGAGCAACTGTTTAACCGCGAAGGAAGGCAGTTGAAGCTTACATTGAAAGGAAAAGTACTTTATCAGGAGCTGAGTCATATTTTTGATAGTTTAAGTAGATTAAACCAAAAGATATCCGGTGGTTATAGCCAAGATCTCAGGCTCGCAGTCTATAGCTCGTTTGCCGTTAAGTGGTTAATTCCACGCCTCAGCGACTTTAGGCGGCAATACCCAGAGATAAAAATACGCCTCAACATGATCACAGATGATCCTGAACTGTCCGATAGTGTTGCCGATATGTTTATCAGTGGCCAGAGTGGTTACCCTGGTTTCTGGCATCTCCTCCTCCATCAGGAGCGGCTAATTCCAGTATGCAGTCCTGAGCTTTTCGAAAGAAGTGAATCAGCTGAAGTCACATCCTTATTCAAATATCCACTACTTACCGTAGATGAGGGACCGCTTGGACTCGACTGGCAACGTTGGGGATTAGAAAATAAAGTGTCATTTCCTGACTCGCAGCAAGAGCATATCTTCAGCCATGTTCTACTTGCTATAGAAGCTGCGATTGCCGGACAGGGGGTTGCGCTAGCCTCAGATTTTATGGTGATGAAAGATATTGCCGATGGCCGACTTATTAGCCCGAAACTACCGGATATCTATACAGGATTTGAGTTTAACTTTAGCTGCAAAAAAAACAGGATAAAGGAGCCTGCCATTGCTGCTTTCATTAACTGGCTAAGTCAACAAAGTCATAGTTAAATGAAGCTCACTTTGACAAGGGGGATCTCTACACTAAAATTATAATGGAACACCATACATTCGCGCGATATTGGCATAGCTAACACAATGAATACTCAATCCATTAAGCTTTTCCTTCAGACTACGATCACAACAGCAGTGCTGAGTATCGCGATAGTTTTTCTTGTTTTAAAATTCAGTACCAGCGCATCAGCCAATGGTATAAATGAAGGCCCATTACTTATTGCGACCCAGGAGTGGCCTCCTTACCAAATGCTAACAGATGAAGGGGAAAAGGGTCATGCTATTGATGCGCTAAAATGTGTATTGGATAAATTAAATAAAGAGTATAGGTTGATTTTTCTTCCTTGGGGCCGAGCACAGAAAGGCGTTGAAACAGGAAAGTACCACGCATTTTTTTCTGCGGCAAAAAATACTACAAGAGACGGATATGCCACCTTCTCTACCCCCTTTATACAACAAGATTGGGACTTCTATCAGCTAGCATCATCCCCTCGATTACGCACTGAAAAACATCAATTTAGTGATGCTACATTTGGTAGTCGACCATACTCAAACACGACTCACTGGCTGTTAGAAAATCACTACAAGGTGATACATCAAAGTGCCAAAATTGAAGAGTTGATATCCCTGCTTCAACAAGGAAAAATCGAGGCTATGATGGATAATAGACTGCTCTTCAAACAAGCCCTAGACAAGTTAGGTATCCCCCCTGAACAGTTTAGTCTTATTCCCAATAAATCACTGCCACTAGGCATCTACTTTGGCCATGAATTCGTCAAGCAGCACCCACAATTTTTACCTAAGTTCAATCAACATACCCAAGCCTGTCAATTCACTACCCAATAATATCAATCGGTAAAATAAAACAACTTCATCTGATGAAATTATACAGATTTTATCCTAACAGTATCGGCACGACTTACCCTGCAATATATGAGATGAACTTCATACTCTGCAAGTAGAAGCTAGAAAATAGGAGAGATTGAAGTGTGACAGAGACTGGATTAGCCTAACGGCAAATTATGCATAAAAAACCAGTAGTGCTAGCTACTGGTTTACTCGCTTTATAAGATTAGCATAGACAAGCTTAACGTCTCTGAAAATAGGTTTGACTAAACAATAAGACCTATTTTCTCATAGACCTTCTTCACAGTAACTTCGGCGCGAGCCTGAGCCTTCTCGGCACCTTCTTGCATCACTTGATGTAAGAAACTAGTGTCTTCTCTGAATTCACGATAACGCGCCTGAAGCGGCTCTAGCATCTCAACCACGGCTTCGCCCGTGGCAACTTTTAGATGACCGTACATCTTGCCTTCAAACTCAGCTTCGAGACCAGCGATACTCTTCCCGGTAACACCAGACATCAAGCTTAATAAATTAGATACGCCTGGTTTGTTCTCGGTATCGAAACGTACCACAGGCGGCTCATCACTGTCTGTCATCGCTTTCTTAATCTTCTTCATGATCTTCTTAGGATCTTCCAGCAGGCCAATAACGTTATTACGGTTATCGTCAGACTTAGACATCTTCTTAACCGGATCTTGCAACGACATCACCTTAGCACCAAGCTCAGGAATAAATGGCTCTGGAATGGTGAAAGTATCGCCGTAGGCATTATTGAAACGAGTCGCGATATCACGTGTCAGTTCTAAATGCTGCTTTTGATCTTGACCCACAGGGATCTCGTTGGCTTGATACAGAAGAATATCGGCAGCCATCAAGACTGGGTAGGCAAACAGACCCACATTGATATTGCTGGCATGCTTCTGCGACTTGTCTTTGAACTGAGTCATACGGTTCAGCTCACCCATCTGGGTATAGCAATTCAGCGCCCAACCTAACTGAGTGTGCTGAGGAACCTGAGACTGAATAAATACCGTACTCTTCTTAGGATCGACGCCGCAAGCAAGGTATAAAGCCAAGGTATCCAAACAGGCTTCTCTTAGCGCTTTAGGATCTTGCCTCACTGTAATGGCATGCAAGTCGACGACGCAATAGAGACAGTCATGACTATCTTGCAGAGCAACCCACTGCTTCAATGCGCCCATGTAGTTGCCTATGGTTAGCTCTCCAGACGGCTGTGCACCGCTGAGTACTATGGGTTTTGCGGGATTAGTCATACGTTTTCTTGCTCCGTTGCTTTGAGGCTACTGCTTACCAGCGCCATGATTTCACTAAATTGCTCACAGACCGCATCAGGGTCACTTAGCCCGATATCTTCACCGTAGTTGTACCCATAGGTCAAGCCTATCGAGGTAATACCAGCGGCTTTTGCGGCTAAAATGTCATTTTTCGAATCCCCAACCATCAAGAGTTCATCGGGCATTAGTTGCCAATGAGATAATAGGTGAGTTAATGGCATGGGATCCGGTTTCATTCTTGCTAGAGAGTCACCGCCTAGAATATGGGAGAAGTGGTGACTGATACCAAATGCTTCCAGCAAGGGTATGGTAAACCTATAGGGCTTGTTGGTAACGATAGCCAGAGGAAAACCAAGAGATGTCAATTGCGCTAAAATGTCTTTCACACATGGATAGAGCTGACTATGTTGCTGCAGGTTATCTTGGTAGTGATGCATAAACTTGGGCATGGCATTATCTAACTCATCCTGCAAGACTTCTCGAGCCAGAGCATGAGTTAGTGCTCGGCTCATTAACACCTGAGCGCCATTCCCAACCCAGCTGCGCACTTGTTCTTCAGTGCAACCTGGTAAGTCGAGATCTGACAAAGTCGCCCGAGTGGCTGCTGCGAGATCCGGGACACTATCGATAAGTGTGCCATCTAGATCGAATGCAATCGCTTTGATATTTTTCCAGCAAGTCATAATTTAAGACTCAAGTTTAGCGAGTTCGCTGCGCATATCATCGATAACTTCTTTGTAATCAGGCTTATTAAAAATAGCAGAGCCAGCGACGAACATATCGGCACCCGCTGCGGCAATTTCTGCAATATTATCAACTTTTACGCCACCATCGACTTGGAGCCTTATGTCATAGCCACTAGCTTCGATAAGCTTCTTAACCTGTCTCAACTTATCCAGTGTAGAAGGAATAAAAGATTGTCCTCCGAAACCAGGGTTAACTGACATCAACAAGATAACATCGAGTTTGTCCATCACATGATCCAGACAATGTAATGGCGTCCCGGGATTAAACACCAGACCGGCCTTACAGCCTGACTCTTTGATCAATTGAAGACTTCTATCTAAATGCTCAGTCGCTTCCGGATGGAATGTGATGATCGAAGCCCCTGCTTTAGCAAAATCGACAATCATACGATCCACAGGTTTAACCATCAGATGCACGTCAATCTCGGCGGTTACACCATAATCTCGCAATGCCTTACATACCATAGGACCTATTGTCAGGTTCGGTACATAATGATTATCCATAACATCAAAATGAACAACATCGGCACCGGCATTGAGAACAGCATCGACATCTTCGCCTAAACGGGCAAAATCGGCAGATAAAATAGAGGGAGCAATAAGAAAAGGGCGCATAGCAAACTCATACAGTGTCTAAGAAGTACGCTATTCTACCTTCTACAGACATAAGCCTCTAGAGCCGATGTGCAATTAAACAAGATCATTCCCAAAAAGTCATACCTTTATATGATATTATCAAACGACTTCGAAATATGTTCAAAATACAATCTACTTTGCTATAATAATACGACCTGCGAGGGCTGTTTAATAAAGGGAAATAAGATGGAAAAGGGAAAAAAAGTCACAGCGAGTCTCAAATCCGCTAGTGTCTTGGCCATTACCGCATGTGTGATTGCTTTTACTGCTATGAGTGTTCAGAGTCTTTCGGCTTCCGAATCAGCCTCGGCTTGTGTTTGCAGTAGCTCAACTTCTAACTATAACTCCTCTTTACCAGCCAGCCATCCTAATAACCGCTGCGCACGTCAGACAGAAGATCTGAGCTGGGGCACTTGGTTTACAGGCAAGAGTCGCTCTAACCAATTACATTTTGTCGATCTGTTGGAGTTGCTCTACGGACATAGTGATAGTCCACTCGATGATGTCACCCCGGCAAACAGCAAACAACATAGCTTCTAGCATCCTCGGCTGTGTTGACTAATCTCTTTCGACTTTTTATGAGTACCTTAGCGGCTTTCTTGGGTGTTCAGAGCGAGGAAAATCGACAGAGAGACTTCCAAAGTAACTCACCTCTACCTTTCATTATTATGGGAATTATCTTAGCAATTACGCTGGTACTTTCACTGATCTTCATCGTTAAGCAAGTACTGAGTTAGATTTCGAATTTTACTCTCAACCCAGCTGTTCTTGCCTAACTAGACAGGATCAAAACTAGTCATTCTCACTGTGATAGCGATCATCGTACAAGGCCATCAATTCATCAACCTTCTTTCTGGCACTGCCTTTCTGGCTTATGTTTCTCTGCACCTTAATCGTATCCAAATTCGCTCCGTGATATAACTCTCTGGTGAGAGGAGTATCATGATTGCTAATCAATACAGGAATGCCTCGTTCGATAGCCGTATGCCTCGACTTTCTAGCTAACAAGGCCTGATCATCAAGGGAGAATCCAGCGCCTACATAGGTAGTAAAGCTCGCCGTAGACGACAATGGGGCATATGGAGGATCGCAGTACACTACATCACCTTGAGTCGTGAGTTCGAATGCTTCCTCATAACCTATGCACTTAAACTCTGCACCTTGTGCTTTCTCTGAAAAAGCTCGCAGCTCTTTCTCGGGAAAGTATGGTTTCTTATAGGAACCGAAAGGTACATTGAACCCCCCCTTTCGATTATAACGACACAAGCCATTGAAACCGTGACGGTTCATATAGAGGAAGTAAACTGAGCGAATGAAAGGATCTTTGGTGAGGTTAAACTCCGTCCTCACCTTATAATAAGCTTCTTTGTCATTCATTTCAGGAACAAACATGGCCTTCGCTGCGGCTATATATTTATCAGGTTCGGTCTGAACTATCTTATAAAGGTTAATAAGATCTTGATTAATATCGCATAGTAGATAACTAGCATAATCAGTATTAAGAAAAACTGATCCTGCACCTACGAAAGGCTCTACCAGACGATCTCCCTCAGGAAGATGCTTCGAGAGTGCCTCAATCAGTTTAAATTTTCCACCAGCCCATTTGAGAAAGGCTCTCTGTTTTTTGCTCATCTAAATTGATTGATTGCTATGAAAAAAGAAGGTGACGATTGTACTCTGTTTAGTGGGGAATATCATTAGCATCAAGCCCTTCTTCTAACTCATATTCGACTAAATCTTTCCATGCTCGGATCCAGGGGGAGCTCAATCGATACTTTTGCATTAACCCAGTGGATTTTTTATTGGCAGCAGCAGGGGTTTTAAAGTGCCCAAGCAGAATTATCCAACGATCTTTATGACGAGCAAGCTGAATATCCTGCTCGCCTTCTAACTCCTCTAAGATATTATTGAGAGATTTAAGCTTTCTAACGCTTGCGAGTTGAAGTGTATATCCAGTTAGAGTGGACTTTTCGTTCACTCCCTCAATGGGCAAATTATCTTCCGCCTCCCCAAGTTCACTAACCTCAATCTCTGTTGCCTCAAATTCCTCTAACCCTTGAAAGGTTTCCACCGAGGATTCCTCGACCTCACTGCTCCCTTCGATATCGACTTTGCTTATAGCAAAGCCTTGCGATTGTTCTTCTGAGCTTTTAATTTGAACCTCAGAGCCATCCCCCTCCAGTGATTCAGTAATAAGCCCAGTTAGATCGTCAGACTCAGGAGTCAGGGGGTCTCCAGCCTCTGCCAGCCTATGATGCAAAACAAAATAACCGGCTAAAACTCGCTCACCGTACAGAGTCAAAGGCAAAGGCTTACTATTATTATGCTCAATGACAGTTCGATCGGCGCTGGATGTACCACTCATTTCTGAAGGAGAAAACAGAAAATAACTGGCCAGTAGCAAGGTTAATAATATTACCCCCCCTGATATCACAGGCTTGTACCATTTAATTGCAACCGCATTTTCAGTAAGTCCATTGAGAGATAGTTCTAATAAATTCACTACCTCTTGGGGCATTCCCGCCTGCTTCTCTAGCTGAGTTCTAACTATTTCTCGCGGAGTAAAGGGATCTTGATCGCTACGACTCAACAAGGTGTAATACAGAGCTTCACGCTCCTGTATCAAGAGTGGATCGATATTGATCGATAGTAGTGATTCTTTCTGGGCTTCAGGTAGTTGATTTTCGAGCTCATCGAAAAAACGCTGATCACAGGTCAAGGTCAAGGAGATTGTTTTTCCGGTTAACCTTAGTTGGCTCAGTACTATGCACTCAGCAAGGAGTTCCATAGGAAGATAATGAGCATCGTCCAGCACAATAAAAGACGCTTGTGGCATAGATGAAGCGAGTCTGAGGATAGTTTCAGGTAGAGGGATTTCATCATCAAAGACTGGCTCTGAAAATAACTGAATTAACATTTTTCGACGAATTTCACTACTATCACAATGCTTGGGGCAAGTGATTAGTGCGGAGCTAAACTCTTCCAGTTCATTAACCAGTGAAGTTATTAGTCTTGTTTTTCCTGAGCCACGCCCTCCGGTAACAACAATCATCTGTTGACCATAGAGGCTAACATGTTGCAACCTCTGTACTAAGGTCTCTTGGCTAGGAAGTAAAATCGAGTCGTTAACAGTCACTCACACACCACATAAAATCTAAGGGCAGCTAAGAACCTGTTCCAGTATCTCATCGGTCACGTTACTGTATACTCCTGACTTACCTATTGCTTCAGGAAGAATAAGTCTAACTTGACCTTTAAGTACCTTCTTATCACGCCGCATATGCTTGATGAATTGTCCAAAATCCATCGACTCTGGAGGGGTAACAGGCAAATCAAATGCCTGGAATAATTTAATTATTCGACAAACAATTGACTCATCGATCAATCCCATCCGACTTGCAGTATTAGCAGCAAGTACTGTGCCAGCAGAGACCGCCTCACCATGTAACCAAACACCGTAACCCATCTCAGCTTCTATGGCATGACCAAAGGTATGACCCAAATTAAGCAGTGCACGCACTCCTCTCTCCGTTTCATCCTGGGCAACTACATCTGCCTTTATGTCACAACATCGAGCTATGGCATACTCTAGTGACTCTTTATCCAATGACTTTAACTGAGAAACGTTATTCTCTAGCCATTGAAAAAACTCAGCATCCCAGATAATTCCATACTTGATGACTTCAGCCATACCAGCAGCAAATTCTCGAGAGGGAAGTGTGTCTAAGCAGTTGGTATCTATCAACACCAGTTTAGGTTGATGGAAAGCACCTATCATATTCTTACCTAAGATATGATTAACCGCTGTTTTACCGCCAACAGATGAATCAACCTGAGCAAGAAGTGTAGTGGGTACTTGAATAAAATCGACACCTCTTTGATAACTCGCAGCAGCAAAGCCAGTCATATCGCCAATCACACCTCCACCTAAGGCAACGAGAACAGTGTCTCTGCTTAAGTTTTGCTGTAATAAAGAGGTAAAAATATCATCCATCTGAATTAATGTCTTGTATTGCTCACCGTCGGGTAATATGACAGGTTCAACACAGTCAAAATCAGATAAAAGAGACTGTAGCGACTCTAAATAGAGAGGTGCTACAGTGTCATTCGTAACAATTAGAATTTTTTTACCTAGGAGGAAGCGAGCAAAATGCTCGCTACAAGTCAACAAATCCTGGCCAATAACAATGGGGTAACTTCTTACACCTAGCTCAACCTGAATCTGCTTCATTTTTCCGCCTAGAAACCTAACTGTTCGATGATTTGATTTGCCACAACCTTCGCACTCTGTTCATCGGTCTTAACGATGACATCTGCAATCTCTTCATACAAAGGATTACGAGTAGCAGCCAGGCTTTCAAGGACTTCTCTTGGGTCGTCAACCTGTAACAGCGGACGACGCTTATCTCGCTGTGTGCGAGCGACTTGCTTATCAATTGTGGTCTCTAGATAGACAACGATTCCACGAGCAGAGAGGTTATTACGTATCTCTTTACTCTGAATAGAACCACCGCCAGTCGCTAAAACAATACCTTGTTTTTCAGTTAAGTCAGCGACGACCTGTGTTTCACGAACGCGAAAACCTTCTTCACCTTCGACATCAAAAACCCACGCGATATCAGCACCAGTGCGCTTCTCAATTTCGTGATCTGAATCGTGGAACTCTAAGTGCAGCATCTGTGCTAGATGACGGCCTATTGTGCTTTTACCAGCCCCCATAGGGCCTACTAGAAAAATATTACGTTTCTCAGCCATTGCTATTACGTCTGAATCTTATATGAAGTTTGCCGACGTCGATTCGAAAAATAAAATCGACCTAAAATGTTACCTTGCTCTAATGAGACTTGACCGCGGATTATCTCAGCTAAACCCCACATAAGGCAAGCCATGAACGCACATATTATAAAATTAGTCTTTTCACCAATAAAATAGCCAGCACTCAAGTGCTGGCTATCCAATTGTTTATATGTGTAATTATAGATCTTCAGAGATTATTTTTGGCGTGACAAAAATTAAAAGCTCTTGCCTCTCATTAGAGTCTGAAGTACTTCTGAACAGGAAGCCTACAAAAGGAATATCACCAAGTACTGGCACCTTACTCACGCGACTGATCAAATTCTGTTGATATATACCACCTAAGACAATTGTCTCACCATGGTCCACCAGCACCTGGGTTCCAATGCGTTGAGTGTCAATTGAAACCGCTTCACCTAATGCTGTAGCAACAACCTCACCTTTTGAATCCTGAGTTATCTCTAAATCCAATATTACCCGATTATCCGGGGTGATTTGCGGTGTTACTCGTAAAGACAATACGGCCTTTTTAAATTGCACGGTTGAGGCACCACTCGAACTTGCTTCAACATAAGGAATTTGAACACCTTGCTCTATGTATGCCGCCTTCTGATTCGAAGTGGTGATACGCGGGCTAGCGATGATTTCCCCCTTATTCTCTTGCTCCAAGGCACTCAACTCCATATCAAGAATGGTACCATCTGCAAGCTTGGCGACATGAAATGCAATACTTGCAGCTCCGGCTGGTGCCGGTAAGGCGACGTTCAGTCTGTCAGCAAGAGCTGGAATAATTCCATTGGCAATACTCTGCGCCCCCTCCAAACTTCCCGAAGTACCTCTGTCACCTTGCTGATCCGTTATACCCCACTGAATACCCAAATCTTCAGAGACATTATCTTTCACTGTCACCATTCGAGCTTCGATGAGTACCTGACGAATAGGAATATCCAGTACCTCAATTAGCCTGTGTACATTCTCTAAGGTCTCTTCGGTATCTTTTACTAATAAGGTATTGGTACGCTCATCAACTGATGCACTTCCCCGTAACGTCAGCAAACTCGAATCTTCACCCTTCAATAATTCAGCGATATCAGATGCTTTTGCATAATTTATCTGCAAATATTCCGTATATAGAGGTGCAAGTTCTTTCACTTCCAACTGATTTTTTAGCTGCTGGCTCTCACGAATCGCTAGTTCTTCACTTGGCGCTATCATAAGAATATTACCTTCGATGCGCTTATCCAGTCCTTTTGTTTGTAGGATAAGATCCAGAGCCTGATCCCAGGGGACATCATCCAGACGCAGGGTAATATCACCTTCGACGGTATCACTGGTGACTAAGTTAAAATCGTTATAATCTGCGATGATCTGTAATACAGTTCTCACCGAGATACTTTGGAAGTTTAAAGAGAGTGAACGTCCATCATACTTTTTCTCTTCTTTTATTACCGCTAGCTTCTCAGCCTTCTTAACGCTGAGGCGAAACACACTGCCTTCCTGTTTATAGTTATATTCATATTGGCCTGAGACATCGATAAGTATTCGCGTAGTTAGTTCTTCTTTGAAGGTTTCGAAGCTACGCACCGGAGTTGCAAAGTCTTGAACATCCATCACATACAAGAGATCTGAACTTATGTCGGTATTATAAAGCTGTAATTCTAGCTTAGAGCCAACCTGCTTCACGTTTGCCGCCACCGAGCTATTGTTGAGCTTAACCAATAACTCTCCACCACCTTCAGAAGTGCGTCTAAAATCAATATTTTTAATCCCGTTAATAAATGGATTTTTTGTCGTCGCATTACGATCGGCAACTTCATCATTTATCGTCAGATTATAGGTATTACCTTGGAGTTTACCCTTATAAGCTTTGACCTTATTCAGCGCAACCATCACCCTCATCTTGCCATCAACTTGGCGCACAGTGATATTCTCAATTCCAACAGTATTTATTGGCATGACCTCTTTCTCTAAGGCAGAGATACTGTCACTAAAACCTAAGATTATTTGAGCCGGTGATGCATTGAGATCGATTTCAGGCGCCATCACTTCATGTTCGAAGATTAATTGCAATTCTAATTGATGATCGACAACTGAGTGGAATTTAACATCCATCAGGCGGTTTTCGGCCGCAGCGCATGAGGAACTAACAATTAATACAAAAGCACTAAGAGCTCTAAAAAGAGAAGATTTATTAAAAACGTTTTTTATCGCGGCAGAAGATTCCATTATTCCCTCATCCTTCGCTTGTTATTCGCCAGTAAGTTCCATGTTGCTTAACCTTTCAGTCCAGCAACCAGAACCGTCTGGTATTAATTCAATTATTTCGACCATTTGCTGAGTAACTTTAGCAATACGCCCATTATAAAGTCCTAAATACTCACCAATTCCCAAGCGGTAAACGCTACCATCATTGGTCTCAACTAATGCCCAGATGATGTCTGTTTCACTCAATGTCCCACGCATCATTAAGTTGTCCAGCGGATAGGTTTCCAAACGCCCTTTACGCCTCTCAAGATCCGGTTGCAGACAATCTTTTGTCGTATCTATGATCTCTGCCGTTAGCTCCCTCGAAGGAGGCACAAATGGGCTACGTATCAAATCCGCTTGATAAACAAAATGCTCAAACTTAGGCGTCTCTTTTAATTTTGGTATATGAGCAACATGTTGTGCCTTAGTCGTCGTGACAAATAATTCAAGATCGCTTCGGTCACCAACACAACCAGTTAAAAGTAATATAAAAAGGCCCAAAGGAAGGAGTCTCATCATCTACTTAGCCCCCTTCTTATCTTCTGGTGGCAAATCAGCCCCTTCCTTAAAGCGGTATGTTTTAGCGAGTATCTCCATACCTAAGGTGCCGTCATCAGTTTTTTTGATTACAAAGTCATGTAAGCTCACAATACGTGGCAATTTAGCGACACCACTGACAAACTGACCTAGCTCATGATACTCACCACTCACCGACATGCTGATTGGAAACTCAATATAAAAGTCCCTTTGTATCTCTTCACGCCAATCTAAGCTATCTATCCTCAAACCAGAGTCTGTTGCTACAAAAGTAATATCATCGACCAGTCCCGGCATCTCATTCTGTGAAGGTAACATTTTAAGAAGTTCCGCAAACTGAATCTCCATTATTGCAAGTTGCTCTCGATAGAGCTTCAAATTTGCTGCCAGTTGGTACTTAGACTTAAAGTCGTTCTTTAAGCTCACCTCGGCTCTCTGCTCTGTACTTAACTGGTCGATCGTATCCGAAATAAACAAAAAATAACTGGCGACAAAAATACAGACGGCTAGTAAAGCTGCAAATACAATTTTTACCAGTGGCGGCCAGCCACCTAAATTCTCAAAGTCAATATCATTAAACTGCTCCAGATCGAGGTTCATTTACTCGCTCCTTGTACTACTTCAGTTTGGTCTCGTTCTTTGATAGTTACTTTTAGACTAAATCGTTGTAACTGCCTCAGCTCTAGATTTTGAGCAACAATAGACTGCATATTTGGATTATGTAGCCACATTGAGGTTTTTACTTTTCTCATCATGTTAGCGACATTGTTATTCGATTCACTTCGCCCTTCAATCCACAACAGACTTCCCTTCTTCTCGATACTGGAAAGATAGATCCCAGGCGGTACAATCCTGACTAATTCATCCAGGACATGGGTAGGTAAGTTTCTTGATTGTTGCAGGTTCAAAATAATCTCGGTGCGCCGTTCGATATCTTTCTTTCTAGTTTTTATCTCTTTAATTTCGGCGATCTGTTTTTCTAAAAGGCTAATCTCAGATTGTAAGTAGGCATTCCTGGATTTTTGATTGTCTGTCATCATATCGACAAAACCAAGCGACAGATAAACTACGAGAGAGGACACCAAAAAAACCAAAGCCAAGATACCGATATAGTCTTTTTTCTGCTTCTCGCGCGCTTCTTCACGCCAAGGTAATAAGTTTATGTTCGCCATTGAGAATAACTCCTCAGCGCTAACCCACAAGCCACCATGTATTTACTGATATTAGGCTGTAATCTATTTTTCACATCATCCTCGGCATGTAAACACCCTTGAAACGGATCCGCTATGATGGTATGAACACCCAATTCATTAGTCAGCAGATTAGCCATACCCTCAAGTTTAGAAGTACCGCCGCATAATACAATATGATCGACTTTATCTTTACCGCTTGAAGTACAGTAAATTTGCAGTGTTCGCTTTATCTGCTGCAGTAATTGCGTTTGAAATGGTGATAGGACTTCAAACATGTAATTGCGAGGAAGATCTCCCTCAACTTTAGCTTTTTCGGCTTGCTCATGGGACATGCCATAAAATGAGAGTATCGACTGAGTAAATTGCTCACCACCGAATGCTTGCTCTCGAATAAAACTTGTTTCGCCATTTTCAACGACTGCGAAGGTGGTGATGTTTGCACCAATATCGACAAGTGCAACCACCTTATTGTCGACCTCACCAGGCAATTGAGCAGCAACAAGTTCAAATGAGCGGCCTAAAGCATAGCCTTCGATATCGACCACCTTAGTTTCTAAATTAATATTATCTAAAGCATCGACACGAGCATCGATATTTTCCGTGCGGCACGCGCTCAATAAGACATCGACTTTTGTGGGGTCAGTGCTATTCACACTCAAGGTTTCGAAGTCAATACTCACTTCATCTAGGGAATATGGAATGAGATTATCCGCCTCGATATCAATTTGAGCTTCCATCTCCTCTTCACTCAGGCTGGCATCCATATAAATGACTTTTGTCATCACTGCAGACCCTGATACAGCCACAGAAGCAAATTTAGCACCTTTAGGTAGGCTACGTTTAACTTGCCTCAATGACTCGGTAATTGCATCGTTATCTCTGATCTCGTGATCAGTCACTGCACCCTTTTTCACAGGCACTGCCGCATGGCTTACAATTTTATAACCGTCAGCCGTCTTGCTCAGCAGTATCGCCTTAACTTCGTGGGAGCCAACATCTATCCCAACCATCTGCGGAGCCTGACGCTTCCATAATTTCGAAAGCATAGTCAATTGTCACTTTTTTGTTATTGTTCAGGAATTAGATTAGCACAAAATCAACTCGTTATCGGTATTTGTACAGAATGTTTCTTGATTTTACAATTGCCATTTTTTTGACAACTATTTTTAACTTCACCATTGGGCTATCCCCTTATATACTGTTGTCCCTGCTATAAATATTGGAATTATCTGGTGAAGTGGTTTAAACGTATTGTTATCGCTCTTTTTAGTTTAACCCTATTAGGAATAGGCGCTATTGCTGGAGCATATTTCTATGTGTTGCCCGATCTTCCTGACGTAAATACACTGAAGACAGTAAAGCTACAGACGCCTTTACGCATCTACAGCAGTGACGGAAAACTGATCTCACAATTTGGCGAGAAAAGACGTATCCCTGTAGCCTTTGAGGATGTTCCGTCATTACTTATCGATGCTGTTTTAGACACTGAAGATGCCCGCTTTTTCGAACATCACGGCATAGATCCTATTGGTATCACTCGAGCAGCTATCATTCTGATAACCACAGGGAAGAAAAGCCAAGGAGCCAGTACTATCACACAACAGGTGGCACGCGGATTCTTCCTCTCTCGTGAAAAGACCTATATACGAAAAGTTAAAGAAATATTTCTAGCGATTAAAATAGAAAAAGCACTATCGAAAGAGCAAATTTTAGAGCTTTACTTGAACCGTTCTTTTTTAGGAAACCGTGCATATGGTGTAGGGGCAGCTGCACAAGTTTATTATGGTAAAGAGCTGGAAGAACTTAACTTACCAGAAATGGCCATGATAGCCGGTCTCCCTCAGGCACCATCAGCAGCGAATCCAATCCGAAACCCAAGTCGAGCAGTCGATCGACGCAATTGGGTATTGAGCCGTATGTTAGAGAAACAGAATATTACTCAAGCGCAATATTCTGATGCTATTCAAGCCCCCGTATCGGCAAAATATCATGGTGCAGAAATCAGCTTATATGCCCCCTATATTTCCGAAATGGCTAGAGATTATCTGGTAGATAAATTGGGTGAAGAAGAGGCATATACCGGTGGCTATAATGTCTACACCAGCATAGACTCCAAGCTTCAGTTAGACGCTCAGCATGCACTGAGGAATAACGTGTATTCCTACGATCAAAGACACGGCTACCGTGGTGCTACCGATGTTTTATGGACTGATACCCCACTCGAGACTTCCCATATACTCACACGACTAAAACAAACTCAGGCTTTCCAAGGCCTGATGCCCGCCGCGGTCATGAGTATCGAAGACCAGAGTGCATCCTTGCTTATCTCTTCAGGTGATACCATTCAAGTGGATTGGCAAGGTTTGAAATGGGCTCGAAAATTCATCAGCAATAAACGACAAGGAAAAGCGCCTAAAACGGCAGGGCAAGTGCTAAAAGTTGGCGAACAGGTCTGGTTACGCAATAACGGTGACTTCTGGCAGTTATCCCAGATACCCGTTGTATCCAGTGCCATAGTATCTCTCGACCCACATAATGGTGCGATACAAGCATTAGTTGGTGGCTTCAGTTTTCACACAAGTCAATATAACCGTGTCACCCAGGCAAAGCGTCAGTTAGGCTCGAATATTAAACCCTTCATTTACACGGCTGCAATTCAGAAAGGTTATACCCTCTCGACACTCATTAACAATGCACCTATCAATAATGCAGATACCAGACAAGGCACCGCATGGCGTCCTAAGAACTCACCAGATCGTTACACAGGACCGACTAGATTACGTGTAGGGCTAGCTCAATCCATCAACGTCATGTCAGTGAGAACCATGCGTTATGCTGGCCTCGACAAGGCTATTGATACCTTAGTCAAATTTGGTTTTACGCGTGAAGATATCCCTAGAAACGAGTCTATTGCACTGGGTTCGAACTCTGTCACACCTCTACAGGTCGTCACGGCTTTCTCCACTTTCGCTAATGGTGGCTATAAGGTCGAACCTTACTTTATAGAACGAATTGAAGACTCCTACGACAACGTGATTGAAGAATCAAATCCAACTTTAGCCTGCACACCTAATACAGAGACTCTAGCGCCTATTAGTGATGATCCCTTTGCCGCTATGGCTGAAGAGTTTAAGCAGGCAGAGCAGGTTACAGATAATGCAATTTGTGGTGGTCCTGATGCTCGTTACGCCGAGCATATAATCTCTGAACAAACCGCATTCTTGGTTACGGAAGCTTTGAAGAGTGTAATTTGGGGCGGCGGAAACTGGAGCAAGGGAACCGGTTGGAACGGTACAGCTTGGCGAGCGTCACGTGTGGTTAAACGACATGATATTGCTGGTAAAACAGGTACAACCAATGAATCAAGGGATACTTGGTTCAGTGGCTTCAATCCTAAACTGGCCACCACTGTATGGGTGGGGTTCGACGATCACAGTAAGGAGCTAGGTAGAACCAGCTGGGATGCCAATGGTGCAAAAGATCAGATCTCAGCCGCTGAAGCTGGAGCTAAAACGGCAGGGCCAGGTTGGAATGAGTTTATGAAGGATGCACTCGCCGGGACGCCCGAAGTCCCAACGACGCCTCCTAAAGGCATTATATCCGTCAGAATAGACCTTGCCACGGGAAAATTAACCAGAAAAACCGATTACACTAGTAAGTTCGAGTATTTTGTTTCTGGAACGGAGCCAAAAGAATTTGCCACTGAGACCAATGAATCAAACGATATATTCCTCGAGGATTCTACCGAAGAGCTATTCCAATAAACGGATGAATTAACTCTACACAGAATAAAAAGCGCTATGGAGTGAATACACTCAATAGCGCTTTTTTATGTTTTATATCTTACAAATTAGTGACTTATTTTTGACAAAAACGAAATATATTTTATTTTTCGTTTCGTATGCCTATTCATCCAGCTAATTTAGCCGCTAAGGCAGCGTTAACCTGTGGAAGTGATGTACCACCTAAAGCTTCTCTTTTAGCAAGACATGATTCGATGGTTAGACATTCATATACATCCTCAGTGATTATTGCCGAAAAAGCCTGAAGATCTTCTAATGCAAAATCCTCCAAAGGTTTTTTGTCCGCTATGGCTTTAACTACCACTTCGCCGACAACATGATGAGCCTCTCTGAATGGCATTCCCTTAGCAACTAAGTAATCGGCTAATTCGGTAGAGTTGGCATAGCCTTGTTGAGCCGCTCTTAAGGTACTTTCACGATTAACCTTAAGACCGCTCAATACGAGTGCCGCCATCTCGAGACAGATAGCCCAGCTATCCATAACATCAAACAGACCTTCCTTGTCTTCCTGCATATCCTTGTTATATGCCAATGGAAGTGCCTTCATAGTAGTAAGTATGCCAATCAGGCTGCCGTAAACACGGCCAGTCTTACCACGGATGAGCTCTAGTGCATCGGGATTTTTCTTTTGTGGCATCAGAGAGGAACCAGAGGTCACTTCATCATCTAAATCGATAAAACCCGCTTCGCCACTGTTGAAGAAAATAAGATCTTCAGCCATTCGACTAAGATGCATCATACTGATTGAAGCATCGCTGCAAATCTCAACCACATGATCTCTATCGGATACAGTATCTAAGCTGTTAAGGGTTGGAGAAGAAAATCCTAATGACTCGGCTAACTTATATCTATCCATGGGATATGCTGTACCGGCAAGCGCTCCAGTCCCCAAAGGACAGGTATCGGCCCGTTTGAGTGCATCTTCTAAACGGCTAATATCACGCTCAAACATCTCAACATAGGCTAGGCACCAGTGACCGAATACAATGGGCTGAGCACGCTGCAGATGAGTGTAACCCGGCATAACAGCATCGAGTTCTCTTTGGGCTAGTTCAAGAAGCGCTTGCCTCAACCCCCTTAGCAATACAAGCTGCTGTTGACCTTCCTTTTTGCACCATAATTTAAGATCCGTTGCCACCTGGTCGTTACGAGAGCGACCTGTATGTAACTTCTTCCCTAGATCCCCTACTTTAGCAATAAGTGATTGCTCGACGAAGCTATGAATATCTTCGGCACCCGATGCCAAAATCAGCTCAGGCTTATCTTCAACTTCGGTTAACAGATCTTTCAATGCCTGTTGTAACTGAGTGCACTCATTCTGAGTCAAGATGCCAACCTGAGTGATAGCATCAGCCCAAGCTATTGAGCCTATAATATCCTGTTCAATTAAACGGTAATCCACAGGCAGTGAATCATTGAATAACTTAAACAATGCGCTACTTTCTTGACTGAACCTTCCGCCCCATAATGCCATGCTGGTATCCTCATCTTTTACAAAAAAGGACGCCTAGCGCCCTTTATTTTAATTAAATAATCTGCTGTGGTTTACTGAGCTTTAAGCGCTCTGATACGACTAGAAAGCGAGTAGAGGCGAATAAAGCCCTCGGCATCTTTTTGGTTATACACATCATCAGCACCAAAGGTCGCAAACTCTTCAGAATATAAACTGTTAGGTGAGCGCTTCTTCACCACTTGAGCTTGCCCCTTATAGAGCTTAATGACGACTTCACCATTAACTAAGTTCGCTAACGGCACTGAAGCTGCTAGCAAGGACTCACAAAGAGGAGTAAACCAGCGGCCGTCATAAACCAGATGAGCCATCTGCGCGCCAACTTGCTCACGCCACTCACGGCTCGTCTTATCAAGAACCAGCTCTTCAATTGCGCGAAGTGCTGCAAACATCACAGTTCCACCAGGAGTCTCGTAACAACCACGAGACTTCATGCCGACCAGCCTGTTTTCTGTGATATCAATCCTACCAACACCATGTGCCCCTGCCACTTCATTTAATACCATAAGCGCTGCGTATGGAGAAAGTGATTCACCGTTAACTTTAGTGATCTTACCTTGCTCCAGCTCTAAAGTTAGGTATTCAGGAGCATTTGGCGCATCCTCAGGAGCGACAGTCATGGTCCAAACGCCTTTAGACGGCTCGTTCCACGGGTCTTCCAACTCGCCACCTTCGTGTGAAATATGCCAGGCATTGGCGTCACGACTGTAGATCTTGGTTGCAGAAGCGGTTGTTTCAATATTACGCTCGGCCAAATAGTCGAGTAGATCCTCACGGCTAACCATCTCCCACTCACGCCATGGAGCGATCACTTTGAGATCCGGCGCTAACGCGGCGAAGCAACCTTCGAAACGCACCTGATCGTTACCTTTACCAGTACAACCATGACAGACAGCATCTGCACCCACTTTACGTGCAACTTCCACCTGAGCTTTAGCAATAATAGGCCTAGCCATTGAAGTACCCAGTAAATAAGTACCTTCATAAATAGCGCCTGTGGCTATGGTTGGATAGATATAATCGGCAACAAGTTCTTCTTTAAGATCGACGATATAACACTCGGAAGCACCCGAAGCGATCGCCTTCTCATGGAGCCCTTCGAGTTCAGCATCTCCCTGACCCACATCAGCACAGAAGGCAATAATCTCGCAATTATCATAGGTCTCTTTAAGCCAAGGGATAATTGCCGAGGTATCTAGTCCGCCCGAATATGCCAGGACAACTTTTTTCACATCTGTTTTCTTTGTTTGGTTCGCCATCTTTATTTCCTAATTCTTAATACTGTCTCACCGAAACTTCGATGAGAGATAAATTTGTTATCTATTCTTACTGACCCAGCAAGGTCACGAGTACGGCATTTTGTGCATGCATACGATTTTCAGCTTGCTGTAAAATAAGTGAACCCTCACCATCGACCACCTCTGCACTAGCCTCAACTTCACGATATGCAGGCAAGCAATGCATGAAGAAGTTAGCGCCCGCTTTTTCCATCAGAGCAGCATTTACCTGATATGGATCGAACTTAGCTTTGATATCAGCCATATCGGTTTCGTCACCCATTGAGATCCAGGTGTCGGTGTATATAGCATCTTGTTCGCCAATCGCCTCAATGTCTGAGGTCAGCAACAGAGACCCACCATGCTTAGCCGCCAGCTCTTGCGCTTGTACCACGACTTCTCCATCAGGAAAATGACCGGGAGGACAAACGACGGTCATCTTAGCTCCGAGGATTGCAGCACCAAACATTAATGAATGGGTCACATTATTACCATCACCGACATAAGCGAGTTTTACTTGGCTAACATCGTCAAACTTCTCAGAAAGAGTGAGGAAATCGGCTAAGCCCTGGCAAGGGTGGTAGAGATCCGACAACGCATTAATCACAGGCACATTGCCATGCTCTGCTAGCCCTTCAATGGTCGAATGTAAAAAGGTTCTCGCCACAATCGCATCGGCCCAACATGAGATATTGGCAGCAAAATCGGATACCGGCTCACGCTTACCCAAAGCCCCATTTTGCTGATCCAGGTAGAGACAATGGCCTCCAAGTTTATTAATCCCGATATCGAAACTAACACGCGTTCTCAATGAAGGCTTCTCAAATAACATAACCACACTCTTTCCATCTAAGGCACGGCGATATTCAGCTGGATTAGCTTTAATTTTTTTCGCCAGAAACAGTAGGTTCTTCAGTTGCTCTTGAGTTAGATCTTTTATCGATAACAGGTGGTTCATTGTTCCTCTCCTCTGATTGGCTTCTTAATCCAATCCTTACGATTCTATTCAGTTAGCCGCATTACAGCTCACTCAAATTTGATAATAATTTAATAGTGAAAATCAGTTAGGCTGGATTTGTGTCCCCACTGGCTGACCATTTAACAGGGATAACAATTGCTCAGCACTTCTCCACGAAGCCACTTGTACTGGCTGGCCCATGAGTTCGGCAACTTCCAATGCGGCCTCGACCTTCACTTTCATGCCTTTCTCAATAACGCCTATATAGGTAAGTTCTGCTACCTGTGCCCTATTGAGACTCTTAATTAATTGGCCTTTACCATCGAGCACACCCGAGACATCGGACAATAGCACTAACTGACCGTCGACAAGTTTAGCCAACACGGTCGCCGCTTGATCTGCATTGACGTTGAGCTGCTGTCCACTTGCATCGATTGCAATCGAACTAACAATAGGTAACCAGCCCTGAGAGAGAATAAACTCGAGATAAGTCGCATTCTTAGGTGACACTTCACCGACAAAACCTAACCTTTGATCTTTAATCTTGGCCGTTACTATATTGCCATCGCCTAGGCTCATGCCGATAGCCGAAATACCGGCTTTTATGGCTGCTGCTTGTAACAATTTATTCGCGGTTCCGGCTAATGCCCCCACTATGACTGGCACTTGCTGTGCTGGAGTCACCCTTAGTCCGTCTAATTTTTCAGTTTCCATACCATTAGCCGTGAGCTGTTCATCAACTATACAACCGCCGCCATGTACCAAGATAAGCTTCTGCCCGCTGGCAATCATCTTAGCTGCGGTGTCCATCAGCCTATTCATGCCCATCTCACACTGCAGCAAGGCACCACCAACTTTAATCACTAATGTTTTATTACTCGTTGACATAGTTCTTTACTCGCCTAATGAAATTAGTATTTGAAATGAATCTTTATGCACTGATGGGCCTGACTAGCAGCACCTTTCATCAAATTATCAATTGCACTCGCCACCACCAGATAACCAGTCTGAGGATCGAACTTCCATCCCAGATGACAATTAGGTGTATTGACCACATCGTCCACTTTCGGAAATTGGTTGTTTTTCACAGTGACTAGAGGCGCGTTATCATAAAAGGAGTATGCCTTGGCAATATCGGCTTCAGTGGTGCCTTGAGCGAGCTGTACGGTAATTGTCGCGAGTATGCCACGCTTAAAATTACCTAAATGTGGAGTAAAGATGACTTCCTGACCTAGCTGAGTTGCAATTTCAGGCTGGTGCCTGTGGCCCAAAACACCATAGGGCGTTAGACTCACTTCGCAAAAACTGGTTTGAAGTTGTGCCTTTCTACCGGCTCCAGTGACACCGCTAACGGCATTAATCACAGGCAAAGTTCTGGTTAGCAAACTTGCTAATGGTTTTAAAGCGGTGAGAGATGCCGTTGGATAACACCCTGGGACGGCGATCATCTTACTGTCGGCTATCTCGGCACTATTCCACTCAGCCAGACCATAAACAGCATTAGATAACACTTCAGGATAGTCATGCTCAAACCCGTACCATTTAGGATAATTAGCCTTATCGGCAAACCTGTAGGCACCGCTTAGATCGAATACAGCCAGGCCTTGCTCATAAAACCAAGCCGCCAAGTGTAAGCTGACATTATGATCGGTCGCTAATACAACGGCATCAGCCTGATCAACAATAAGCTCTTTAGCATCTAGTGATAATGGAGATAGGTATAATGAGATATGACTATATACAGGATATAGCTCAGATAATAGTTTACCTTTATCTAAACTATTCTCAGAAACATACAGACCTTGAATAGTTAAGTTTACATCGGCATCAATAAGAGAGGTGATCTGTGCGCCCGTGTAACCACTAGCGCCGATAATAGCAATGCTTTTCATAATCTATGACTTCTTAATTTTTGAACGAGATAAAAGGAAAAAAGAGGGGGCACAACTTAAGCCCTGGTAGAAATACCAATGTTGACAAGTTTATCGTCGCAGGAAGTCTGTTGATGTGACCTTTTTGTTAATTTTAGTGTATGAAATTATCATTTTTACTCTCAATAAATAGCACTGTATTCTGGTACTCGCCTTAGCTGTTTGCTAGACTAGCACAGCCAATTATTTATGCAATATATTTGAATATATATTTGAATATATATTTTACAGGTGAGATATGACACAAATTCCAGATCTGAAAACGAGTTTTACTCAGCTCATCGCTACACCTTCGATTAGCGCTCTCGAAGCCGAACAAGATATGAGTAACCAAGGCGTGATCGATCTATTGCATACCTGGTTCGATGATTTAGGCTTTCAATGTAAGGTTCAATCCGTACCTAACTCTCGTAATAAGCATAACTTAATCGCTTCTTTTGGTACTGGTAGTGGTGGTCTTCTGCTCGCCGGTCACACAGACACTGTCCCCTTCGATGAAGGTCGTTGGAGCCAAGATCCATTTACCCTAACGGAGAAAGATAACCGCTGGTACGGTCTCGGAACATGCGATATGAAGGGATTCTTTGCCCTCATAATCGAAGCCTTAAAAGATATGCCCCTTGAAAAGTTCAAACGCCCTCTGCATATTCTGGCCAGTGCCGATGAAGAAACAACCATGAATGGGGCTAAAGCCTTTGCCGAGGCAAAGTCAATCTCCCCCGATTACGCCATTATCGGCGAGCCAACCAGCTTAAAACCCGTTTATATGCATAAAGGTCATCTGACCCAAGGGATCAGAGTTACAGGTCGTAGTGGCCACTCTTCAGATCCTGCGAAAGGCCTCAATGCCATAGAAATAATGCATCAAGTAATGGGGCAACTACTGAAGCTCAAACAACATCTAGCCGACAACTATCGTGAAGACGCATTTAGCGTACCTTATCCGACGATGAATTTTGGTCACGTACATGGCGGCGATGCGGCAAACCGTATTTGTGGCTGCTGTGATCTCCATATCGATATTCGTCCACTCCCAGGATTGGCACTTGAAGAACTCGAACAGTTAGTTCTTAATTACCTCGAACCTATCAGCAGCCAACATCCCGGTAGCATTCAGGTTGCCCCACTCTATCCAGGCTCAGAACCTTTCGCCGACAACGCAGAAAGTAGCTGGAGCAAACTAGTGGCAGAGCTATCTTCAAGCCAACCTGAAGTCGTTAACTACGCGACTGAAGCCCCCTATATTTCCAAACTGGGCTGCCAGACCTTGGTCTTAGGTCCTGGTAGCATCGAGCAGGCTCACCAACCCGATGAATTTCTTGATACTGCCTACTTGCAGCAAACCGTCGAACTGCTCAAGCAGCTCATTTATCACGCCTGCATTAAGTAGGCTCTCTTGCACATATGACTCAAGACTAAGTTGTTATTCCAATCTTGAGTGATATGGCACACATAAGCTCACAATATCTAAGCTATCTATGTTGACCTAAGCCGTTAACCCTAGGTATTGTGATTGATTGGCGTAATTAGATATGGAGCAAGTATGACTGATATGTATGCGTCTTTAAGGTCTAACGTGGGTACCTTAGGACAGATTTTAGGTGAGACCATTCGCACCAATTTAGATGACGCTTTTCTCGATAAAATAGAGCAGATCCGTCAATTAGCTAAAAGCTCCAGACAAGGAGATGAAGCCGCTCGAGATGAGATGCTCAAGCTGCTAACCGCACTCCCAGACGATGAATTAGTTCCCTTTGCGAAGGCATTCAACCAATTCCTTAATTTGGCCAATATCGCCGAGCAATTCCATACCATCAGCCGTAATTGTGATGAACTAGTATGCGTACCCGATCCGGTAGAGCAGTTACTTGGTAGAGTATTGAGCAGCAATATCGATCAAGAGAAGATGCTAGATTGCCTGCAAAATCTCGATATTGATCTGGTATTGACCGCTCATCCTACAGAGATATCACGTCGAACCCTGATCCAGAAATATTCATCGGTTATCGATAGTCTCGCGGCCCTTGAAAACCCACGACTTACCGAACGAGAGAAGAAGCAACAGCATCTGCGTCTCAGGCAGCTCATCGCCCAAATCTGGCATACCAATGAGATACGCCACGAGCGACCAACCCCGGTAGATGAGGCCAGATGGGGACTTAGCACCATAGAAGTCTCTCTCTGGCAAGCTATTCCGGACTTTCTCAGGCAGCTCAATGAGCAAGTAGAAGAGCGTACCGGCAAGCAACTACCCATAGACATTGCACCGGTACGATTCTCCAGTTGGATGGGTGGAGATCGTGATGGTAACCCGTTTGTCACAGCAGTCGTCACACAGGAAGTATTAGACAGAAACCGTCACACTGCGGCACGTTTATATCTCAAAGATATCGTTTTATTGGTCAATGACCTCTCAATGGAAGAGGCTAACAATGAACTATCCGCGTTAACTAACAATAGTCACGAGCCCTATAGAGATGTGCTACGTGAGCTCAGAGTTAAACTGCGTAATACCATAGACTACCTCAATGAGCGCCTCGAAGGACATAATCCTGAAGTGGAGCACAGCTCCATCATCTGGCATGAGAATGATCTCAAAGAGCCTCTGATGATGCTATACAAGAGTCTGTCCGATACGGGCATGAGCCTTATTGCAAATGGCCTTCTATTAGATATGCTACGTCGTATCGCCTGTTTTGGTATACATATGCTCAGACTCGATATCCGCCAGGATGCCGAGCGCCACAGTGACGTTATTGCCGAATTGACCCGCTATCTGGGTATGGGGGACTTCGACCACTGGGATGAAAATGAGAAACAAGCCTTCCTTTTAAGAGAGCTCACCAGTAAACGTCCGTTAATCCCCACGAATTGGCAACCGAGTGCCAATGTCGCCGAAGTCATAAGCACTTGTCGATTGATAGCAACTCAACCTGCAAAAGCTCTCGGTTCCTATGTAATATCTATGGCCAGCAAGCCATCGGATGTACTTACCGTCTTGCTACTACTCAAAGAAACTGGTTGCCCTCATCCAATGCGAGTGGTGCCACTGTTTGAGACTCTGGACGATCTCAATAATGCAGCAACTTGTATGTCAGCACTCTTCGCCATCGATTGGTACCGTGGATATACCAAAGGCCATCAAGAGATAATGATCGGCTATTCAGATTCAGCCAAAGACGCCGGCGTGATGGCTGCGGCATGGGCTCAATACCATGCTCAGGAGCAACTGGTTGAAATAAGCCGGCAAGCCGATGTTAAGCTCACCCTGTTTCATGGACGAGGCGGCACAATTGGACGTGGTGGCGGGCCGGCACATGAAGCGATTCTGTCACAACCTCCCGGATCTGTAGATGGCCGCATCCGCGTCACCGAGCAAGGTGAAATGATCCGCTTCAAGTTTGGCCTACCTAAATTGGCTGTTCAGAGTCTAGCCTTATACACCTCAGCAGTGATGGAAGCGACCTTACTTCCACCACCTGAGCCTAAACCTGAATGGCGCGCCTGCATACAAAGGCTAGCCGAGGAGTCGGTAAAAGCCTATCGTTCAATAGTCAGAGAAGAACCAGATTTTGTAGCATACTTTCGAGCCGCAACTCCCGAAGTAGAGCTAGGAAAATTACCTCTAGGAAGTCGCCCTGCAAAACGTAAGGTTGATGGAGGTATCGAAAGCCTACGAGCGATTCCCTGGATCTTTGCCTGGTCGCAGAACCGCTTGATGCTTCCCGCTTGGCTAGGCGCAGGCGAGGCACTTCAGGCTTCAATCGATAGGGGAGATATGTCCTTATTACAGGAGATGGAGCAAGAGTGGCCCTTCTTTAAGACTCGCATATCAATGCTAGAGATGGTTTACGCTAAGGCCGAGCCAAACTTAGCTAAGTATTACGAAACCTGTCTGGTACCGGAGAATCTTCATCATCTTGGCGAAGCATTACGTGAAAGACTGGCGACTGGGGTTAAAGCCGTATTAGAGCTGACTCAATCCGATACCTTGATGTCCCACACCCCATGGAACAAAGAATCGATTACTTTACGTAATCCCTATATCGATCCACTGAACTTTATGCAGGCGGAGCTGTTAGCGAGGACACGTAAAGAAGATGCCTCTGCTAATGTTGAACTGGCCTTAATGTTAACCATCGCTGGTGTTGCTGCTGGCATGAGAAACACCGGCTGATGAAAATACTAAGCTTTACTCTTAGCTTTGTATTGCTGTTTTTGACTGGCTGCGTCAGTCAATACAGCATCACAGAGACTGAATTAGAAGACTACCTATCGGATGAGATCCATTTTGAAATTAAAGAGGGTAATCAACTCTTTGGAATCGGTATGCGCATCAATAATATCGATGTAGAATTGGGGCATAAAACAGATATTATGGCGGTCTCGGCAACGAGTGTTATCAAGGTTCGTAACCCCTTGATGCCATTCAAAGCTGAATTGGAAGCAACCTTTGAGGCAAAACCTTGGTATGACGCTACAAACCATAGCGTCTATCTAAGAGAACTTAAGCTAGTCGAAGTTAAATCTAGCCCCAAAGATTTCGATAAGGCCATCCAACAGTTTTCTCCCCAACTGATGCGCTTCTTAACTCAGTTTCTGGAAACACAGCCTGTCTATGTGCTGGATACCAATAAGTCTAATCAGGCACTCATAGCAGAGATGACTAAACGCATCCAGGTACAGCCGGGAAAACTTCAGTTAATATTTGACGAATAAGTTCAATCTTCTAAATACACTGCAATCAAGACTCACTTGATTGCAGTGTATTTTTATTAGCCTACTAGCTATTTACTAAATCTGCTAAAAGACGAGTAATCCACGATAACAGCCTCACCTAAGAGTTCACGCCTAAGCATGTCATAAGCCACTGCCGTACTCAATGTCCTCACTAATGCTCGTGAACGACTCGGCAGTTTTAGCATCTGGCTATGTACACCGTATTTAGTTGCCAATGCTATCGCTACAGTCCCAACTGGTTTATCTTTCGTTCCCCCTTCCGGACCAGCAATACCACTGGTCGCAAGTGCATAATCACTGCCTAGTATATTACGAGCTCCCTTGGCCATCTCTTCAACAGTTGAAATGGACACTGCACCGTAATCATCCAGGGTCTGAGGGTTGACCCCGAGTACTTTAACCTTAGCCTCATTGCTATAAGTCACTAAACCATGATGTAGGTAAGAGGAGCTACCAGGAAATGCAACCAAGCCACTGGTGATCATGCCACCGGTACATGACTCAGCAACGCTTAGGCTGAGTCCCGAGCTTACTAATTTATTGTGGATCTCTTTATCCAGTGTCGTGACATTTTCTGCCACAACCGCATTACCCAATAACGCCTTGATCTCAGTTTCAATTCTAGGCAAAGAAGTGATAGCCGTTGCACCTCGAGCAAATAGCTTGATCTCGATATAAGGCATATAAGAACGGTAACCTAAGGTTATCCCTTCAGGTAAAGGAATAGCCTCCAATCTATCTGCGAGTGCAGACTCACCGCTGCCCAGAGTTAACAGCTTCTTCAAAGCAACCGAAGTCGAAGCCACAAACCTCTCCTCAACGAAGGGGATGAACTGCTCAGTCACCATGCGTTTAAATTCAAATGGCACCCCAGGAGTAAAGAACAACCAGGCACGATTGAACTTTACGGCGAAGCCACAAGCTGTACCGACAGGGTTATCTATCATTATTGCAGTTTCTGGAAGTAAAGTTTGTTTTAGATTACTTTCGGCCATCACCCGGCTATTACGAGTAAACCAAGCTTCGAGCTTAGTTCGCCACTCCTTATTTTCGATCAAAGGAACTCCCATCGCAATAGCCATTGCTTCAGTCGAAAGATCATCACTCGTCGGCCCTAAGCCGCCGTTCACCATGATGATATCGGCCTCCAAGCTTCGCTCTTTAAATACAGCAACAAGATCTTCTAGGCGATCGCCGACAGTAACTCGACGCTGACATTCAATTCCCTTCTCCATAAGAATGTTAGCAAACCAGGCGGCATTGCTATCAACTATCTGACCAGCTAACACTTCTTCACCCGTACATATCATCTCTAGCTTCATCGATACACCTTAAACCAGCAATCCATTAATAGCAGCTAAAGTAACAAGCCCACTATCAATAGCAAGACCCCCCTAAAGATTTAATTGAGTCTAAATATGTTCATTAAAAAATAGAGAGATTTAATAGATCAGCTAGATTGATGAAATGCAAATATATAAGGGCGGAGAAAATTCATAGCATTATGTAGTTCGGAACAAAAAAAGGAGGCGCCTTCCAATGGTCAAGCTGTGGACATTACCGCAGCATCAAACTTCATTTGCTAAACGCAGCGATATCAGCCTATAACCCACGAGGTGCGCCTGGAAATGACCTACTCGATCCACGAAGTGGGCACATGGGGGTGAAATTACGACGCTTTGAATACGCAGTATTCAGCCCTAATTGAACGCGGAGAA
The DNA here is from genome assembly GCF_002005305.1 of Shewanella psychrophila. Classification (NCBI taxonomy): domain Bacteria; kingdom Pseudomonadati; phylum Pseudomonadota; class Gammaproteobacteria; order Alteromonadales; family Shewanellaceae; genus Shewanella; species Shewanella psychrophila. The sequence continues at coordinate 6,105,105 of NZ_CP014782.1, forward strand.
ACTTCGTTTCGTAGCGGGAGAGCCCGCTCAGCGACGCGGCGACATCGGGAGTCGCCATTGCACGTACGTGCTTAATACCATTCCATCTTAACATTAAGTCATTATTGCCCAGTCCCTTCGGCATAGTGACACCACTCTTTTTGTATCACTAATGAAACTGTTCCAAGCAATCGAACAGGCATCCACTATATCCTCGTAACCTTTGAAACTGCGATTAGCAAGGTGATGTTGTCGTAACCAACTCCATACTTGTTCTATTGGGTTTAGCTCTGGTGAGTACGGAAGTAACTTGATGATACTTAGATTATTAAATTCATCCGCTATAACATCGGTATGCCAACCTGCACCATCCATCACAACAACAGCATGTCGACCAGCCTTTGTTCTTTGGGATATCAGTGATAGATGTTGATGCATAATGTCCTTACTTAGGTATGGCGTAATTATCGCTTCAGTCTCTCCTGTTTGTGGGCAAACAGCACCAAAGAAATGGACATATTCAAATTGCTGCTGACGCACAGCTCTTGGACGCGTCCCTTTTCTCGCCCACAAGCGTGTCGTACTATTTTGTTGACCAAATCGAGCCTCATCCTGAAACCAAATATCTACCCGTTCAAGCGCCACACTACCAGGGATGTTAAGGATCGTTTTCAGTTGGAACTTTTTTAAAAGCCATTTGGGCTTCAGGTGATTGCTTTGGATGCTTAGAACGACTAGTTATCCAGCTAAAACTTAACTGTTCCAGTAGTTTGTAAATCGCATTCGGGTGGTAGTCGACATTAAAGCGTAGCTGAATATATTTTAGGATAGCGTCACCTGTCAGTCTGCCTCCAGAGGAACTCATGCTTTGTTCTTCTATATATGCACTTAGTTGCTGCTTTTGGCTTGAGGTGAGGTAGCTATCACGGCCCTTATTCTTTTTGGCATCTAATCCTTTGGGGCCGCTCGCAAGATATTTTGCTACCCAGGCGTTAACACTGCCACGGGCTACTTTTAGTCTCTCGGCGACATCTGTTCGGCTATGCCCCTCTAGGAATAAGGCTACTGCCAGTAATCGGATCCGTTTACGCGGCTCTTTTTCTGCTCTAGATAAGATTAAAATCTCTTCAGCGGTATAGTTTTTCAAACGGAGATACGGGTTATTTGCGATACCTATATTAGATCACAACTCATTACTGATTGGTATAAGTGGATAAGCCACCTGTTATCAGCACAGGTAAATTCGAGGCGTAAAGTTAATAATTTAACAAAGCCCCAGACGCAAAAAAGCCACCTTATTCAGGTGGCTTCTCTACTTAATTAGGCGCCTGGAAATGACCTACTCTCACATGGGGAGACCCCACACTACCATCGGCGCAATTGTGTTTCACTTCTGAGTTCGAGATGGGTTCAGGTGGGGCCACAATGCTATGGTTTCCAGACTAATTTGGCGATTACTTTCAGCTTTTAAAAAAAGCTAAAGGTAAAAGAATTTAGAAAGCTGGCTATTCAGAAATCGTCTAAATAGCGTTAAATAATTGGGTCTGGTACACGGATGTACTCTATGTCATAAATACAGAAGCATTTTATGACCAACTTAAATCAAGTTCGTATTCTTTTGTGCTTGTAAAGTAATCAACATTAACGCTACAAACCCATCTGGGTTGTATGGTTAAGCCTCACGAGTCATTAGTACAGGTTAGCTCAACGCCTCACAACGCTTACACACCCTGCCTATCAACGTCCTAGTCTCGAACGGCTCTTTAGAGGAATTAAATTCCTAGGGATGACTCATCTTAGGACTCGCTTCCCGCTTAGATGCTTTCAGCGGTTATCGATTCCGAACGTAGCTACCGGGCAATGCTATTGGCATAACAACCCGAACACCAGCGGTTCGTCCACTCCGGTCCTCTCGTACTAGGAGCAGCTTCCTTCAATCATCCAACGCCCACGGCAGATAGGGACCGAACTGTCTCACGACGTTCTGAACCCAGCTCGCGTACCACTTTAAATGGCGAACAGCCATACCCTTGGGACCGACTTCAGCCCCAGGATGTGATGAGCCGACATCGAGGTGCCAAACACCGCCGTCGATATGAACTCTTGGGCGGTATCAGCCTGTTATCCCCGGCGTACCTTTTATCCGTTGAGCGATGGCCCTTCCATACAGAACCACCGGATCACTATGACCTACTTTCGTACCTGCTCGACGTGTATGTCTCGCAGTTAAGCTGGCTTATGCCATTGCACTAACCGTACGATGTCCGACCGTACTTAGCCAACCTTCGTGCTCCTCCGTTACTCTTTGGGAGGAGACCGCCCCAGTCAAACTACCCACCAGGCACTGTCCTCAACCCCGATTCAGGGGCCAGAGTTAGAACATCAAAACTACAAGGGTGGTATTTCAAGGTTGACTCCATCAGAACTAGCGTCCCAACTTCAAAGTCTCCCACCTATCCTACACATGTAGGTTCAATGTTCAGTGCCAAGCTATAGTAAAGGTGCACGGGGTCTTTCCGTCTAGCCGCGGGTATACGGCATCTTCACCGCAATTTCAACTTCACTGAGTCTCGGCTGGAGACAGCGTGGCCATCATTACGCCATTCGTGCAGGTCGGAACTTACCCGACAAGGAATTTCGCTACCTTAGGACCGTTATAGTTACGGCCGCCGTTTACCGGGGCTTCGATCATGAGCTTCTCCGAAGATAACCCAATCAATTAACCTTCCGGCACCGGGCAGGCGTCATACCGTATACTTCCTCTTGCGAGTTTGCACAGTACTGTGTTTTTGATAAACAGTTGCAGCCACCTGGTATCTGCGACTGCCAGCAGCTTAAGGAGCAAGTCCCATCACCGCCGGCAGCGTACCTTCTCCCGAAGTTACGGTACCATTTTGCCTAGTTCCTTCAGCCGAGTTCTCTCAAGCGCCTTGGTATTCTCTACCCAACCACCTGTGTCGGTTTGGGGTACGATTCCTACTAACCTGAAGCTTAGAAGATTTTCCTGGAAGCATGGCATCAACTACTTCAACCCCTTAGGGTCTCGTCATCAGTCCTCAGTCTTGCAATTTAATGCGTATTCCCGGATTTGCCTAAGAATACAACCTACAACCTTAAACGCGGACAACCAACGCCGCGCTAGCCTAGCCTTCTCCGTCTCTCCATCGCAGTTAGTAGAAGTACAGGAATATTAACCTGTTTCCCATCGATTACGCCTTTCGGCCTCACCTTAGGGGTCGACTTACCCTGCCCTGATTAACATTGGACAGGAAACCTTGGTCTTTCGGCGAGGGAGTTTTTCACTCCCTTTATCGTTACTCATGTCAGCATTCGCACTTCTGATACCTCCAGCGTGGGTTACCCCTTCGCCTTCAACGGCTTACAGAACGCTCCTCTACCGCACTAGTGCAAGCACTAGTACCCATAGCTTCGGTGTATTGCTTAGCCCCGTTAAATCTTCCGCGCAGGCCGACTCGACTAGTGAGCTATTACGCTTTCTTTAAAAGATGGCTGCTTCTAAGCCAACTTCCTAGCTGTCTAAGCCTTCCCACATCGTTTCCCACTTAGCAATAACTTTGGGACCTTAGCTGATGGTCTGGGTTGTTTCCCTTTTCACGACGGACGTTAGCACCCGCCGTGTGTCTCCCGAGTAGTACTCATTGGTATTCGGAGTTTGCAAAGGGTTGGTAAGTCGGGATGACCCCCTAGCCTTAACAGTGCTCTACCCCCAATGGTATTCGCTCGAGGCGCTACCTAAATAGCTTTCGAGGAGAACCAGATATCTCCCGGTTTGATTGGCCTTTCACCCCCATCCACAAGTCATCCGCTCATTTTTCAACATAAGTCGGTTCGGTCCTCCAGTTGATGTTACTCAACCTTCAACCTGCCCATGGATAGATCACCGGGTTTCGGGTCTACACCTTGCAACTAAACGCGCAGTTAACACTCGGTTTCCCTACGGCTCCGCTATTCGCTTAACCTCGCTACAAAATGTAAGTCGCTGACCCATTATACAAAAGGTACGCAGTCACGGTCTCAAGAACCGCTCCCACTGCTTGTACGTATACGGTTTCAGGTTCTATTTCACTCCCCTCACAGGGGTTCTTTTCGCCTTTCCCTCACGGTACTGGTTCACTATCGGTCAGTCAGGAGTATTTAGCCTTGGAGGATGGTCCCCCCATGTTCAGACAAGATGTCACGTGTCCCGTCCTACTCGTTTTCATCTATAGTTAGTTTTCATGTACGGGGCTATCACCCTGTGCCGCTGAGCTTTCCAACTCATTCCACTAACACCCTATAGACTTAAGGGCTAATCCCCGTTCGCTCGCCGCTACTAGGGGAATCTCGGTTGATTTCTTTTCCTCCGGGTACTTAGATGTTTCAGTTCCCCGGGTTTGCCTCACTACACTATGTATTCATGTAGTGATACTCACTTATGTGAGTGGGTTTCCCCATTCGGACATCGTTAGCTCAAATGCTTGTTACTAGCTCGCCAACGCTTTTCGCAAGTTACTACGTCCTTCATCGCCTCTGACTGCCAAGGCATCCACCGTATACGCTTAGTCACTTAACCATACAACCCACATAAGTTTGTTGTATCGCAACTAATGGTGTTTACTTTCGCCAAAAGAATACTCATGACTCAATCGTTAAAGACCTTTTCTTACAAGAATCTATAATGAATGAGTCGGCACTTGATTTAAGTGTTTGAGAACTCAATTATTTATTTTTCGCGCTAATGCTATTAACCACTGCTATCACTTCATCTTACGACGTCGCTTTCACAATAGTCCCTTTCGCATTAACACTATCAGCTTTCCAAATTTTTAAAGAACAAACTACACCGTAAAGGTGCGTTTCTCGCTCTAACAAGAACAAGTTATCTGTGTGAACACTCAACAAATATTAAGTTAGTCGTATAGGTAAGGAGGTGATCCAGCCCCAGGTTCCCCTAGGGCTACCTTGTTACGACTTCACCCCAGTCATGAACCACACCGTGGTAAACGCCCTCCCCGAAAGGTTAAGCTATCTACTTCTGGTGCAGCCCACTCCCATGGTGTGACGGGCGGTGTGTACAAGGCCCGGGAACGTATTCACCGTAGCATTCTGATCTACGATTACTAGCGATTCCGACTTCACGGAGTCGAGTTGCAGACTCCGATCCGGACTACGACCGGCTTTGTGGGATTAGCTTGACCTCGCGGCTTTGCGACCCTCTGTACCGACCATTGTAGCACGTGTGTAGCCCTACTCGTAAGGGCCATGATGACTTGACGTCGTCCCCACCTTCCTCCGGTTTATCACCGGCAGTCTCCCTAAAGTTCCCACCATTACGTGCTGGCAAATAAGGATAAGGGTTGCGCTCGTTGCGGGACTTAACCCAACATTTCACAACACGAGCTGACGACAGCCATGCAGCACCTGTCTCACAGTTCCCGAAGGCACCAATCCATCTCTGGAAAGTTCTGTGGATGTCAAGAGTAGGTAAGGTTCTTCGCGTTGCATCGAATTAAACCACATGCTCCACCGCTTGTGCGGGCCCCCGTCAATTCATTTGAGTTTTAACCTTGCGGCCGTACTCCCCAGGCGGTCTACTTAATGCGTTAGCTTGAGAACCCAGTGTTCAAGACACCAAATTCCGAGTAGACATCGTTTACGGCGTGGACTACCAGGGTATCTAATCCTGTTTGCTCCCCACGCTTTCGTACCTGAGCGTCAGTCTTTGTCCAGGGGGCCGCCTTCGCCACCGGTATTCCTTCAGATCTCTACGCATTTCACCGCTACACCTGAAATTCTACCCCCCTCTACAAGACTCTAGTTTGCCAGTTCAAAATGCAATTCCCAGGTTGAGCCCGGGGCTTTCACATCTTGCTTAACAAACCGCCTGCGTACGCTTTACGCCCAGTAATTCCGATTAACGCTTGCACCCCTCGTATTACCGCGGCTGCTGGCACGAAGTTAGCCGGTGCTTCTTCTGCGAGTAACGTCACAGCTATAGTTTATTAAACTACAACCTTTCCTCCTCGCTGAAAGTGCTTTACAACCCGAAGGCCTTCTTCACACACGCGGCATGGCTGCATCAGGCTTTCGCCCATTGTGCAATATTCCCCACTGCTGCCTCCCGTAGGAGTCTGGACCGTGTCTCAGTTCCAGTGTGGCTGATCATCCTCTCAGACCAGCTAGGGATCGTTGCCTTGGTAAGCCATTACCTTACCAACTAGCTAATCCCACCTAGGTACATCCAATCGCGAAAGGCCCGAAGGTCCCCTCCTTTCCCCCGTAGGGCGTATGCGGTATTAGCAGTCGTTTCCAACTGTTATCCCCCTCGACTGGGCAGTTCCCTAGGCATTACTCACCCGTCCGCCGCTCGACAGCAAAGGTGCAAGCACCTTCCTGTTTCCGCTCGACTTGCATGTGTTAGGCCTGCCGCCAGCGTTCAATCTGAGCCATGATCAAACTCTTCAATTAAAGTTTTTTGATGCACTTCCTTTCGAAAATGACATCGGCTCAATGAATTATACTGTTTTTCACTAACCACTCTCTATAAAGAGAATGCCAATGAAGCTTACATATTTGCTTCTTTGAATTTACTTTGCTTGCTCGTGAGAGTAAGAAAGTAGAAACCAAAGTTGCTATGGTCACTCAGTGGTTCATCGAGTTAAATTTTTGATTACCGACATTCCGAAGAACAGAAGGTAATTTCGAATAACTCAACACCTGTGAGTGCCCACACAGATTACTTGATAAATTGTTAAAGAGCGTTGCATCATTCTTTCAGATGCCGCCGTGACGCTAGGTCGTTGGCTTGAGGAGGCGTATTCTACACTTCCCGTTGTTGGCGTCAAGGGCTTTTTTAAAAAGAATTTCAATCATTAAAAATGATTAAATCCTTAGCTCACTTGCTACCCTGACTCGACTATTTTATATAACCCGTCTTACTTAACTTAATGCTTAGTAGGACTGGTTTGCCGTGTCAGTGGATGCGCATTATAGGGAGATTCTCCGAGCGCGCAAGGCCTTTTTATACGTTATCGAATCATCCGCTGAAGTTTTAAACACCTCGCTAATTTAAGCTTATTTTTCACCCTTCACACGCTTCTTTATTAACCTTTTATTAAAATTACTTCACCATTAAGTTCATTTTTTCGGCAACGGACTAGTGTAATGCTAAATAATTCATTACCATATACCTGCTATTAACAGTTATTTATCAATTCTTCAGAGATCATATTTATGCAAAAGCCATTTCTTATTGTTTTGATTATCGCCATCCTTGGCGCAGTAGCGATTCATTTTGTCGCTCCCGAGTTAAACGCTGCAGTCGCTTTCTTTACTGGTGCCATTATTGCTAGCGTTATCTTTTCCCTAAAAGGCCAATCAACAGAAGCCGGTGATAATGCCGCAAGTGTTGAACAATACACAGGTCCAACAATGACTCTTTATGTAGGTAATCTTCCTTACCGTGTACATGAAGGAGAAGTAAAAGAGTTATTTGGTAAATACGGCCCTGTAAATTCAGTCAGATTAGTACGTGATCGCAAGACCGGACGCCGTAAAGGTTTCGGTTTCATCGAGATGTCGGAAGCTGGTGCGCAGAAAGCCATGTCTAAGTTAAATGAATTTGACTTTCAAGAGCGAACCTTGAAGGTCCGAGAAGCAAAGTCTCAAGATTCAGATAAGAGCGAACGTAACGAAAACGCCTAATTCTTAGGTGACAGGATATTAGCCAGTTTGTATTCTAAATTCTATTATGAGTGACTCACTCTAAAGGTTTTAGAAAAACCAAACTTGGCTAATGTCTTTTTCAGACCTTGCCCAATTCTCTCAGAGGTATAGTAGGCTAGCTCAGTCCCATAAAGCGTATTTTTACTTTCTTGTTCTAACTCTTCCCTGTTCACATCTCTGTATTCATCATCTTGCTTACTCAGTACGCCCTGCAACAGTTCCTGCTGAATCCTTAGCTTCAAGGTTAATACTCGTGCCGCAACGGCCTTTCCAGAATCTAGCAGTAATACCTTATCCCCTAGGTATTCTTGCATCTCCCGTTTCAGTATGGGGAAGTGGGTACAACCCAGAACTAAAGTATCGAGTTCACTTTGATGAATAGGTCTTAATATTTGTGCCAACTGATGCTGAGTAATCGGATTTCCTGCGGCTTTTTGTTCCGCTAGCATTACAAGTTCTGATGAAGCATAAAGTTCGACCGTGCACCCACTGGCAAATTGATCTATTAACTCATGGGTATAAGCACGCTTTATCGTACCTGGAGTAGCAAGCAGGCCTATGTGTTTGTTTCGGGATAAAAGAGCCGCAGGCTTAATTGCCGGTACAACCCCGACGACCGGAATATTTAACACAGCCCGAAGTGATGGTAATATAAGCGTGCTAGCTGTATTACAGGCTATGATCACCATAGAAACGGACTCTTCTTGCACGAAACCTGTAATGAGAGATAAGCAGCCAGAGATTAGCTCCTGTTCTCCTAGTTCACCGTAAGGTAAGCGAGCATTATCGAACAAATAAAGATAATTCTCATTAGGCAGGGCTTGTCTGATCTCATCAAGAATAGTTAAACCACCAATTCCTGAGTCGAAAACGAGTATAGGTTTAGACAAGACACTTCTCCATTAACGTAGGTCACTCTTATTGGTAATAACTGCTAGTTGCTCTTATTGCTACTCCTAAATACTATTAAAGAGGAGCAAAATGCAATTTTCACACAAGATTCTATAAATCGAAAGCCAGAAACTGGACATATCAGCCATCTAGTATAATAATTCCGCCCCAAATTAAACCAAGGTGATCAATAAATGAATTTAGCAGCAATGGATCCTAAGACCTATGATGCGCAACTCGAAGGTAAGCGAATCAAGCTGGAACATATATTTACTGACTTTGATACACCGAGGTTAGAAATCTTCGGCTCAGAAACGGCTCATTATCGTATGCGCTGTGAATTTAGAATCTGGCATGACGGTGATGACATGTATTACTACATGTTCGATAAAGCCCTAGACAGCAAGGTTCGTTGCGACCAATTTCTTCCAGCCAGCAAACTGATTAACGAGATGATGCCGGCCCTAATCGAAGAGTTAAAGCCTAACACCACACTAAGACATAGATTATTTCAAATCGATTTTCTCTCAACCCTGAGTGGCGAGATCTTAGTTTCCTTACTTTACCATAAGCAACTGGATCAGCAGTGGGAAGCAGAGGCTAAGGCTCTTAAGAACAAACTGGCCTCTAGGTTCAAAGTCAACTTGATCGGTAGAGCCCGTAAACAGAAACTCATTTTCGATAAAGATTTCGTTGTTGAAACCCTAAGCGTTAACGGTAATCTGCTTCACTATCATCAAATCGAAAACAGTTTCACTCAGCCCAATGGCAAGGTTTCGGTAAAAATGCTCGAATGGGCTATAGATGTCACCAAAAACAGCACTGGTGACCTATTAGAGCTTTATTGTGGTAACGGCAATTTTTCTATCGCTTTAGCGCAAAACTTCGATCGTGTACTAGCGACTGAATTGGCTAAACCTTCGGTTCAGTCGGCTCAATACAATATCGAAATCAACAATATCGATAATTTGCAGATAATACGAATGTCTGCAGAAGACTTCACCGACGCGATGGCTAAAAAGAGAAGCTTTAGACGTCTGGAAGGAATAGATCTAGACAGTTATAATTGTAATACCATCTTTGTAGACCCACCACGAGCTGGCTTAGATTCAAATACGGTCAAGCTAGTTCAAGGCTATGAGCGCATAGTTTACATTTCTTGCAACCCTAACACCTTGACTGAAAACTTAGCCGAGCTGACTAAGACACATAATGTCACTCGATTTGCCCTGTTCGATCAGTTTCCATATACAGACCATATGGAGTCAGGTGTCTTCTTAGAAAGAAAGTAAACTCAGAAAGTATCAGTTAACGTCATAAGTGATAAAGGGCCTTAATAAGCCCTTTTATTGTGAAGCTATCTTCTATCTAGCTTATTTTGTAAGGCTTCAGACCCCTTGGCCACCATACGTAACTGAATAACTAATCTATCAGCAAGTACTTTTCTATCGACTCGCTTCATATCCAGTGCTGCCGCTCCGGCATTAAAGACTAAGGTGACTAAGGCTTCGGCTTGAGCTCTGGCAAGTTCAGGGCTTCTATTTGCCGTAGCTTCAGTATAATGAGTCAACTCTGAAATAAAATGCTCTATTTCACGGGCTACAGCAGCCCTAAAAGGAGCCGATGTGCCAGAACGCTCATGCAATAAAATTCTAAACACATTCGGATTAGACTCAAGCACTTCCATAAATGTATCGACTGAGATACGAATAACACTACCGCCAGCTTCGGCTCTCTGCCGTCCCTTACGCATCATCTGTCTGAGCGTTAGGCCGCCTTCATCAACCATGGTCAGGCCTAGCTCATTCATATCTTTAAAATGTCGATAGAAAGAGGTTGGTGCTATCTTTGCTTCGCGAGCAACTTCCCGTAAACTTAGACTCGAAAAACTACGCTCGGCATTGAGTTGATTAAATGCGGCATCGACAAGCGCCCTTCGCGTCTTCTCTTTCTGCTGTGCTCTTACGCCCATCATGGTAGATCCGAAACTTAAATGTTATCTCGAGATAATACATTTTTTGACACTAAAACACAGCCCCTAACTAGTGTTTCAGACTTGACCAAAACCGTTTTGCAAGCTAAATTAGCGTACAGATGTACGCTCAAAGTCGAACTGGATAAGAATAATGAACAAACCCCCATTAATTTGGACCAATGTAGCCTTCTTTTTAATCACCTTCCTAGGGGCAGCGATACTCGTTCCTTGGTACGGCATGACACAGGGCTATGGCCTAACGGAATGGCTTGCTTTCATAGGCTTCGCTTTTGCTAGTGGCTTGTCGATCACTGCCGGTTATCACCGCCTTTGGTCACACAAGACCTATAAAGCTAAGGCTCCTGTACGCTTCCTTTTTGCTCTTGGCGGGGCACTAGCGCTACAAAATAGCGCTCTTCACTGGTCTTCGGACCACAGAGTCCATCATAAGCATGTCGATAATAATGATAAAGACCCTTACTCAGCTAAGATGGGATTTTGGTACAGCCACATAGGTTGGATGCTGAGAGAATATCAGTCTCAGCGTTATCACGATTACAAGAATGTTCGAGATCTTCAAAATGACAAGATAGTCATGTGGCAGCACAAATACTATCTAGCTTTGGTTATTTTGATGAATGTAGGATTACCCGCATTTTTAGGTTGGCTCAATGGGGACATTCTGGCAATGCTACTCATGGCTGGTCTGTTAAGGCTAGTTGTTGTGCAACATTGCACCTTCTTTATCAACTCATTGGCTCACGTATGGGGAAGCCAGCCATATACAGATAAGAATACCGCGCGAGATAATGGCTTTATAGCTCTACTTACCTATGGAGAAGGCTATCATAACTTCCATCATATCTTCGAAAATGACTATCGTAACGGTATACATTGGTGGCACTACGATCCAACCAAGTGGCTAATTAACTCCCTCAATTGGTGTGGACTAGCAAGAGATCTACGTGTCACTCCTCAAGAGAGAATTGAGACTGCCAAACTCAAGATGCAACTGCAACGTACCCAAGATCGTGTCTCGACTCTCAGTAACTGCGATGAAGTGTTAGAAAAGCTGCAGGCAGAGTATGAGATATTAAAATCTCACCTGGCTGATTATTACCAGGCAAAGAAAGAGCTGCTCGAAGCAAAACGCAAACAGTTAGCCAACAAGCAATTAGTACAGCAAGTCGACGAGATGAAACAACGTTTCATCCTACAGCATAAGAACTGGAAGCTACTCACTGCGACTTACGCTTAGCTTCTTGATAAAACGGCTCGATAACATACCTGTCGAGCCGTTATTTTTACTGGAGTTGCACGCGTTAGCTTGCTTATCGGTCATCCTTATCCATCCTAGTCCCCCTCCCAGTCTTCATTCCAGAACACTGTTAATTGAAGTAGCCTGACGATAGGACTATCATGACCGCCTAATTACCTTTTAAAGGGACTTTTGAGTTCATGTCAGAATCTAAAATCAAGCTTACCGAATACAGCCATGGCGCTGGATGTGGATGTAAAATATCACCAAAAGTCCTAGGTACTATATTAGCTTCTCAGCTTCCGGTATTCGAAGACCCCAAGCTATTAGTGGGCAATCAAACCCGAGATGATGCAGCCGTTTACAAACTCAACGAAGAAACCGGCATCATCAGCACCACAGACTTCTTTATGCCCATCGTCGATGACCCTTTCACCTTCGGTAGAATCGCTGCAACTAATGCTATCAGCGATATCTATGCCATGGGCGGCACACCTATGATGGCCATTGCAATTTTGGGCTGGCCAGTTAATACCTTACCAGCAGAAGTGGCTCAGCAAGTTGTCGATGGCGGGCGTCAAGCCTGTGAAGATGCCGGGATCATGTTGGCCGGTGGCCACAGTATCGATTCCCCAGAGCCCATATTTGGGCTCGCTGTAACTGGGCAAATCCCACTTGGCGAGCTTAAGAAAAATAATACAGCTCAACCTGGCGATAAGCTCTATCTGACTAAACCTTTAGGTATAGGCATCTTAACTACAGCACAGAAGCAGAAAAAAATTGCGCCTGAAGATATCAATATTGCCGCCGATGCCATGTGCGAACTAAATTTATTAGGCCCTGCAATCGCAAAAATTTCCGGGGTTAATGCCATGACAGATGTTACTGGGTTCGGGCTTGCCGGGCATCTTATCGAGATGTGCCAGGGTGCTAAACTCAATTCACGGATCCAAGTTTCGACGCTACCACTATTAACTAAGGCTAAGGCTTATCTTGAGATGGGCTGTATACCGGGTGGCACACACAGAAACTACGATAGCTACAGCGAACATTTGCCTAGCCTCACAGATGAGCAGAAAGGCATTATATGTGACCCACAAACCAGCGGCGGTTTACTCATATCTGTAGCGCCCGAAGCCGAGCAAGAATTAATTCGCTTGCTAGTCAATAACAAGATTCCAACAGAGTGTATTGGTACCATGACCAATGCGTCACAAGCAACACTAGTGGAACTCATCTAATGAGCCAGCATCTAGTCCCTAAGAGCGCTTACAAAGAGATCATGCTATCGGGTCACCCTATGATGGATGTCAGAGCGCCACTCGAATTTAACAAGGGTGCATTCCCAGCCAGTACTAGCCTCCCGCTAATGCAAGATAGCGAACGACAGAAGGTAGGCACTTGCTATAAGAAAAATGGCCAAGAAGCAGCTATCAAGCTCGGACACACTCTGGTTAAAGGCAAAATAAAACAGCAAAGGGTGGATGCCTGGCTGGAGTATTTTGATAAAAACCCAAATGCTTACCTATATTGCTTTCGCGGCGGCCTAAGATCTCAGCTGACTCAGCAATGGCTTAAAGATGCAGGCTTGGAGATCCCCTATGTAGAAGGTGGTTACAAGGCTATGCGCCAGTATCTTATCGATGTGATCGATGAAGCTCCCCAGCAGCAACCAGTATTTATTCTCAGTGGGATCACTGGCAGTGGAAAAACGGACTTCTTAGTCAAGCGTTCCGAATCCGTCGATTTGGAGGGCATTGCCCATCATAGAGGATCGAGTTTCGGTCGTTACCATGAGCCCCAGCCTACACAGATAAATTTTGAAAGCCGTTTAGCTGTAGAATTATTACGACATCAGCAGAGAGCTGAGCGCTGCTTAGTCTTAGAAGATGAAAGTTTCCTTATTGGCCGCTCTGCAATACCCAAGACATTTTACAGCGCCATGCAAACGGCTCAGATCTTAGTGCTAGATGAATCGAATGAAGATAGACATGCTAGATTATTAGATGAATACGTTCATAAGATGCATTCCGGCTACATAGACCGATTAGGTGAAGAAGATGGCTTTGTCGCGTTTTCTGAGTATTTGAGCCAAAGTATCACAGGTATTAAGAAGCGACTCGGTGGCCAGTTACATGATGAGTTCCAGTCTATTATTACCAATGCACTGAAAATTCAACAGCAAACAAGCAGTACAGAGGCCCACCTAGAATGGATATCCCTGCTACTCAACAAGTATTACGACCCCATGTATCAGTATCAGCTGGACAAGAAACAAGCTCGAGTCTTATTTAAGGGCTCCCATCAGGCAATGCATGAATGGTTAGACGACTATTCGGCTCGCACATAAGCTTAATGCTCAAGCCTGTCCGTTATCACTACCTCTAGTCATTTTCTAGAGGTATGTTTGCTCTTTGGGTTAACACCACACCTACTCTTCTACTCGGCGCCATGTTATCAGCGCTGGTGTCTCCACTAGGAGCCAAAGGCTTCAATGAGATACTCAGTTTCAATATTGGCTCAATCAAGGCTTCGAGGATCTCGCTAAGCTCCAAATACTCTTTTGGGGACAAATAAACCAGCTCCTCATTATGCAATGCCTTAGTGATCCGCTCGATATACTCCTGAGTTTCCTCATCGGCTTTTTCTTGCTTGCCCGAGGCTAGTTCTAAAATATTTCCCGACGTTCTTAGCAATTTGGCCAAAAACCCTGTGCCAAGAGGCTGGTTCAATATAAAACATATCGGTCGCACAGAAAGGCTCTGTATCAGAAACAGCTCTTTTGCTGAATCCGATGATCCAATTAATATTGCGCCTCCGCGTTTAGGTAAAGTATCACCTTGAGTCACAGAGAGTGGATGTATGAATCTAGCCAAGAGGTAAGTTACCAGCCTTAACCTTAGCTCTGGTAAATTGATAAACAGCAAGGCACCGACCACTATATTGGACACAGCAAGCACCAAAAATAACTGCAATATACTCCCACCCAGAGGGCCCAAGAAAATGATGGCAAAGGCGGCTGACATAACCATGAACAATGCATTCATTATGTTATTTGCCGCAATGGCCTGAGCACACTCCCCCTCTTTAGTCCTCGCCTGAATAAATGCATATAAGGGAACGATAAATAGACCACCGCTCGCTCCCACCATAAATAGATCGAACATGAGCCGATAATGTGAAGACTCGCCAATGAAGCTGCCAGCTGTATAGACATCAACTGGATTTAAGCTAGGTACAGACCAATAGAGGTCGATGCCGAAAATGGTCAAGCCCAGCAAGCCGAAAGGCAGCAAGCCTAACTCGACTTGTTTAAATGACATGCGATCACATAAAAATGACCCCGCCGCTATACCGATAGAAAACAAGGCTAACAATAAGGAGACCACTGTGGCTCCGGCATGTAAGTGTAACTTAGCAAAATTGGGAAACTGAGTAAGATAGGTGGCACCTATAAACCAAAACCAGCTAATGGCCAATACAGCCATCCATATAGAAGGCGTTCGTCGAACTTTCTTAAGACTCTCTATCGAACCGGAAAAGGGAGTAAACCTCAGTTTTTTAGGTTTAATGATCAAGGGAATAGAAGGGATAAACCGACTCGAGATATAGCCAACAGATGCTAAAATAACAACGGTTATTGCTGCTAACGTAGTGGCATTATCGCTGGCAACGATTAGACCCGCGACTATGGTGCCTATCAATATAGAGATAAAGGTTCCCATCTCCACCCAGGCATTGCCCCTCACCAACTCAATATCTTTCAATACCATAGGCAAAAGTGAATATTTAACCGGGCCAAAGAAAGCCGATTGTGTCCCCATCAGAAAGAGTAACACCAACATGAGGAGGTAGCTTTGGCTTACAATCGCCGCCGCACCACAGCACATGATGATCACCTCTAACAATTTGAGACGTCGAATTAATATCGCTTTATCGATATTGTCGGCAATAAGGCCTGCATGAGCAGAAAAAAGAAAGAAAGGAAGAATAAATAAACCGGCGGCTAGATTAACAAATAGATTTACATCTATAGGCAGGCTACCAACTTGAGAATAGGTGACCAAGAGTAACAACATATTTTTATAGACATTGTCGTTCAATGCCCCTAGACACTGAGTAATAAAATAGGGCAGGAAACGTCGAGTCAAAATCATAATTACCCTCTAATCTATCATCCTGAGCCGATAGAGACTTGTGTAAGCCATAAAAAAGAAAAGGCCATCCTTGATTGATGGCCTGTTTAACTATATTAGTTTAACTCTCTGCTGTTAGCAGAACATCCCAAGCCAAGTGAGGAGAGCCTACCACTATGAAGTTAGGATTTTCTAAAGATTCCCGCTCATTATAACTCAAAGGCTGTAGCTCAATGTCCATGATCTGTCCGCCAGCCTCTTCAACAATGATCTGAGCGGCTCCGGTATCCCACTCACCCGTTGGCCCGATACGAACATAACAATCGGCCTTTCCTTCTGCCACCAGACAGCTCTTTAAAGCGGCTCCACCGAGTACGATCAACTCACAATGTTTTGTATGACTAAATAATTTAAGTACCGACTGAGGATCTTGGCGCCGGCTAACAGCTAACTTTAGCGGTGGATCTTGATCATCTGGCAACTGACGGCTCATTATCCTGACCTCAGATTGACCATCACGCTTATAGGCACCTAACCCAGCAATAGCGTAGTAACATACTTCAGTCATAGGCACATACACTATGCCCATGATAGGTCGATTATGCTCTATCAATGCGATGATCACAGAGAAATCACCGCTTCCCGCAATAAACTCACCAGTCCCATCTAAAGGATCGACCAACCAATATCGTTGCCAGTCCTTGCGCTCAGAGAAAGGAATATTCGCATCCTCCTCGGAAAGCACCGGGATATCAGGAGTCAAGGCTTGTAATGCAGAGGTGATAATATTATGGGCAGCAATATCAGCGGAAGTCACTGGCGTATTATCAGACTTTATCTCTTTCTCGAAAGTCCCTTTAAGATAGATATCTCGTATCTTTATTCCCGCTTCAACTGCAATATCAATTGCTTGTTCTACGTACTCTTCTGGCTTCATAACTGCTCCAACAGCCGACTCACTCATACTCATATAAGAAAAGGGTTCTTATAATTATGTTTCAAACACTTATAGTTTTAGATATTTTTGAGCCAAAAACAAGGCGCTTACGCTCCTCGACTCTGAAAAATCTTCCTGTTCGAGCAAAGATTGCCAGTTATCCAGTGGCCAGGGAACCATTTCGATAGGCTCAGGCTCATCTCCTTCCAGAACGCTTTCATAAAGTTCTTCGGCAATAAAAACCTGCATCTTACTGGCAAAGTAACCAGGAGCTAGACTCAGTTCCATCAGATGGGTCAGCTTTCTTGCCCCAAACCCAATCTCTTCCTGAAGTTCGCGGTTAGCCGCTTCATGAGCCTCCTCACCGGGATCGATTAAACCTTTCGGAAAACCAAGTTCATAAGTATGAGTGCCGGCGGCATATTCGCGACCCAACAACAGAGTCTCTCCATTGAGCACTGGCACCACCATCACAGCACCACGATTATTGCCCTTCATCCGCTCATACTGTCGCTCGACCTGATTGGAGAATTTAAGGTTTACCTGCTCTATTTTAAACAAGCGGCTTTGCGCAACAATCTCTGAACCTAGAATTTCCGGTTTCTTGTGCTTCATAGGAGCCCCTAGGCCAATTGGATAAATGCTTAACAATACAATCTTACTATCCTGTTTTTAATCTACAACCAGAAACTGCCTTGATTAAGGAATTAGATAGATTAGTATTAATAATTGAATAACTTGTACTCTCAAAGTAAAACCCTACACTTCATAACAACTAAAACGGAATAATGATGTTTCCATGGAATGAGATAGATACTGTGTTACTCGATATGGATGGAACCTTACTGGATCTACATTTCGATAATCACTTTTGGTTAAGCTTAGTCCCGACTGAGTTAAGTCGGCAGAGAGGCTTAGATAGCCAAGCTGCACAAGCGTTAGTAGAGTCATCTTACGGTAAAGTCTTCGGCACTTTAGACTGGTACAGCTTAGATTATTGGGAAAGTGAATTAGGGTTAGATATCCTAAGGCTGCACAAAACCTTAGTCGATAGAATTCAATTAAGGCAAGACAGCATGCCATTTCTGTCCGCCCTCGGTGAACAGAAAAAGTCACGCATTCTGGTCACCAATGCTCACCCCAAGAGCTTGGCCCTGAAACTGGAGCATACAGACCTGGCAGTTGGACTTGATCATATGCTCTCCAGCCATGAAACTGGTTACCCGAAAGAGCATCCCCACTTCTGGCAACATCTGTTCTTACAGTTCCAGTTAGACCCAAGTCGATGCCTGTTTATCGATGATAACGAAGATATATTGCAAGCAGCAAAAGATGCCGGCGTAGGCTATCAGCTGGGTATCACAAACCCAGACAGCCAGAAACCTAATAAAGTGTTTAGCGATTTTCCTGCAATAGGAGATTATCAGCTATTACTGGATGATCTTCTGGCAGATTAGCTTACCCCAGATATCAAAAAGGCACCTATTGGTGGTGCCTTCTGCTTTACTTGGTAAGAGATTAAGCCCGCAATCTATAGCTCTTATTTTGATTGGTATTATTTATAGCCCTGGGATCCTACCTTGGTAACTGATCGGATAGTAGCCTTGACTGTCTTTCTTCCCCAGGAAGGCCAATGCCTTCTTCAGGTCTTCAGGCTGTGAGGCAGTCTCTTTTATCTTAGCGCTGACTTGCACCACTTTCTCAGCCTGAAGCACCAAAGTCCCGGTAAAACCTAGCTGATTCATGGTCTCATCAGATTTCACTTTCACATTGCCATCGACACAACTCAGCCCTAGCTCTATATCTCCAAGAGGATAGTTGCCGAACTGATTTTTTACTCCGGCACGATTAACAAACAGCTTACCATTCAACTGCTCACACCAAGGAGTCCCTTGCTCGAGACGATCGATAAACAAACTAATATCGCCACCAATTTTAGTACGAAAGGGTAAGCGATTATTGCCTAATAGGAAGCTAGATGGCGCTTCGAATCTTAAACCTTCCGCATCAATTCCGCTCATGGATAGAATGACTAGACCTTTACCGCTAACCGCCGCTCCTCGATTGCCTATAACCAGATCTATTTTGGCCTGACCCAAAAACAAAGCCCAAGGACTCAGCTGCCACTGAACCTGCTCCAATTGTCTCTTTTGTATGGTCACAGACTCGATACTTCCCGACCATATTGAGCCTGAAATACCACTCAAGCTGATGTTATTAGGCAGAGGCGCGAGCTTTATCGCCACACTGGCAGGCAACAACGCCAGTAAAAACACCAGATAGATACACACGCCGATGATAATCTTTTTAGCTAAATTCACTACTACACCTTAATAAAAAAATAATCATTACTGCGACAATTGAATACGACGAACACGCACTAAACCCACTGTATCAGACTCGGCTAAGTCAATACTGTCTAAGGATAGGCCCTTAACTTGTACCAGTTCATTGAGGTAGCCGAGCAAGGCATCGAAAGGCACATCATCCATCCAAATTTGAATTTTCTTACCTTGAGGCTGCATACGAGTGATCTCTAGACCAAACGCCCCAGCACTCTGATTCACCGCGGCACTAAGGCTCCCTTTGAAGCTGGCTTTATTACCACTTTCTTTAAGACCGGCTATCTTATTCGCCGTCTGCTTAACAAAGTTAAGGGTACTCTGTTGTGCCTGTAGGCCTCTTTCTGCATCGATTTCCGCATTCGATATTGGTGCCCAGATCCCCCAATAGAGAATACCAATAATTAAAAAGACACCACATGCGCTAACAAGCTGCTTCTCACGTAAGATAAGACCATTCCACCATACTTTAACGTTTTCCATGTTACTTACTCCTCAACGTTAATGTACTGGTCACTGAATCTTCACCACTGTTCATCGCACCCGAGTCCAGCCTGTATGAACGAGAAACAATCTCCTTAAACTGCTCTACCTGGGCATAGCTCTTGGCAGTAACCTGCATACGCAGCTCACTGCGGGCACTATCGAAACGTAGCGTAGTAGGCTTTAACTGAGGCACCTGAGTAAATGCCTCCTCTAAGCCTTCAAGCATAGAAAAGAACTCACTCCCCCCTCCACTGCCCTGCATGTTTCTTAGATGCCTATCCATTTGAGATCTAAGGTTTACTATACGTGAGGTTCCAGGGACGGCTTGTTTAAAAATAATCTCGCTCTGCTGCTTCAGACGCGCATGCTCTGTATTCAGTTGGTGAATATTGAGCCCTTTATTCACCAGCGCCAGCACCAAGGCTACCACAGTGATAATCGCAGCATTTCGCCAAATTTGTATATGTTTACCATACTCACGTTTAGGGGTATAACTTCCAGACAAAAGGTTGATCGGGGCCGTTAAGATGCCTTTAGCCAGAACTAACATAGGAAGCTCGAGTTCCTGCGCCTGTATCTGAGTACCGGCTAAATTCAGCTCGCTGTAACCGGCAACGGTTACCATGGCCTCGCTATCCGATGGCAGCAGCCTTGGCAGTACCATATTCATCCAGTCTTCACTCAGACTCACTCCAACTCCAGCGCCTGTTCTGAGTAAATATTCCTGATTAAACTTAATGGCAGCCCACTGGCACTGTTCCAAAGGCAATGCCAAGCAATCAGGGACAATGCGCTTAGCCTTTAACCCCGCATCACTGAGCCAAGTTAACCAGGTTCGCATCTGGTCATGGGCAACTACAGCCACACTAAGAAACTCGCCCTCGCGAGGGCCGGTGACAAAGTGCAGATCATCAACATTTTCAGCCAAGTTCTCTTCCAGCATGAAAGGTAATGCTTGGATCGCTTGACGTTGCCCCTTCTCGGGCAGTTCCACTTGGGTCAAAGTTATCGCCGATGAGGGAACAAGAATATCGACGGGGCGATTGCCGGCTCGCTCAGTCAGACTAGCCAATTCTAGGGCATCTTTCAGTTCACCAGAACCTATAATTTCCTGCTCCAGCTCAGACCAAACTAGCCATGAGCAAGCTTGCTCCTGACTTGTTCCTAAGCGGATTAATAGTCTTTCACTCAAATCTGTTCTCCACTAACCTCATCCCTTACCAAATCGGTTTCAGACAAGCTTATGTTATTTTTATTATGCTCACTGACGATAGCCGGTATCGACAGGATTATTTCTGTCCGCCAAATTGACGCGTTAGTACATCTATACTACCACCGCTATTAGCCACTTTTAGCACGCTATCTAGCCGGAAAGTGGCATTCTCAACTTTAGCACCCGCCTCCAACTTGAAGAATTCCGTAGTGACTGTAAAGCTGGTTTTTAACGCCGCATCTGCCGCTATTAGGCTTGATATGGATGAGATCTCGGTAAAATCCTCAATCTTCTCAAATCCATCCCCAGGGCGCTGATTGATGATGTTTTCAGCCTCACCCACAGAGATCTTATTATCAAACATGCCTGCAAGTAGCGCCGCCTGTTCGACCTTAATGGTATTCACATTCAGTACCTGTTTATTATTACCGGGTATCACACAAATGTATGGTAACAACTTAAGGTAGATATCTTGTGTATACCCCAGTACGGCCCTTAGTTCACTACGATGGCTCATCAAGGTGTTAGCTGCACGATATGGCACTGCACGGGACTCATAATCTGCATCTTCGGCGCCAAATTGGCTCGCCGTCGCGTCTTCATCGATATAATCTTTTAGGGTATAAGTTAGCCGCTCGGCACCGAAATCATCCATACCCAAGGCAACCAGTAAACCTTTATATTGTACCCCCGCCAGTGGCAACTTAGGCTGACCGTTACCTCCGGCCCCCTTAACACTTTCGACCGACAGTGCATTGAGGTTAAAGCAAGACTGCAAGTCTGAAATTGTACCGCCGATCTCACCATTCTCTGCGGGAAACACCACATCAGCTTGAGCCCAATATTGCTGTAGGTGTACCGTACCATCTGCGTCTTCGAAATCTTGCTTAAGTATTTTTTTAGCTAACTCTTCGGCGGAAATGGCGTACCAGAATGCCTGATCATACTCCGCCAAATTTAAGGTTCGACGCACAGATAACTGATTACGGCTATTAATATTCGTGGCGATAATCGCCACCATGGCAACAATTAGCATCACCACGATAAGGGCGACGCCCCGCTGTTTAGCTGGGAATTTACTCACTCGCTAAGCACCTGCTGTAGATTACCCATCAGGTTATCTGCCATTTTTATCGTCATTATTAGTACCGCCACCATTGTTGGTGCCACCACCGTTATTGCTGTCATTGTTATTACCGCCGTCCTTGTTATCATCGTCGCCGTTGTTATTACCGCCGTTATTATTGCCGCCGTTGTTATTATCTGAAGGTACTGGTGCACCTAAGGGCAATAAGAATTTACGTTGGATCTTGCCTAGGCCCTCTAATTCAATTTCCATGGCTATCGCTTTAGGCAATTTAGATCCATCGACTTTTCTTTCCCACTTATCTTCCATAAAGAAGGAGTACTTAACCGATATCACGCCTCGCATCACTATGGTCTTTATCGGCTCCGCCCCGAATTCAGGCTCAGGATAAGGGTAATACCAGCGCTCCAAGGCGCCATCTCTGACCACATATGCCACCGACTGTATGCTGCCACGGGGCAAAATCCCATCGGGGTTTAGCCAGCCTAGACGGAAAAATACTAGCGCCTCAGATTCGGAATCCAAAATATCTGAACCGGTTTGAAATACTGTGGTACCACGCCCACCTTCCAACAATCTTGGCGTTCTGGCCACCATTTGACCTAAATCGCGCTCTAATGCACCAAATCCTTGCTGCATCGCCTTTAATTTAGTGGAAAACTCTTTAGTGACTTCATCGTTTTTAATGACAGTACTCAAGACCGCATTTGCCGCCAGGCCGATCATGGCGAAGATAGCAATCGCTATCAACATCTCGAGTAAAGTGAAGCCCCCATTGCGTCTATTCCGGATTAAGTACATAACTGCTCACTTGGGCAACAATTCGTTTATAACGTGAATCGTTGCTGACACTGACACGTATCATGCGAAATTTGTCATCTGAAGTTTTCACGATCTCTTTACGCCAATACCAATCGAGGCCAGCCAGCTCCATTTCGCCATCTTTTTTGCCGATATCAGGAAACTTAGCCTCCAATCTGGCATCGACCATCACATTATCAGCCACCCATTGTGCGTAGGTACGCTCTTCTAAGATGGGCATGTTGGCGATTTGATCTCCCAAGCTCTTAGTAATAGATACTGCCGCAATGGAAAACACCGCCAGAGCCACTATGACTTCCAACAAGGTCATGCCTTTAGCTCTGATGTTATTGAAGTGATTAGTGCCCATTGTCACCGCCATCGAACTCATCGCCTCTCCCCAGAGTTAAACGCCCGAGGGAGTCACCAACGACTAATGCTTCAATTTCTTGGCCTTGCTCATCTTCACTGAAGAAGGTCATCTCGAAAGAGCTCATCTCACCACTTGGGAATAACAAGATCTGTGGCTCAGGAGACTTCTTTTTCTCCTCTTCGGTCTTCTCATCTATGAAGGGCTCGTCGAACCAGGAATCTTGCTCTTCATCTTCTTGCACAAGAGGTAGACCATCGAGGACCAAGCTAATCTCAACCCCATCCTCCATCTGCCGTTCGGCGAGAATACGATCTCTATCTAATGACTTCCATTTACCTTCATCGTAGAAGACATATTTATAACTGGTATCTTCGATGACAATACCGATGAAGTGACCACTGAGCACAGTTTCATCGAGTACCATCTCGGTAGCGGCCATAAACTGTAGGGCCGTCCTCTCGAGCTCCTTCTTTCGATCGGCACCGCTCATAGTCATAGTCACTGCCGAGGCAGCCAAGCCCATCAAGAGCACTACTAAGAGCACTTCCATTAAGGTAAAACCTTTCTGGCGCAATTGCTTCATCGGCTAGTCCCAAAGAGAGAAAAGTCTGATATATGCTGGTATGCCCATGATGACTTCATATGATTATCGATTCAGGTTTTTGATTCAAATGACCAGTAATTTCAGTGCTTACTGAAAATTCTGTAGATTCCAGTTACCGATATCATCTTCTGTGCCCGCCTGACCATCGGGACCCATACTGAAGATATCAAGCTTGCCATTTTCACCCGGACTCAGTAGCAAGTAATCATTTCTCCATGGATCTTGTGGTAAACGCTTCACATAGCCATCTTCACGGTAATTACGGGGCTCTGGTGAGCTATTGGGTTTTTGTACTAAGGCATCCAGACCCTGTTCTGTCGTTGGGTAGATGCTGTTGTCCAAACGATACATGTCTAAGGCATTTTCAAGGGCGACGATATCTGAAACTGCTTTCTGTTGATCTGCCTTATCCTTGTTTCCCATCAGGTTGGGAACAACCATAGAAGCTAGAATCCCTAAAATCACGATAACCACCATCACTTCGAGTAGGGTGAAACCTTTCTGCTTATTTCTTGTTTGCATGAACAACATCCTCTTAAAAAAAACGACTCTGAACCTCTATATAGGCTCAGAGAAAATGAATAACGAAAAGCTTATTTAACTGATAACACGATTACTTAATTAATCCTAAACTTAACCACTAACCATATTATTCAGCTCTAAGATTGGTTGTAAAATAGCCAAGACGATAAATAACACTACTGTAGCCATACTGACAACCAGCATAGGCTCAAATATTCCCAGTGCTATGGTGACATTCGACTCGAACTCTCTGTCCTGGTTATCAGCAGCTCGCTCAAGCATCTGCTCTAGCTGACCACTCTTCTCACCCGACGTGATCATATAGAGCATCATAGGCGGAAAAAGTTTCGTATTCGTCAATGCTGCACCTAAACTAGTTCCTTCACGAACTCGCGCTGTCGCCTCTTCCACCGCAAGTCTGACCTTAACATTAATCAAGACCTCACTGGCAATTCGCATCGCATCTAGCAGTGGCACTGAACTCGCCGCTAAGATACTCAGGGTTCGAGCAAAGCGTGCCGTGTTAAGCCCCTTACTAATCCTGCTAATAACGGGTAACTTGAGGAGTAAAGCATCAAACTTCATTCGGTATTCTGGCTTAGTTAGTAGACGTTTAAACAGTACAAACCCACCGACCATCACACCTAAAACAATCAGTCCGTAGTCTCGGACAAAATCTGACGATGCAATCAATAATTGAGTTGTCCAGGGTAGTTGTTGGCCCATATGTTCAAACTGGCCAACAACTTGGGGCACAACCGCCGCCAATAGTATTGCGATTACCCCGATGGCTACAACGGTTAATACAACGGGGTATATCATCGCCTGGGTCATCTTACTTTTTAGTTGCTGTCGACGCTCGGTGTAATCCGCCAAGCGATTAAGCACCACCTCGAGATGGCCTGACTTTTCTCCCGACGCGACCATGGCACGATAGAGGTCATCGAATATGTGGGGAAATTCGGCCATAGAATCGGCTAGGCTATAACCTTCGACCACCCGAGAACGTACTGCCATGACCATGCTCGCCAAACGATCTTTCTCACACTGCTGGCCAACCGCTTTCAAAGCTTCTTCCACCGGTAAGCCCGCCGCAACCAGAGTCGCAATTTGACGAGTGATGAGTGCGAGTTCTGCCACGGATATACCACGCTGAAAGAGACTCTTACCTCCGGACTTTGCCTTAGACTCTTTCTCGAGAACAGGCTTGATCTCCAGCGGCATCAAGCGTTGATCTCTTAGCTGGCCGCGAGCATGACGAGCAGTATCGGCCTCGATCACACCTTTTTGCTGTTTTCCTTGCTTATCTAAAGCCTTATATTCAAATGCAGGCATGAAAAACCTCCACACCTTCAATTATTTTATCTAAAACCAAGTATTCAAATGCTCCCATGGCTTACTCCTCGCGGGTGACGCGTAACACCTCTTCGAGGGTGGTTTTTCCTGCCAACACTTTACTCATGCCATCATGGCGAATACTGGGAGTCGTCTGACGAATAAGTTTCTCGATGGCCAATTCACCACGTCCGGTATGGATAAGTTCACGTACATCGTCGTTGACGATGAGTAGTTCATGGATACCTGTTCGGCCGCGATAACCATTATTGCCACAGGACTTACAGCCTTCGGCGCGATATATGACACTTTGATCATCTTCGCCCATACCCAGTAACTTACGTTCACTCTGATCCGGCACATGCTCAGATTTACACTCGGAACATAAGGTACGGATAAGACGTTGGGCCAGTACGCCCAATAGACTAGATGAGACTAAGAAAGGCTCCACGCCCATGTCCTGTAATCGAGTGATTGAGCCCGAAGCCGTGTTAGTGTGAAGTGTAGATAACACCATGTGACCCGTTAATGATGCCTGAACGGCAATTTGAGCCGTTTCCAAGTCGCGGATTTCTCCTATCATAACCACATCGGGATCTTGTCGCAGAATCGCACGCAGACCGCGAGCAAAGGTCATATCGACCTTAGTGTTTACCTGAGTCTGACCTATCCCCTCGAGTTCATACTCTATAGGGTCTTCTACAGTCAAAATATTAGTATCTTTAGTGTTTAGTTCGGTCAGACCCGCATATAGCGTCGTACTCTTACCCGAACCCGTAGGCCCGGTCACCAAGATGATGCCATGGGGCTTACGGATCAATTCATCGAATTTAATACGGACCTGTTCTGTCATACCAAGTTGAATCAGGTCTAAGTTACCCGCATTCTTATCCAACAGACGTAACACCACACGCTCGCCGTGACTCGACGGCATCGTCGACACACGTACATCCACGGCTCGACCACCGATCCGAAGTGAGATACGGCCATCCTGAGGGACTCGCTTCTCGGCGATATCCAGACGAGCCATCACCTTGATACGGGAAACCAGTAAGGATGAAAGCTTACGATTTGGCTTGAGCACCTCTTTCAACATGCCATCGACTCGAAAACGCACCACGAGTTGCTTCTCGTAGGTCTCGATATGAATGTCTGAGGCTTCCTCTTTAATTGCCTCGGATAACAAGGCGTTGATCAGCTTGATGATAGGCGCATCGTCATCGCCCTCGAGCAGGTCTTCTGTTTGAGGCAGCTCTTCGGCTAACGTATACAAGTCCATCTCATTACCAATATCTTCCATCAGCTGCTGAGCCTCGGAAGAATTTGCCTGATATGCCTGAGTCAATCTTGCCTCAAACTCTGCCGGAACTAGCTGCACAAGAGGCAATTCACGCCCAGTGTAACGCCTGACTTCAAGTAAGGCGGCTAAGGGAGTCGCTGCCGTATGGTACAAGGTCAAAGCTTCATCGACACCAGTATCGAGCACCACATCAAAACGATGGGAAAAAGCGAAGGGCAAGCGCTCCCTGCTATCGGAACGAAACTCTTCGTCACTGTCAATTTCAGCGTCTTGCCAAACCTCTTCTGAAACTAACGCCAGCTCATCACTCTGAGGGATTTGACCATTACTCATCGGCGTTATCATCCGTGCTCGTACTATTGTCGGCACCATCCGATACACTTTCGCTTATACCATCTTTATTTTCTGAAATATGTTTCAAGGCAGGATCTGTCTCACGCATCTTAGTCTCCAGACCTTTACCCGCTTTGTAACGCTCTAGGATATCGTTGACCTCAGGTGGCAGATATTCTGACTGATTCCATTCTTCGAGCACAGGCACCTCGGTATTAGGCATCAGGTTAATACCCCGATCTTGCTGCTCTAACTGGAGTGCGCGGAAGTAGTTATATTTACGACCCGCTATGCCTTCCATGGTGATGCCATCACGAATAATGGTTGGTTTGATAAATATCATCAGGTTCTTCTTCTTTTTACTGCTCGAAGAAGACTTAAACAGATGACCAATAATTGGCAGATCACCAAGGAAAGGTACCTTCTGCACACTCTCTTGTACTTCCTCGTTGATCAGACCGCCTAAGACGACGATCTGCCCCGAATCAGCCATTACTGTGGTCGTCAAACGCCGAGTCGCGAAAGTAACATCGACGGCAGTCTTACCATTGATGCCCGAGACTTCCTGCTCGATAGTCAGTTTAACTGAGGTGCCTTCGTTGATCTGCGGGATAACTTTTAGTTTGACCCCTACTTCTTTACGCTCCACCGTAGTGAAAGGGCTACTGCTACCGTTACTCGAGCTCTGACTTCCGGTTAGGATAGGCACCTCGTCACCAACGATGAACGAGGCTTCCTGATTATCTAAAGTAGTAATCGAAGGCGTCGCCAGTACATTTGATTTGGTATCGCTAGATACCGCCTGGATCAAGGCGCCGAAGTCTCCCATAGCCACGCCCCAAGCCATACCGTTAACCTTGCCTAATGCTTGGGCCAGCACGGTAATATCACCTGGAGTATCTGGATTATCGGTACATGTTTTGCCGTCACCTGAACCTGTACAAGTCTGTGAGGCTTTCTGATCTTGCGCTAACCAGACACCTGCCCCCACTTCACCTATGGTTGGACCTAGGTTATTGAACTGGGTCATACCACCAGATTCTGTCGCCCACTGGATACCGAAACCGACATCATCACCTTCGGCCACTTCGACGATTATCGCCTCGACCAAGACCTGAGCACGGCGAATATCTAGCTGATTGATCACACTATCTATGGTGCGCATCTGATCCGGTTGCGCCGTGATCACTAAAGCATTCGTTTCGGCATGGGCCATAATATTGACATCTTTACGGCGCTTGTTACCGCCGGGCTTAGCGCCGCTATCCTGATCACTAGACAGCTGCTCGGCAAACCCAGTCAACACCTCGACGAGATCTTCTGCATTAGCATATCTCAGGTAGCGAACCTTAGTGTTACCTGTGCTTGCCTGCTCGGCATCGAGCTTCTTGATGAGTTCGACCACACGTAAGCGGCCCTTCTCATCTCCACTGACAACCACTGCATTCATGCGTTCATCGGCAACTACTTTGGGGGCCTGACCGGACTGAGACTTGTTACCTGAAACGCGGTTTAAGGTCTCGATAATGCGAACTATCTCACCCGCCGATGCAAATTCCAGTGGTACCACCTGAACTTCGGTATCACCTTGTTTATCGACGCGGCGAACGATCTCTACCAATTTGTTAACCACGGCTGCGCGGCCGGAGATCATCAAGACATTCGATGGGTCATAGTTAACTACGTTACCGCCACCGGCATTGTCATTGAGCTGACGAAGCAGTGGTGCGAGTTGTTTGGCTTCGGTGTTATATAGAGCGACGATACGGGTCACCATCTCATCACCGACACCGGGAGTATTGTCATCGGCAACGCGAATCGATGCCGTCTTAGCATCCTTATCTTTGATCACCTTAATAATATTGTTATCCATCTCCACGACGGCATAACCATAGACCTGAAGCACATTGAGGAAGAATTGATAATATTGTTCATCATCGAGTAGATCGTAACTGCGAACATTGATCTTACCGCGAACCGTAGGGTCGACAATAATGGTGCGATTCAGGTTTTTACCAACGATATTGATAAATTCTTGAATATCAGTCCCTTTAAAATTAGCCGCATACTGCTCAGACCAAGCAAGTTGAGGAGCTAAAAGGGAGGCTCCCATCACAATCCCTGCAATTAAATTTCTGCGAAAACTTTTATTATTCATTAATTTACTTCCCATAAACCCATAGGTTCGCCCATAAGGCTCAAACAAATACTGATGAGGTGTGAAAACTATGAATTCGTCTCACCCTCTAATTTTAGTTATTCTGGTAAACTGAACATGATCTCAATTAACTGGCCATCTCTTTCAACCATAAGAGATATTTCAGTTAACTCGGGTAATTGTGCCATCACTTCCATCGATTGGCTCATTGAAGTGAGATCATAACCGTTCATAGATTTAGCAAGATCGTTGGCTTTAAAACCTGCCTGCTTAAACAGTTCCCTGTCCTTACCCGGATTCAAGCGGTAACCATTCAATTCACCGTTACTGCGAACAGGAGATATGGATAGGAAGTCAGTGATTTTACTCGGGTCTGCAAGTAACTCCTCACGAGACCGCTTGATCTCTTGGGCCACCTGCTTATTTTTGCGTTGATCTATCTTCTTCACCGATTTGGCGCGTTGAAGTTGTTTATTGGCCTGACTGTTAGTTTCATATTTTAGACCATCAAGCATTAACGTTTCATAACGACCCGAATTGGTAATGATGATGCGATCGGCATAGACCTCTTTAAGGGATGCCGAAGTGCCTTTAATCTTATCGCCTAAACTATAGGTATTTTGGGAGCCGCTTGAGGCGATAACCGCTAAGCCTTTCTGCTGTATGGTCGAAGCAACCACACCAGTTAACTGAATAGATAGGGAGGTTTTGGGGGCATCAGTGATCATCTCCGCTACTGGTTCAACCTTGGGCTTAGACGCATTAGCATCCGCCTTACCAAAAAGCGCCAACTGTTGCAGTTCGCCGATATTCACATTACTTCTGGAACTCGAGCTGACAGGCGTTGGCCGCCAGCTTTGAGCTCCATCCGATGCAGGAATAAGCTTCCAAGTGATCTGGGCTAACAAGTAAATAACAAGCACGAGAACCAGCCAGAAAGTAGCGGTACTCAAAGGCTTATGTGGTATACCTGCGACCTTAGTAATAACTTTATCTAATAAATCCATATTTATGTGGACCCTCTATACAGGTCTCTGTTCTGATTATAATAAATTAGCAAATCCTGACTCATGCTACCCCACACTGCTAAGCTCAACAAGCGCAACAAGCCTTTAACACTGGCTAAATTGGCTACAAAGAGCTAATCATGCTAACTTTACCCGCCTTAAAAGGGTGTGAAGCCGATCGCTATATTAGGCGATTAACCCGTTAAAAAGACAATTTATTACCTAGCATGTGACCTCATCCACCTTCAAATAGCAACTAGAGTTACACTACGGAGACTCAATGACCAAGTCCCTCGAACCAACAAGCTCGGTCCGATTGGATAAGTGGCTATGGGCTGCACGCTTTTATAAAACACGTGCAATCGCCAAAGAAATGATCAATGGCGGCAAAGTTTACTATAACGGCCAACGAACCAAGTCGAGTAAAATGGCAGAGTTAGATGCTGTAATAAAACTAAGACAGGGGTATGACGAAAAAGAAATAGTCATAAAAAAACTGTCAGAACAACGACAAAAAGCAATTATTGCACAAACTCTATACCAGGAAACACCCGAAAGCATAGTCAAGCGGGAGACATATGCCGAAGCCAGACGCTTGAATGTACTTAATAACCCCGCACCGGATCATAAACCAGATAAGAAGCAACGCCGTCAACTCATTCGTTTTAAAGAAGGCTAATGCACTTTAAATCAACCTAAGCGTTGAAAAAATGGGCTCTAGGCACCATATAGCTATTTAATTGATGCCGATAGTTCGGCTACAGAAGAAATGTAATTGTGAGATTGAGATGAGTAAAGATAATTTACACCGCTACCTATTTGAAAATGCAGATGTTCGTGGCGAATTAGTGCAACTTGAGAAGAGTTACCAAGAAGTTTTGTCCGCCCACGAATATCCATTACAGCTCCAGCATCTTCTAGGCGAGCTTATGGCGGCAACATCTCTGCTTACCGCGACACTGAAATTCGATGGTGATATCAGCGTACAACTACAAGGTGACGGTCCGGTCTCACTCGCCGTTGTCAATGGTAACAACCTACAGCAGCTACGTGGCGTCGCTCGCTGGAATGGTGAATTACAGCAAGATGCCGATTTACAGCAGCTATTCGGCAATAAAGGCCATATGGTTATCACACTTACACCTACTGATGGTGAGCGCTATCAAGGTGTAGTTGCACTAGACAAGAGTAGCTTAGCTGCCTGTCTCGAAGAATACTTCGCTCAGTCTGAGCAATTACCCACTTCGATAAATCTATTTGCTAATGGCCAACAGGCTGCAGGTATGTTGTTGCAAGTACTGCCTAGCGAAGGTGATCATAATGTCGAGTTTGAGCATTTAGAGCAGCTTACTTCCACGGTAAAAGCAAAAGAGCTTTTTGAGCTTGAAGCTGAAGAGGTACTTCATCGTCTCTATCATCAAGAAGAAGTACGCCTTTTCGACCCGACCCAAGTGACTTTTTCTTGCACCTGTTCAAGAGAGCGTAGCGCTAAGGCGATTCGCACAGTCCCTAAAGCAGAAATTGATGCCATCATTGCCGAACTGAGTAAAGTTGAGATGGGTTGTGAATATTGCAATACCAACTATAGTTTCGACTCCATCGACATCGAAGCGCTCTTCAGCAATGCACAGGCTCCCGTAGCTAAACAGTAATCTAAAGAATATCAATGAATCGAGGATGCTATATGCATCCTCTTTTTTTTGGCCCCTCGCAACACCCACCTGCGTAACATTCCACCACACCTAGATACCTTTGAATCAATAGCGTTACACATGGTGAGCAAAAGTGAGATAAAGATCACCTTTCCTTTATTGTAAAGTTTATATTATTTCCTCGATTTTTTTATATATACCATAAGGAAATAGTACTATGATAAAAAAAATACTAATTGGAACAATGCTTTTACTAACACCACTTGCCCAAGCTAATGAATTGGAACAAAACGATCCTTTCATCATCTCATCCCAATATGGAGAAGTTGTTTCCGGTGATATTGTGCAATATATTCAGGATCAAGGTGGTGTAATCGAAAATATATTTAATCCAGCTCCTAGAGTTATTGATCCGGATTATAAAAAATATTTTAAGTGGGACGGGTGGACTATGACTTTCATGAATATTTCTGGAGCTTGCAAAGTGTTAGTAACAAGGGTCACATCGGGTAAAGGTTATGACGAATTGTGGAATCACGTATCTCCCGCTTGGGATGTATTTGAGCATCCGCCATATTCAGACAATAGTACTTGGGTAAGAAAAGAACCTATAATTGCTATGGATTGTAACGATGACATACCCGGAATAAATTGGTAATAAATCAAGAACAAAGCCATTTCTAATAAAAAATGGCTTTGTTCACAGCATATCTAACTAAAATTAAAACCAGATCTTCCTCACACATTCATTTCCGCTTAAGTTACAATCGAATTCCAGCGCATTAAGACGCTTATCTATAAAGTATTTTTCTATATAAAGAAAAGCCGGCAAAGACCAGCACCTAAATTCCGACCTCAAATCATGGAGACCCTACTATGGCGGATGGATCAAAACTAACTCACCATAACCCTACGACAGCACAACTCATTGAGCTAGCCCTTGCACACGGTGAAGGCGAACTCACAGCTAATGGCGCGTTAGTCGCAAAAACAGGAGAACGCACAGGTCGTTCACCTAATGATCGCTTTATCGTCAAAGAGCCAAGTTCAGAAGCCGATATCGACTGGGGCTCAGTGAACAAACCTTTCGAACAAGCTAAATTTACCGCTTTATGGCAGAGAGTCGAAGCCTATCTGGCCGATAAAGAGCTTTTTGTTTCTGAGCTGGAAGTGGGCGCAGATCCAGAGCACTATCAACCAATACAGGTCACCACAGAAACGGCTTGGCACCAGCTATTTGCCCGTAACCTATTTATCGTCCCGGAAGAGTTCAATGCCGCTGATAAGCCAGTATGGCAGATCATCAATGCACCAGGTTTCGTCTGTGATCCTGAGCGTGATGGTACATATTCAGATGCGACAGTCATTTTAAACTTTGCAGAACGTAAAGTGCTTCTTGCAGGCCTTAAGTATGCTGGTGAGATGAAGAAGTCTATGTTCTCGGTACAAAACTTCTTACTTCCAGCCAAGGGCGTATTGCCAATGCATTGCTCGGCTAACGTTGGCAGAGATGGCGACACCACACTATTTTTCGGCCTTTCAGGCACAGGAAAGACGACACTATCGGCCGATCCTAAGCGTTTCTTGATCGGTGATGATGAGCATGGTTGGGCACCAGGCGGTGTATTTAATATCGAAGGCGGTTGTTACGCTAAGTGTATCGATCTGAGCCAGAAGAATGAGCCGGTTATCTGGGACGCTATCCGCTTCGGTACCGTGCTGGAAAACGTGGTCATGGATGAAAATCGCGTGCCTGACTACACCAACTCGACACTCACTGAAAATAGCCGTGCTGCTTACCCACTTGAGCATATCGAACTTAGAAAAGAGGAAAACTGCGGCGCAGAGCCTCACGCTGTTGTCTTCCTGACCTGTGATGTCTCCGGCGTGCTACCACCAGTATCTCTACTAACCAAAGAGCAAGCCGCTTATCACTTCCTATCTGGTTACACAGCTAAGGTTGGCTCGACAGAAATGGGCTCTAGCGCCGCGATTCAATCGACCTTCTCGACTTGCTTTGGTGCGCCTTTTTTCCCGCGTCCTGCAGGCGTTTATGCCGAGCTACTGATGAAGCGAATCGAATCATTCGGTAGCCAAGTATATCTGGTCAACACGGGTTGGACAGGCGGTCCACATGGTGTTGGTAGCCGTTTCGATATCCCAACGACTCGCGCAATTGTCGATGCCATCGTCAGTGGCGGACTCAAGGAAGTAGAGACTGTGTACTTAGAAAAGTTGAATCTGAATGTTCCTGTTGCCATTCCAGGCGTTGAGACTAAGTTACTAAACCCTGTTAATACTTGGGAAAACAAAGCGCAATATGCTGAGTATGCTCAGAAATTAGCAGAAAGTTTCACTGCTAACTTTGAGAAATACCAGGTACCTGATTCGATTAAGCATGCAGGACCTAATGCATAAAGATCTTTGATTAGATCGTTTATGATCTGATAGTTGAAGTAACCGTTCTGACAATAATCCCAGTTTTTGCCTTGGCTTAGTTGGGATTTTTTATGCTTATAACCTCAATTAAAACAGATAATCGATTCTTCTATGGACAAGTAAGTCGGTAAAACCTTCTGTTTCGACATCATAGTTCTCCCCAATTTCTATTCGGTCATAAATGGCTTCCGTGGTGATAAAGCTCTCCGCTGGGGTAATAATATAGAAGGTTGGCACACCCGAGCAATTACCAGCAGAACAACCTTGGCTCCATTCTAGATTCTTATTCACGACGTTAATATTGAGCACCTGATTACTGAGTTCAAACCAGCTGAATACGAGAACCCCAAGTAAGATAAATGTAGGTACCAAAAATTTGGCAATACGTGTCAGTCGCTTAAAATTTTCATCTTGATCTTGTGGCATTTGCAGGCTTCCATACAGGGAACTTGTTAGTATAAATAGCACGAATACAAATTATATCAACAGATTGGGAGCAAGCTGAACGATTGTTAATAGTTGTTTGCCGCGGAGCTTTAAATTGCGTGAAACTGACAGGGCGTCATAGGTGGAACGAAGATCATGAGAATGAGCCCTCTGAGCGAGGCATGGTGAATATGGCAAAGCCATGGCTAATTAACGAGAAGTATGGAAGCTGAACTGGCACTTGTATATAGATATACTTTACCCAACTGGCTGTTAAACATGGATGTTGATGAGAACGAGCAGTCCTCCTTGCCCGAGTGTAGAGGGAATACCAAGACGTTAGTTGTTAGACGAAGTCTAACTATAGAAGGCTACTTAAAGTAGCCAAAACTTTAAGATTTGGCCTTGTACTCATTACAATTTTAATGAAATATATCAGGCTAATAATAAGACTAATATTGAGTACCTAACATGCGTTTCAAGCACTTATCAGCCATCATCTTGGTTAGCCTTGCGAGTTCTTCCGCTATAGCTAACGATGAAACAGCTTCTCAGCTAGCAGAGCCCAAAATCGCTAATACCTATATCAACGATAAAATCCTGCCACCAAGCATAGAGTGGCATGGTAAGAGTGAAGCACTGCTCCTCAGTGCGGACGATGAATGGGCGACACCTTTCGAACAAAATGGCCTTAAGACCAGTCCAAATTACGATGATACTTTCATCTGGCTCGATAAGCTTATTGCCCAAACAGACAAGTTAAAAAAAGTCAGTTTAGGTAAGAGTCCCCAAGGGCGTGATATCTGGATGATTGTTGCCTCGGCTGAGGGCGCCGAAACTCCAGAAGCATTAGCCGAGAACAATAAGCCCAGTGTGCTGGTTCAAGCGGGCATTCACTCAGGCGAAATCGACGGTAAAGATGCGGGTATGATGCTACTTCGTGATCTGGTTCTGGGGGGAAAAGGAGATTTGCTCGATAAGGCAAACCTACTATTTGTACCTATTTTCAGTGTCGACGGTCATGAACGTTCAACCCAATATAATCGCGTCAATCAGCGCGGTCCAATAAATATGGGCTGGCGTACAACGGCGAATAACCTCAACTTAAACCGAGATTATGCCAAAGCCGATACCTTAGAGATGCAGCATATGTTACATGCTATCAATGAATGGCAACCCAATCTTTATATCGATGTACATGTGACCGATGGCATCGACTATCAATATGATATGACATTCGGCTATAACCTACCTCAAGGGCTCAGCCCAGCAAGTTATGCTTGGCTCGAGAAAATCTATCGCCCCGCCATCGAGTCGGCGCTCACTAGCCAGGGACATATACCGGGTCCTTTAATCTTTGCCATAGACAACACTGATATCACTAAAGGCATGTCACTGTGGAACGCTAGTCCTCGTTATTCCAATGGTTATGGCGATGCCAGACACCTGCCGACTATCTTGATAGAAAACCACAGCCTTAAACCTTATAAGCAACGAGTTTTGGGGACTTACGTGATGCTTGAGGCCACCTTGAAAACGTTAGGCATGCAGGCCACTAAGTTAAAGTCGGCCATTAAACAGGATAAGTTCCGCTATCCACCTCGAGTGACACTCACCTGGAAAGAGGCACAGCAGAAACAAGGTTGGGATTTTAAGGGCATTGAATATCGCATGGAAAAAAGTGTAATCAGTGGTAATGATATAGTCCGCTGGACCGGAGTGCCTAAGCTTTACCCTAACCTGCCTGTGGTTGGCGATACCGTGCCAGACATCAGCGTGACTCGACCCAGTGCTTACTATATTCCCCCACAGTGGACAGAAGTGATCGAGCGCTTACAAATTCACGGTATCCGTATGACCAGACTCCACCAACCTACAGAGATAAAACTGCAACGATACGAGCTGAGCGAGCCTAAGTTCAGAAGCAAGGATTATGAAGGCAGGCAGATGGTGGAAGCAGAAGTAAGACTCGAGTCTGTCGAAACTGAGCTAGCTAGCGGCACGGTAAAAATCGATACCCACCAGCCCTTGGGCGACCTGGCTATCTTACTACTCGAGCCTCAATCACCAGATTCCTTACTGCAGTGGGGATTTTTTAATCCTATCTTCACTCGCACAGAATATATCGAAAACTATGCCGTAGAGCCACTGGCGACTCAGATGCTCAAGGATGATCCTAAGTTACAGCTAGCATTCGACAAGGCTCTGAAAGACGAGGAATTCGCGGCAGATCCTAAGGCACGCCTGCGGTGGTTCTATAAGAGAAGCCCTTACTATGATGATCAATACCAAAAGTATCCGGTATTGAGGCAGAAGTAGCGCTATGACGAGTACCAATACCAGTAGCTAATACCAACACAAACCAGTCGGGCAACAGATTAATCTCGGCTGGTTTTGATTTTCAGCCAGAGTGACTCATCCCTAAGGGGCGTCGACTCGGGCAAGTTGGTATTTGTAAGACGAAACGTTTTTGAACCTGAATATTTTTCCAGAGGAAATATATTTTTGGTGACCGGATGGTACTGCATAAATACAGTTAGCTTACCTTGCTCAACTAAAGAGAGCAGACCCAACTCTAACCGCTGAGCCAGAGTTTCCTTGTCTTTATTAACGAAGATATACATGGGAAATGGATAGCTGAGCAATATCTTGTCGTAAGCGATCAAGTCTTCTTTATCTTCCCCCTCAAGCTCCGCGTAAACCTCTGTGATCCCTCGCGGGAAATAATCGCACCGCCCCTGCTTGAGCATGCTATACATGAGCGCGAACTTAGTGACTCGCTCCACCCGATAACCATTACTCTCTAAAATATCTGAATCCGGCCACTGATCCCCCTGGCACGCAGTGAGAGCCTTTAATTGACCCGATGTACCTATCTGCAGAAACATCTGGTACTTTGCAGCCCTAATCACTGGAACCCTCACCCCCAATAAGCCTCCCATTAGGGGGACTCGTATAGCACGATACGTGTCTTCTCTATCTTGGCTGGTTCCAGCCCAAAAAAGATCTAACTCTCCTTGCTTAAGTGCACTGAAAGCTCTGTTCTGGGTGAAAACGGACTCAGACTCGACCAATTCGGCTTGCCCATACTCCTCTCGGGTCAGTTCTAAAATAAGAGTGATGAGATCGACATAATACCCATAGCTAGCATCATCTTCAGACTGCTTAGGTTGAATAACGATAGGAGCCGCCGCAAGATGGGTGGCTGCAATACTAAGAGAAATGATAAACACCAGAAATGCCAAGGCTCGCATAATCACCTTTGTGAGAATAGTGATACGTTTAGATTAGATATATCTAAGCTTACACTAGTTAAACTAGCTGACTATTTTGCTAGTGGCAAGCTGTGTAATACAGTCTTTAGACAAACAAAAAAGACGCTCAGTGAGCGTCTTTAGCAGAGTTAATCAGTTAAGGATTAGTATTTCACATTTGCCTGCATATCTGCTGAAACCATATCTTCGAATCGCTTAGTAAGATGCAAAGAGCCACATAGGATGATCTTAGCTAGGTTTCTTAGACGAAATTGAATAGCTCAGGGGCACACGTTGTTGTTTATGCTCCATAACATATCTTAATACTCGTTCACCTGAAGCCTGAGTATGTACTTCTTCGGCTAGGCCCTCGAAACAGTTATAGGGACTAAAATCAAACTCATTGTAGTGCTCGAGTGTAAGCCCAGCGCGA
This sequence comes from Shewanella psychrophila, assembly GCF_002005305.1. NCBI lineage: Bacteria > Pseudomonadati > Pseudomonadota > Gammaproteobacteria > Alteromonadales > Shewanellaceae > Shewanella > Shewanella psychrophila. The sequence continues at coordinate 6,143,771 of NZ_CP014782.1, forward strand.
AGCAAGGCATTCAGAATATCTGAGATAGAATGGGGCCAAGTGATCAAGGTGTATTTGTCACCTGAGCAATTCTCTGTATAGGTGCCCTCTTCATCAACATCCGGCTCAGCTTGCGCAAAATAACTATAGCCATCGAACAAGGCCTCTAAGGGATGAAACTCAACCATATAAAATTGACCGCCAGACTTGAGGCAATCCCGGACGACTTGGGCCCATAAATCGAGATCTGGCAACCAACATAGGACCCCATAAGACGTAAATACAATATCGTACTGCTTAGATACCTTCTCTGCCGTGCTATATACGTCGGTACAGATAAATTCGGCTTCTAGACCTGCCTGCGATGTCAGTTCCCGAGCCTTTTCGATTGCCGTAGACGAGAGATCGATACCTGTCACTTCGGCGCCCTTTCTGGCCCAAGACAAGGTATCTAATCCGAAGTGGCATTGAAGATGGAGAAGGCTCTTACCTTTCACTTCTAGCTCATCAAGCTCAATCTCTTTCAAGGCACACTTACCCGATAGGAAACCTTCTACATCATAAAACTTTGAAGCCACATGAGTGTGAGTACGCTTATTCCAAGCAGTTTTATTGATTGCTAAGTAATCCATTGCTTCTCTCTTATTTCTCTTCTACCCATAATAAATGACTCGGTTTATTAGGTTAAAAGCAGTGATGGAATTCACCACATGATAGGTCTATAAACTCATTGATTGAGCATAGAGGTTAACATCTCCACAAACACTCTCCAACAAAACCGTTAATAGTCTTTAAAAACATAGAGTTTTCATATTGGCATAAACACTGCTTAGTTAAAGATAATAAAAACTGTAATGACTTCGAGCGCACAAGAATTAAACTTAAATTTTGGCTCTCACTAGATTAATTTAAAGGAATAAATACATGACAATTCGCCCAACCGCACTCGCTTCAATATTCGCCCTATCCTTATCCGGATGCATTATTAACGTTAATGGCGCCAGCATGGAACCTCTTGAACACAGTCAGCAGATGCTGCAAATCGATGCAAGTGAACTCAACGCTATGGTCGCCAACACCGGAGCTGGTTCATTAGAGATAATAGGAGTCGATGGGATCACAGATATCACACTCGAAGCTGACATCTACACCTATGAAGAGATGGAACCAGATTTGTCGCTAACTCAAAAAGGAGACACCGCCTATCTGATTGCCGAGTTTGGCCCACGATTCGGCTCAGGAAACTCTCCTTACATAGATCTTGTTATCAAGGTTCCGGCTAACATGAAACTAGATATCGATGATGGCTCAGGCAGCATCAAACTCTCTGGTATAGATGCCAATATTAAACTTGAAGACGGTTCCGGTAGCATAGAAATCCAAGGTGGCAGAAATCTAAATATTCAAGATGGATCTGGCTCTATAATTCTGTCGAACGTGCAGGGTGATATCGAGCTTGATGATGGTTCTGGTTCGATTGATATCAGTAAGGTAAATGGTGATGTCAGTATTACAGATGGTTCCGGTGGTATGTCGGTAACAGATATTCAGGGCAAGGTCACCATAGAAGACGGATCCGGAGGTATTGAAGTGGTCAATGCTAAGGGGCTCACTATTCTCGAAGCCGGTTCTGGTGACTTAAGTTTCGATAAGATCGACGGTCAGGTCAGTATGCACTAACTCTTAGTAATAGCCCTTGTCATAGCTCTAGCAATAGAAAGCTGAACCAACTTCCCGGCGCAGCGACTTTAGTTATTTTATGAGTCGCTGCCCACCCCATTAACACAAATATATTCCAGCTAAACTCAAGACTATCACTAAACTTGGGCTAGCCTTCTAGCTTAGTGACTCGATGACTCCGCTTCCAAAACTGCCAAATCAATCCAGCGCACACACTAAACCAGATCCATCTGAGCATGCTCACTTGCCAAAGTTCATCGGCATCAATGCCCTTATCTAACTCACAGAGCAAGATAACCACTAACAGCACTAAGTAACTTCGAAATCTTAGTTTATCGGTAAGATTCACCAGAGGCGCAAGCAATAACGCCCCATAAGCACACAAAGCCCCGACGATAGCTCCCATAACAACATCTGTAGGCCAATGTGCACCAACCATAACGCGTGAAACACCAACAAGAGCGGCGACAGCGATCAAACCCAGCTTAATTTTATTGCACTTGCTTACCAGAAAAATAGTTACTGCAAACAAAAACGCCGTCGCAGTATGACCCGAGGGAAAACTATTGGTATGTCGGGTCTCTCCTATAATATTTAAGTAATCCAAGATCACTGCGGGTCTGGGCGCCGCGAAATAATCTTTAATAAGAGGAACCATCAATAATGAAAGTATGGCAGCAACCACCACTCTCAAAGTGAGATCGGGACGCTTGATCAGATAACAGAGTACAATTACACTTAGAGTCGTCCCATTACCAAGATCGGTTATAGCACTGACGACCCAAGTAGGTACTAGAGCCCCCATAGTATTAATGCTCTGAAATAGAGATAAGTTAGTTGCATCATTAAGCGTAAGTATGTGAACGACAAATAAAGTAAGTAGCAGAAATTGAAATCCATATCCTGTCATTTCACGAGATTGTAAGCTCCATCTGCCTCGTGAAGAAATTATCTTGTTCATAGCGGACTCCGATTTTTTCATCGAATTCATCATACGACTCAAACGTGAAATTTCCGTGAATCCGCTAGTAAGTCCGAAATTTATTTCATTGGCACATCTGTACTCTGCTATCGGGATCACGATTATGGCATCACGAACATCCAAGCTAAGGTAACTCTCAGATTTCGACTATTGTGAAGTTAACCTTTGACGCTTTGCCATTACCCCAGCCATAAGCTCCCTCTTCGCAAACCCTAATACGGCAATAATACTTAGCATTAGCAGCCCCCACCTCACATACTGCACGATGGAAATTTCAGAAAAATCATAACCCGTATGCAATTCACTGGACACCAGAGCCAGAACTAAGAGCAGATAAGCTAATAGGCGCTTCCTAAACGTGAGTCGGATTAAAGGACATATATGACTCGCTGCATAGGCGCAGCTAAGACCCACAATGGCCCCCATTACAACATCTGCTGGCCAATGTGCCCCTACCAAGATCCTTGATACCCCTACCAATGCCGCCATGAAAATCAGGCTAATTCTGAGAAATACCTTTTGGCTTGATAGATAAATTAAACCTGCAAAGAGAAATGCCGTGGCGCTATGTCCGGAAGGAAAACTGTGCTTGTATCTAGTCTCTCCGATCACGTTTAAATGTTCCAATATCACAGCAGGTCTTGGCGCATCGAAGTACTGTTTAAGCAAAGGAACAACGATCAGGCTTAACAAGGCTGCAAGAAGCACCCTACAGATCAATTCGGGACGCTTGACCAGATAACATAAGATCACTGCCCCCAAGGTGATTCCATTACCAAAATCAGAAACCAATGCCAAGATCCAATCCGGCATGTAGGCGCTCATCCCATTGATGCCATTAAATATCAAATAATTGCTAGCTTGATTTAAGGTGAGCAAATGCAGGATAAATAAGATGAAAAAGATAGTGAAAAAACTATTAGCCAGGCTATTCCTTTTCCCATCTACTCTTTCATGTGTTTGTGTATTTAGTTGTTTAAATGTAGGCAAGGTATACACCCATTAAGACTCATGGGGGCAAATTAACTCTTAGGGTGTGAAAAATTTGTGCTTGTTGGTGAATGGACTGAGATTCAAGCCTGACTATAAAAAAATAGCAAAAACTGGTAACGAATAAGTAACCAATCTACACATAATTTGCCAGATTAATTACCTATAAATGACAAAATAAGTCTCAAAACCCGCTGGACTAGCGGTAAAAGAGCTGTCAGAAATGACATGGCTTCAATAATCAGGAGTTAGCAGCAATCATAAGTAACTTTCGTTGCCTGGATAATTTTTTAACAGCAATCTCACGCTTTAACGCTTCAGAGCGATTGCCGACATTTTCAGAATACGCCAAAGAGAGAGGCCCCTTACCTCTAAGGAACTTAGCCGCCTTAACTCCCCCTCCTTGATGCTCCTTTAAGCGGCGTTCTATATCTGTAGTCACACCGGTATAGAGGTGACCATTGCCACAACGGATCATATATAACTTCCAAATAGACTCAGTCACAGTAACTCCTTAATACCTAAGCTTGTTTGACTCCTCCCACATGTTCACGGTAGGAGCCATTACTCTATTGTGCTTTACCTATAACCTAGTTTAATCCTAATAAACCAAGGAAGAAGGCGTATTCCTGTGCCGTATCTTGATAACGGCGGTAGCGGCCACTTTTACCACCATGGCCCGCTTCCATATCGATATGAAACAGCAACTTATTATCGTCTGTCTTATAATCCCTCAACTTAGCCACCCATTTTGCAGGCTCAAAATATTGCACCTGAGAGTCATGTAATCCCGTGGTAACCAAGAGGTGTGGATAGGCCTGTCTGGTCATTTGATCATAGGGTGAATAACTCAGCATATAATCGAAATAAACCTTCTCATTGGGATTACCCCACTCATCATATTCATTGGTGGTTAATGGAATGGACTCATCGAGCATAGTAGTGACTATATCTACGAAGGGCACATGGGCCGCAACGGCGAAATACAGTTCCGGCGCCTGATTAATCACCCCTCCCATCAATAAACCACCAGCACTTCCACCGGCGGCTAGCACCTTCTTGCTATCTCCGTATCCTTGAGCGACCAATGCTTTAGTGACATCGACAAAATCATCGAAGCTGTGTTGCTTATTCAACATACGACCAGAATCGTACCAAGGGCGGCCCAGCATCTCCCCGCCTCTGACATGAGCTATGGCATAAACGACACCACGATCTAACAGACTTATCGCCGAACTATCAAAGTCAGGATCGACCGTATGCCCATAGGCGCCATAGCCATATTGATACAGAGGATTAGTACCGTCTTTGGTGAACTTATCTTTACGATACACCAGAGTCACAGGCACCTTAGCCCCGTCACGGGCCGTAATAAACAATCGCTCGGCTTGGTAGCGTTCGCTATCGAAGTCCCCCAGTACCTTCTCTTGCTTCAACAAGCGCCTGTCCATAGGTTTACTCAAGTCATATTCATAAATAGACTCAGGCGTAGTAGGACTAGAATAATAGATACGCAGCTTATTGCTTAGCTGACTGGCATTAATATCCAGCCCAGCAACATAGGCAGGATCATTAAACGCTAGCAGGTAGGGTGCTTGCTCGCCGAAGGGGCGAACTTCTATTTGGCTTACACCCTGAGCGCGGGTTTGCACAATCAGATAATCTTTTAATAGCAAAATATCTTCGATACGCGTATCGGCAGCCGCCGCTATAACTTGTTGCCACTGGCTCTTATCTGAAATCTGGCTTTCATTGGCTTTCATCAACCTGAAATTTTCTGCCTGCCAATTAGTTAAGATGTAGTACTCGTCACCCAACTTAGATACTGAGTACTCATGACCCTCTTCTCTGGCTAACAAAGGCTTAAACTGAGTTAACGGCTTATCTGCTTCGAGCATAGATACCTCACTGGTGATGGTGCTCTCATGAAACAGTAGGATACGAGTCTCATCTAAGCTTTTTCCCAATGAAATGTAATAGGTATCGTCTTGCTCCTCATACACCAGCACATCTTGCGACTGCTCGGTACCTAGCTTATGACGAAAAACCTGGTTTCCCAGTAAGGTTTGCTGATCTTTCTTGATGTAGAACACATGTTGATTGTCGTTTGCCCACACTGCCCCACCATCTGTGCCGTCCAATACATCATCGAGTAAGGCTCCACTCTCGATGTCTTTGAAAAATATCTTGTACATGCGCCTACTGAGGGTATCTTCACCGAATGCCAACTTAGACTCGTCATAACTGATGGACACACCACCTAAGCCATAAAAGTCATGACCATTGGCACGCACATTCACATCGAGTAAAACCTGCTCATGATGATGAAGCTGAGAGTCTGCCGACGATGTTAGTCCATGACTAGTTTGAGTCTCTATTTCGCCACGACTACGAACAATTACGGGGTACTCGAATCCCTGCTGATAACGCCTCGAATACCAATGGCTATGCCACTTATAAGGGACACTAGATTCGTCTTTATCCAGTCGGCCGATCAATTCGTCGAACAAGGTCTTCTGCAGCGGCTCATAGGGAGAAAATTGAGCCGTTTTGTAGCGGTTTTCCGCCTCTAAATGCGCCAGTATTTGAGGACTTTTTCTCGAGTCATCCCTGAGCCAATAATAGTCATCGACCCTCTTAACTCCATGTAGATTCAATTCAAATGGTACTTTCTTGGCAACCGGAGGAAGAAGATTATCGGCATGTTTCATAGATGTTTCTCTCAAAGTATCTGCGCAGCCGAGCGATAGGCTCAGTATCAAGGGCACAAATAGTAAATTTAATCTGAAATCCGAAAAGGATCGGCGGTATCTAGGCATCTTACACATCCTTGGTAATTGATGACTTCAATGAGCACTTAAAAATTACGATTCTAAAGAGGATACCGCCTCAGGTAAAGGCCTTGGGCTTACCCTTGCACTTGTCATTTGCCTAAAAGAAGCGCACCATACTCGCGCTCGACAGCTTAAATCTTGCTGGTACAGGACCTATTATTGAGTCCTCCCATAAGATGACGTACGAGTAAATTCTCAGGGCGGGGTGCAACTCCCCACCGGCGGTGATAGTACTTGATTCAATTTCATTATCGAACTCAGGTCTTAAGCCCGCGAGCGCCCAGGCAAGAAATATTGAAAAATATAAACAACCTGGGGTCAGCAGATCTGGTGCCTTTACCCAGTGTAAAGCACTCCAGAGCCGACGGTAATGAGCTTTCTACTAAGAGCCTACAAGCTTAAGTAGCGAGTCTGAGTCCGGATGAGAGAGAATGTAAAGATGCAACGAGAAGCCCCCCACACATATGCCTTTAATCGGTATTTGTCATAGTGCTTACTCGGTTCAACTTAAACACCTCATTGTTTGTCAATGCGGTGTCATTTTCTGCACGCCCTGATTCAGGAAAACCCAATGTTGTTTATTAAGGATTTTACCCATGAATCAGTCACTACTCTCCCCTTTCGGCACAGCAATTGAGCGTGTCGAAGTCGCACTAGAAGCACTAAAGCAAGGCCGAGGCGTTCTCGTCGTCGATGATGAAGACAGAGAAAACGAAGGCGACCTGATCTATTCTGCAGAAATGCTAACCAATGAACAAATGGCACTGCTTATTCGTGAGGGCAGCGGCATAGTTTGTCTATGTTTAACCGACGAGCGAGTCAAGCATTTAGACTTACCACCTATGGTCGAAGATAATTCCAGCCAATACGGTACCGCCTTCACGGTCAGTATCGAAGCTAAGATAGGCGTCACTACAGGTGTTTCAGCTGCAGATCGAGTCACTACCATCAAGGCAGCTACCGCAGATGACGCAGTCGCGGATGATCTGGCACGCCCTGGGCATGTTTATCCACTACGTGCCCAGCCAGGTGGGGTACTGACTCGCCGCGGCCATACCGAAGGCACCATAGACCTGATGCAATTAGCAGGATTAAAGCCTGCCGGTGTGCTGTGTGAAATAACAAATCCTGATGGCACCATGGCGAGGCTGCCTGAGATCATTCAATTTGGTGAGAAACACCATCTGCCTGTGCTCACCATTGAAGATATTGTTGAATTTCGCCACGCCCTAATGGCTAAGGCGAGCTAAATTAAACTAAGCACGATTGCCTAATACTACTAAACAAAAAGCTAATAATCGGCTTTTTGTTTAGTTTATCCATACATGACCCCAGCCTTGGTTTATCGCTCCATAAACCAAACAATTAACCTTAAAAATTATATGGTTAATGTACTTATTCCTTATTTTTATCTGGTTCTCGATTACGAATTAAAATCTCTACTCGATTAACTTTAAAATATAACTCCAACAAAAATAACATGTTAGTCGAATTTTTGACGCTGACGTTTTATTTCGTGACCTAGATTAGAGTTTCATGAAATATGCGTGACAGCCCTACTTGGCTATGATATTTATTCTCACCTATTTTCAAATCAACAGATTTCAGCAGCCCTCATAGAGAGCATTACTGATAACTTTGCATGGAGCAGACGGATGTCATCGGTATTAAATGAGCTAAGCCTAAAACAAAAACTCATCTTGTTTGCCTCAATACCTATGCTTCTACTCGCCCTATTTGGCTCGATAGGTATGCTACACCTGATCGACAGATACCAGGAAGCTCAAAGAAATACACTCTCAATAGAAGTCAGCCGTGAAGTCAGTCAACTCATCTTCGAATTACAAAAAGAGAGAGGCTTTTCTGCAGGATATCTAAGTAGTCAAGGTGGTAAGTATCGAGCGGATTTAAACCATCAAAGGAAGCAAACCGACCATCAGCTGCATAAATTACTCAAGAGTCCGGCTTTAGAAGCCTTTTTGCAGATGCTGGAAACCTACCACAGCCAGAGTCAAATCTTGAGGGAAAACCTGCAAGTCATCAAGACGAGCGCTCATAAGATGAGCACTATACGTTTAGGTGTCGATCAACAACAAAAAAATACCGCATTTCAATTTTACTCAGCATACAACCACCAGCTTTTAATATTGCTTTCTCAACTACAGATACAGACAGAAGATGCCCTGCAAGCTAAAGCATACGAAGACCTACTCAATGTGCTCGTCATCCAGGAAACCGCAGCAAAAGAACGTGGCTTGATGAACGGCATGCTATCGGCTCAATATCTGGACTCTAGAGCCTTTATCATGATCAAGAGTATCGAGCATCAGTTAGGTCAAGCTATCACTAAGGCCCTCTCAACTGCCGACAGACCAATCAGACTACAGCTCAGAGAAATACTCGCCAGCAGCTTTAACCAGCAGGTTCTTAGAGTCAGAACCCAGTTAGAGTCTCAGGTCCATGTTGTCGAACAGGCCTATAAGATCAGTAGATTATTAGGTTATGGTGGCTTAATACATGACTTTAAAAATTATCTGTTAAGGGGAGAACAGAAATACTTAACCAGCTTTAATAGCAATATTAACCAACTCAAATTTAAACTCACCCAATTAAAAAACCTGGACGGTCTGTCGCCAACAAAACTCGCAGCTGTTATGTACATCGATGAAACCATCGATAGCTACCATCACCAGATAGATAAGCTGCAACGACTGAAACTGCAAGGTTTAAGCATAAAGGAACAAGACAGCTTAGTGCGTGTAGACGATAAGCCTATGATCGAATCACTGACGAGTCTCCAGTATCAAGCACCCGAGATCGACAGTAAATTTTGGTGGGACATAGCTGGCGTCCCCATAGATAAGCTCCACAAACTCAGTAATGAGCTTACAGATAAGATTGCCAGATTAGGTTATCAACAACAAACAACATCCCTCAGCTACTTAGCACTAGGGGTAGTAGCGGCTCTAATAAACTTGATCTTACTCTTTATTATAGGGCGAAGCATGATCCGTAACCTTGTCGATAGCATCTCTTTAATGGCTAAGGACATGCAGAAGATGACTCTGGATCCTAGCCTTGAACTTAAGGTCCCCGTGAGAGGCAAAGATGAAATAGCCCAATTGTCCCACTCGCTTAATTTAATGCTAACAGAGAGACGCAAGGCCAATAGACAACTCAATTTAGCCGCTGCGGTATTTGAATATTCCTCTGAGGGAATAGTGGTTACCGATGCAAACAACCACATAGAGTTAGTTAATCCTGCCTTCACTCAGATAACGGGTTACAGCTTAGGAGATGTCAAAGGAAGAAGTCCTTCAGTCTTAAATTCGAAGCAGCAAGACAGGCACTTCTATGACGAGATGTGGACCTTGCTACAGACGGAGGGAAGATGGGAAGGTGAGATTTGGAATAAACGTAAAAATGGACAAGTTTATCCAGAGTATTTAGCCATCACAGTGGTTAAAGATGATCAGGGCCAGATCATTCAACATATCGGACTCTTCCTAGATATCAGTAATCGCAAAAAATATGAACAAGATATCTGGTATAAAACCAATTACGATCTGCTCACCAAGCTACCGAATCGCTCTCTGTACACCATAAAAGTACAACAAGAGATGATAATGGCCAAAGAAAACAATCGACAAGTGGCACTGCTATTTATCGATCTCGACCGTTTCAAATATATCAATGATATCTACAGTCATGCGGTTGGTAATGAACTATTGAGACAAGTAGCATCCAGACTCGAATCACTGACGAACAAGAATGATTTTATCGCTCGCCTCGGTGGCGATGAATTCATCATCATCTTACCTCAGATCAGGCACCAACATCAGGTACATGAAATCGCCGATAAAGTGATCAGTCATCTTGCCTCTCCTTTTGGAGTCAATGAAAATGAATTGATAATCTCCGCCAGCATTGGCATCAGCCTGTTTCCGCAAGATGGTGACAATGAAGAGTTACTAACACGAAATGCCGAAACAGCCATGTACCAGGCAAAAAATGATGGCCGTAATCACTACCGCTATTACTCATCTGAGATGAATGTGAATATGCTCGAGCGAGTCCAACTCGAACAACGCCTGAGGCAAGCCGTCATTCGACAAGAATTCTGCTTGCACTATCAGCCTATAGTCAATCTAGACGATCAAAAAATCACAGGTGTCGAGGCACTAATTCGTTGGCAGGAACCCAAATTAGGTATAATTTCTCCAGATAAGTTTATCCCTATCGCCGAAGAAACCGGACTCATTGAGCCCATAGGTGAATGGGTGTTGCAGCAAGCATTAACCGATCTCGCCCACTGGCACAGCTTAGGTTTCAAGATAAGCATGGCGATCAATGTATCTGGCAGGCAGCTACTCGGCCATGATAAAACCAGTTTTACGTGCTTACTTAAGGCTCTACTGCAAAAAAACAACATCGAACCTCAATATCTACACATAGAAATAACCGAGTCCATGTTGATGGATGATACCGAACACTGCATGACAGCGCTGGAGTCGATCCGCTCCCTCGGTCTGGATATCTATATCGATGACTTCGGCACGGGTTACTCCTCACTCAGTTATCTGAAACGATTCCCCATTGCTGTTATTAAGATAGATAAGAGCTTTGTCGACAACATGCTGGAGAGAGAATCTGATGCCAAGTTGATCAAAGCTATTGTCATGATGGGGCAGAGCCTGGAACTCAAACTTGTCGCCGAGGGGATAGAGACCCATGCTCAGTGGAAGATGTTACAAGCTTTGGGTTGTGATTACGGCCAAGGTTATCTATTTTCCCAGCCTTTACCGGCACAAGATCTAGAATCTTTTCTCCACCAGCAAACTCAATCAATAGCCGTTTCATGCTCATAAAATAAAAAGGAGCCCACAGGCTCCTTATTCACTGCTAAGCGCAAATTAAGCGACAGAGCCTGTCATCACGCTAGCAGACTCTTCTACTGCCATCTGGGCGAGATCTTTATCGACAAAGAACAGTGCCTTGCCATCTTCTCCCACTAGGCGAATCTTATCGACGATAGATTTAAACAACTTCTCCTCTTCATGTTGCTCAGAGACATACCACTGTAGGAAGTTGAACGTCGAATAATCTTGATTTGTAAATGCAGCATGAGCCAATGCATTGATTTTAGATGTGATCATCTGCTCATGTTCGTAAGTGTATTCGAACAAAGCTAGAAGTGAAGTAAAATCAGCCTGAGGGGCGTCTATCGACCCTAACAACGGCATGCCACCTGTTTCACTCACATAAGTAAATAGACGATGCATATGCTGCATCTCCTCATCGGCATGAACACGCATAAACTTAGCCGCCCCTTCGAAGCCTTTATCTTCACACCAAGCACTCATCTGCAGGTATAAATTAGAAGAGAAAAACTCGACATTTATCTGAGCGTTCAGTTGTTCAATCATTGTTGGTGCCAGCATTTTATTCCTCTCGACGCATATCTGATTCGCTATCTTATAGCGAAGTATTATCATAAAAATAATAAAAAACTGCAATCAAATTTACTTAAGCTACTGTTTATCAAATACAAATCGTTATCATTAAGATATTTGTCAGTATAAATCGTCCTACATAACCCGCAACATTTGCTAACCAATTGAGGCAGACCTGTTAACACTTAGTGTCTAGTATCAGTCAGTATAAAAATAACCACCAATGAATAAAGCCTTCCTTCAAGGGCTCTTCAACTGGCAGGGAAGACAATGAATCTGACTCGTATTAGTACCCATAACCCGGCTGGCACCTTAGTGACCCTGTTGCTGATCGCCATCTTCGGCCTTCTCGCCATCGCCAAACTGCCCATACAGCTGCTGCCCGATATCCAACGCCCGCAGATCTCCGTTTTCAACAACTGGCGTTCGGCTGCGCCTCTGGAGATGGAATCAAATATCATAGAGCCCCAGGAAAATGTCTTAAGGCAAGTTCCCGGTGTTATTGAGATGACCTCTAACATCTCTCAAGGCTTCGGCCGTGTTTCATTAACGTTCGAGGTCGGCAATAACATGCAGGAGGCGATGATCAATGTGATCAACGCCTTAAATCAAACACCTCCCCGCCCATTAGATGCTAACGAACCTTTCATCAATGTCGGTGGTGGCCGTGGCGCACCTAATCTAGCTTCCTTGCTCGTTCGTATGGCCCCGGATAACCCGGACACAGATTTTGGGAAATATCAAAAGCTGATAGATAACGTGGTAGAGCCCAGGCTGAGACAGATCACCGGAGTTGGCGCGGTGCAGCTACAAAGTAGGCAACCAAAAGAGCTGCATATCCAATTCGATCCCTATCGTGCAGCGGCGCTCGGCATCACTTTAGATCAACTACGCAGCACTCTATCTCGCGCCACCGATATCTCAGGAGGCACGGCCAATGTTGGACGACGTCAATATACGGTAAGATTTTTAGGCCAATATACCCCTGAGAACTTAGGTAAACTGATCGTGACTTACAACGAGGGACGGCCCGTCTACCTTGACGAGCTTGCCGATGTCAGCATATCGACGGCTGAGGTACAAGGATTTACCAAGCGTAACGGCTACCCGGCTTATTACATGACACTGCAAGGCACCTTCGACGCTAATACTGTGACTGTGCTCGACGGAGTCAACAAGGCCATTGCCGAGCTTAATGAAGGAGAGCTAAAGGACGCTGGCCTGGTCATAGATCTCTCTTTCGATGCCTCGGTGCATATCAAACGCGCTATTTTACTGGTAAAAGGTAACTTAGCCATAGGTGTCCTGCTGGCTCTGGTCATACTGTTCGCCTTCCTGCGCAGCTTTAGAGCCACCCTGATGATCGCATCGACCATACCTGTCGCTCTGCTTATCGCATTCTTCTCTCTCGAAGCCATGGGCCGTACACTAAACGTGATCTCCCTAGCTGGACTGGCCTTCGCCGTCGGCCTGGTACTCGATGCTGCCATCATAGTGCAGGAAAACATCGTCAGACTATTGCAAAAAGGCGAGCCTTTAACAGATGCAATAACCAAAGGGACGGAGCAAGTACGAGGCGCCTTGATGGCATCGACTGTCACGACTGTTGCCATCTTCCTACCCATACTGTTTATGCCTGGCGTAGAAGGTCAGTTATTCTCCGATTTAGCCCTTACCCTATCGGTGGCAGTGGTTTCCTCCTTCATCAGTGCCATCACCTTAATTCCCGTTTTCAGCCTCCTGTGGCTTAAGTTACCCAAGAAAGCACAAGCCAACAGCAATAAGCCTGATCTATGGCATAAGCTCACTCTGCTCATACGTAAACTCACTGGTGATAAGAAACGTGCGGCAAGCTGGTGTGGCTTACTCATACTGGGCAGCGGTATATTAACCTTCACCCTGATGCCAAGACCCGATTTTCTGCCTCAGGCTCGCTCAGATGGTATTTTTGCCTTCTTCTCCCTCCCCCCCGGTGCCAACGTGAAAACTCTGGAGAAAGAGGTGGGTGAGATCATCATAGAGCGGCTAAAACCCTATTATGATAAAGAGAAGACTCCCTATATCAAGGGCTATAACTTCTCCATGTATTCGGCATTTAATGTGCTTTTCATCTACCCTGAAGATCCCTCGGAAGCCGATCAGATGATCGAACTCCTCAATGATGAGATCTTAATCAGCCTGCCAGATACCCAAGCCTTCACCAACCGAGGTTCACTACTCCAATTTGGTTTTAACGGCGGTAGGGCAATCAATATAGACCTTCAAGGGCCGGATATGGAGGCCTTGATGGAATCTGCCAGCAAAGGAATGGACTTGATCACTCAGGCCCTGCCTGGCTCAGTGGTGCGCCCAATTCCAGGCCTCTCCATGGCTCAACCTGAATTGCAGCTTATCCCCAACGAGCGCCGTCTAGCGCAGGCGGGTGTAGACAAGGGTCAGATAGCCAATGCCGTTCGGGCCTATACGTCCGGACTGTTTATTGGTGAATATTTCGATGGTAATGACCGCATGGACGTCCTATTAAAAGGACCCAAGTGGCAGTACCCGGAGCAATTAGCCGCGACACCGGTTTATACCCAAGCTGCGGGTATTCAAACCATAGGGGAACTCGCAACCATCAAGCGCACTGTCGGCCCAACTCAGCTGCAAAGAGTCAATGGCAAACGTAGTGTGAGCCTACTGATTTTCCCACCAGCAGATATGTCATTGGACGAGGCACTTGAGATCATCAATGACAAGGCTGTTCCAGCTCTAAAAGCGACACTAGCAGAAAATAGCTCACTCAAGTTCCGCGGCAGTGCCGATAAACTCGACAGCACCATCAAAGAGATGGGCGCAAACTTCCTGCTAGCCGTGGTTATATTGTTCCTGCTAATGGCAGCCATGTTTAAATCTGCTAAGGACAGTCTGCTCGTCTTACTCTCTATGCCTCTGGCCATTTGCGGCGGCGTCGTCAGCCTGAGATTACTGAACCTTGTCAGCTTTCAGAGCCTAGATCTACTGACCATGATAGGTTTCATCATCTTACTGGGGCTGGTAGTCAACAACGCCATCTTGTTAGTTGACCAAACACGTCAAGGCACACGTGATGGCCTCAATATCGACGATGCTATCTATCAGGCAGTGGCCACCCGAGCCCGCCCAGTTTATATGAGTACCCTGACATCAATATTCGGTATGTTGCCTCTCATGTTAGTTCCCGGTGTCGGCAGTGAGATCTATCGTGGGTTAGCTGCCGTTATCGTAGGAGGAATGACATTCAGCGCGATGTTTACCCTAATCCTCATACCTAGCCTCTTGAGGATCACTCACACCTCTAAAAAGCGAGTCCCCATCCTGGACTCATTGTCGCCCGTTACAGAATCTAACTCCGGAGTTAAGTGATGAAATCATTTATCCATGCCAGCCTCTACCTCAGCCTATCAATTTCTTTACTGGCCCCCTATAGCGTACTTGCTGAAGAAAAGAATGCCGAGGAAGCAGAAGAGAAAACCCGTCTTATCAGTGTGGTGCAGGTAGAGAACCGTGCGCTCTCTCCAAAAATCATGGTCATCGGCTCAGTTTATTCCCGCAGTAATTCCGAGCTGACAGCAGGGATCGACGGTAAACTCGAATGGGTTCAGGAAGCTGGCACACGTATTATTGCAGGTGAGGTGGTGGCAAGGTTAGAGAAGACCCGTTTATCGCTGCAAAAAGAACAACAGGAAGCTCAGATTGAATATGAGCGCGTTGGACTCACTCGCTTGAATCGTGAATTACAACGCTTAGAGAAACTTATCACCAGTAAAAATGCCTCAGAAACTGAACTGGATAAAGCGAGATCCGATAGAGATCTCGCTGGGGCAAACCTCAAACTCGAACAAATAAAACTCAAGATGATAATGGACGACCTGAGACGGACTGAAGTAAAGGCCCCCTTCTCCGGCATCATCACTGAGCGTAAACACCAGGCGGGCGAAGATATTAGCCGCTTAGTATCGATTGTCTCCATAACAGATCCCGATAACTTAGAGATCCGCCTACATGCCCCACTCAAGCATAGCCGCCGGGTAAAAATTGGGGATGAACTCAATGTCTATCACAGCGAAGGGGAGTTTCATGCCACTATTCGTAGCCTGATCCCGGTATCAGATATCCGCTCTCAAACTTTCGAGGCCCGCATAGACCTCCCCATAGAGATGCAAGATGCCTTCAGTGTTGGTGAACTGATCTCTCTAGCCTTGCCTATAGCACCTAAACAACTCACAACTCTCGTACCTAGAGATGCCATCATACTGCGCTCAACAGGAGCCTACGTATTTAAAATAAATGCAGACAACACGGCGGTGAAGATCCCGGTAGAGCTAGGTGACGGAGAAGGCGAGTGGATAGCAGTCAACGGTAAATTGACCGATAACGATACTGTGGTGATCCGTGGCGCAGAGACATTACAGGATGGGCAGCAGGTGAAGCTACAGGCACTAGCCGGAACTAAAATTGCTACTGCAACTTGAGATAAGTGCCTAGTACCTAGAAATCTAGGTTCTAGGCACTAGCAACTTAATGCCCTCTTCCACTGTCTCAATTTCACATTATAGAAACACGAATGAAAAACTGACGTTGAGATCATAGTCTTCTGATATCAGCGTGGCATAATGTCCGCTAACTTTCGCTTTTACTAATGTCGCGTATTTTTACGTGAAATTATAAATTTCTCATAAGGTAGCCAGATGCCCACTAAAGCCGATCCATGCTCTCAACCTAGCCTCATGCATCCAGATGAAGCGATTGCACTACTACTCAAGCAAGTGAATCCACTAGAAGACTCAGAAGTCGTGCAGCTTTCCCAGGGGCTAGGACGAGTATTGGCCGAAGACTTAGCATCCAGCATAGACCTCCCCCCTTTCAATAACTCGGCCATGGACGGTTACGCCTTTCGCTTCGAAGATCTTACCAACAATGAGAGCCTGAATTTAATCGGGCAATCCTTCGCAGGGCACCCATTCGAAGGCGAAGCTCAACCTAATACCTGCATTCGCATCATGACAGGTGCGCCTCTGCCCGATGGCTACGATACTGTGCAAATGCATGAGAAAGTCGAGGCGAAGGAAACGGATATCTTTATCGAGCCCCCTAAAGCCATAGGAGCCAACGTGCGCTATCGTGGTGAAGAGGTTAAAACAGGCGGCAAGGTATTAGTCAACGGCACTCAGGTTGGCGCCGCCGAACTCGGCGTGCTAGCGACTATAGGCATTAGCCAAATACGTGTGACACGTCAGGTAAAAGTTGCCTTCTTCTCTACCGGAGATGAGCTTAGACCCGTAGGAACAGAGTTGGCCCCTGGCCAGATCTATGACTCGAATCGATACAGCATTCGCGGCCTACTCAGCCGAGCTAATGTCGAATGGATAGATATGGGCGTGGTTGAAGATGATCCTGAGGCGATACGTGAAGCATTCAAAAATGCCTCTGCCAATGCCGATATGGTTCTCACCTCGGGTGGTGTCTCCGTAGGTGATGCCGATTACACTAAACAAGTACTCGATGAAGTGGGTGAAATCACGTTTTGGAAGCTCGCCATCAAACCAGGTAAGCCTTTCGCCTTCGGTAAGCTAGATAATGCTATCTTCTGTGGCCTGCCAGGTAACCCGGTCTCCTCCATGGTTACTTTCTACAAGCTAGTATGGCCCCTGCTCACTAAGATGCAGGGACTGCCCCAGAGCAAGCCACTACAAGTAAAGGCCAAATTGAAGGGGGATCTGCGTAAATATCCGGGGCGTGTGGAATATCAACGTGGCATCTTAAGCCAGAATCATAGTGGCGAATTCGAAGTTACCATCACTGGAGAGCAAGGCTCTGGCATGCTCACCTCGATGAGCTTAGCGAACTGCTTCGTCATACTTGCCCAGGAACAAGGCAATACTTCAGATGGCACCCTAGTTACGGTTGAGCCTTTTAATTCTGTCCTTTGCTAGAATCGATTGCTAGCAGTTAGCTTAAGCGATGACATCCCGAGCCGATTGCTAGCCAATGACTAGACAAGCCAAACCAGCATCAGGAAAACAGTTATGAGCTCGACACCCAATAACGATGAGATCTTGTCTGACAGTGAGATACTCAGATACAGTCGCCAGATCTCTATTAAGGCAATGGACTTCGAGGGACAGGAGAAACTCAAACTCGCTAAAGTGCTGATTATCGGTGCCGGAGGCCTAGGCTGCGCCGCTAGCCAATATCTTGCGGTGGCAGGGGTGGGGAAAATGACCTTAGTCGATTTCGACACCGTGGAGTTATCCAACCTCCAGAGGCAAGTGTTACATCAAGACAAGAATATCGGTCAGGCTAAGGTCGAGTCAGCCAGAGCGAGCCTGAGTGAACTCAACCCTCACATTCAGATAGATGTTGTTGATGCTGTGCTAGACGATACCCAGATAGATGAACTAGTTGCTGAACATGACATGATATTGGACTGCACAGATAACGTGGCGGTGCGTGAGCAACTCAACAGCAGTTGCTTTAATCATAAAATTCCACTCGTTTCCGCCGCCGCCATTCGTATGGAGGGAACTGTGACTGTATTCGATTATCAAGATGAGCACCCCTGTTATCATTGCTTTAGCAAGTTATTCGGTGAACAGCACCTCACCTGTGTCGAGTCAGGCATACTCGCTCCTGTTGTCGGCATGATAGGTTGTCTGCAGGCAGTCGAGGCAATCAAGATGATCACTAACATGGGCAAGCCTCTTCTTGGACGCATCTTGATGATAGATGCCATGACTATGGAGTTCCGCGAGATGAAACTTGGTAAGCAGGTAAACTGTGAGATTTGTGGCTAAAGCTTGGATGTTTTTAGTAGGCATTAAAAATTTAATTTAAAAAGTGAAAAACTCTTTGACCCTCCCCTAGAGGGAGACATTATTCTGCTTTCAACGGGTAAACAACCCAGTCTTTACTAACTGAAAGCTTACGAATAACACTTGGAGTAAACTATGAACTTACTGACTAAAACCATCTTATCTGCCGTGATCGCAATCTCTTCAACCACGGCCTTTGCCGCAAGTGTCTCAATACCAAGTAGTATGCAAGTGTCAGAGATTAATGGAATTAAAGTTGCTAGCAGTCAGGAGTTCAAGTTAGTCCAAGGCCAGAACCTGATAAAACTCAGATATATCGAAGACTTTGCCTTCAATGCCGACGATTCCGGTGCACTAGTTAAATCTAAGCCACTATTTTTGAATGTATCAGCACAGGAAGGAGTCAAGTACACAGTGACGCTACCTGAACTAATGACACAGAATGAAGCGCGAGACTTCATTAAAAAACCTGTAGTTCTGGTGACTGATAATAATGGACTCACACGTACTGACAGCTTATCTAACCAGTATCAATTGATGGCAGCTATGTTCAAACTAGATACTCAGATGTGACCTGCTTACTGGATTACGAAACAGTACTAACCCGAACGAACCAGTCTAACTAGAGGTATTAGCATGTACGCACAGCTAATACCTCAGAGCTGACTTTCCACTATCATTTATAAGAGCGCATTTATAAGAGAGCATTTATACAACGCCATTCAAGATCTTAATCCCCTCCCCTGAATCAGTCAAAACTGCAGCCCTATTCACAGCTTCATTCCGATATATCCCCTATCCTTGTCGATTAACTCACTTCTGGGTTAGAGTAAACCCATAAAACTGATGCTAATTTCTGGATTAAACGGTTTAATCTAGCCAAATTAGCAGAAAGTTAACCCTTTTATGGATATGACTCGTTACTAACAGTATAAATTAGTAACTCAAGTCTTTAACGGAGAATCGAAGGATATGATGAAACCAGCCTCAATAGCACTGCTTATCGCCAGCGCCCTAATGCTCAGTGCCTGCAATCAAGATAAACCAGCCACTCCAGAAGAAAGCCAAGCGTTCACAGACAAGGTGGTAGAGGCGTCTGTCGACACCGTAGTCACATTGGCAAACCCAGCCTCAGAGTATTGTATCTCTATCGGTGGCGAGTTGGAGATAAAGACAGAAGCCGATGGTCAAGTTGGCATCTGTCACTTACCTAGTGGCGAGAAGATCGAAGAGTGGTCTCTGTACAGAAAAGCCAATAAACAAGAGGTCACTAAGGCGGTCGATATGGTAAATCCTGCAGCCGCTTACTGTGAATCCGTCGATGGTAAACTAGACCTGCCTACGGGCGTCTGTACCTTGCCCAGTGGCGAAGCTTTAGATCAGTGGGAGTTGTTTAAACGTGACCATAAACAGACTAAGCCTCAGATAGGTATGGCCAACCCAGCTTCTGTCTATTGTGAATCCGTCGATGGCAAACTAGACCTGCCTACAGGTGTTTGTACCTTGCCCAGCGGTGAAGCTTTAGATCAGTGGGAACTTCTAAAACGCGATCATAAGCGTGTAGAATCAAGCTCAGACGTGACCAAGCCGACGAGTTAATACCGATATACTAACTCGGATAAAAAGGAATACCTGACTAGATGTCGAAGTTACCCCGAGATCCCTCCTATAATCTGGCTTGTGATATCAGCGATAATTGGGGTTTAGATGATTGGCGACCCACCCTCGACACTATCTGTATCAGGCATGGCATCAATGCTATCCATATGAGCCAGAACTTCGAAGGCACTAACCCTGTCTTCGAGTTGACTCAAGCCTCTAGTGCCGGAGACTTAGATAAGGCTAATAGATCCTTTATCGTTAAAGTTTTAGCACCTAACTTTCATGTACAGTATCAGAGCGAATACCTGAGCCTCAAGTTACTCAACCACCACAGATTGGGAGTCAAGGTTCCTAAACTGTTTTACTTCGGTGATGTCGACAACTGGCTCTATCTGGTGATAGAGAAGCTAGATGGCATCATGCTCTCATCTGTACTCACAGAGCTTTCTGTCAAAGAGCGATGCGATATTGCACTAGAACTCGGTAACTTCAGTAAACACTTGCATCGCCTCCCCGAGCAACAAATTGAGGGCTTAAGGTTAGATTGGCCTGATTTTATCCGCCTACAAACCGATAAGTGTTATGAAAAGCGTAAGAAACAAGGCCTGCCAGATCCTCTGCTTCGAGAGCTAAATGGCTACCTTGCCAGCCATACAGACAAATTGGCTGCTTACCTTAATAAATCGGATGCACACTTGATACATACAGATCTACATCCTGGTAACTTATTGGTTAAGAAACACGACGGACGATATCGATTCACCGGGATCATAGATTTTGGCGATGCCTTAGCCTGCCCGGATCCTGTATTTGAATTTACCTCTCCAGCATTACTGCTCGCTCTCGGTGAACCCAAAATATTCCACGCCTATCTCGATGGCTATGGTTATGGCGGCAAGAGAGACACCAGCCTACAACAACACATGATGATGCTCAGCCTATTAAGGCACACAGGTGACATGAACTACTTGCTACAACATGTTCCAGATTGTCGCGATGAAAAGAACTGGCAGGCACTGGAAGCTAAGTTTTTCCCGCTTTAATCCAGGTTTCTGGCTTCTGCCATAAGCAAGCCTTTCTCAACCCAGAGTAGAACACTGACTCCCTTAACATCTAATGATAATGGCGCCTCTCCTTGCTCTATTTTAGGCATGTCACCATAAATCTTAGGATCATAAGCGACCTCATACAGAGTGATTTTCTGCCCCAGTTCCGTTTGATAACGGATCTGCGCTGCGGTGACCCCTTGAATCGAGCAGTAGCGTCCACCTAGCATGGTGTAATTTTGCTTAGCAAACAGATCTGAGCCCACCACTGAGAAATCGAGCTCGGTAAAATAATCACGCAAGGGAGCCAAACTATCCGATTTCAGCTCCATGGGCTTCATCTTAATATGGTTCATGGCTACTTCATCGGCGATCTTCCACCTAATACCCTGGGAACCAGGATAAAAATTAACACTTAGCACAACAACCAAGATCAGGCTCGCCGTCAGGGCAAATAAAGAATACTTGCCTCTATTGGCTGCAAAATGACTTTTCGCAGGCCCACGTTCTAAGGCCTGCTCATAGATATATGCTGGCTTGTTCGGATTGTAACTGGCCTTTTGAAAGTCTCTTTGTTCAAGCTTTTCAGTGTTATTATCTTCAAGGTTACCCGCTAGCAATAGCTCAATTTTAGCCAGCTGATCGTCATCGAGTGATTCCTCTTCGATATACAATTTAGCGGCTTGTTTGAAGCGAGAGTCTATACTCCCTGAGCCTAAGTTATTCATGATGATGCCTCTTTAAGCCAGTCACGACCTAAGCTAACCTCGGCGACTTTCTGTTTTATTCTGTGCAATCTGGACAAGACTGTCCCCCTTGCCTGCTCAAGCACCTCGCCGATTTCGCCAGCAGTGTAACCGTCGACAGCCCACAGATAGAGCACTTCTCTCTCCGCGGCATTCAATAGCTCAAATACTTGCTCGATAAGTCGATGTTGTATATGTAATGCCTCTAGCGACGTCTCGTCTAAGAGGACTGGCCCATGCTCGTCTATAGGCTCGAAAGCGACTCGATTCAAACGCCGGCACTCATCCACAAACTGATTACGGATAATCTTGCGAATATAAGCATGGGAATACTCCAGTGCTTTGCCGCATCTGAGCCATTTTTCCAAGGAGGTTTGCAACAGGTCCTCGGCTCGCCCACGATCGGCAGTCAAACAGAAGCTATATCTATATAGGCGCTGTAACTGCTCTCGTGTCAGCATATACACTGCCCCTTCAAGGTAAAGCCACACACCCAGCCTCTCACTATCCATTGCTGTAAGGGACTCATATCGAGCTCTCTCTCAGCCATCTCGCCTAAGCTCTCACCACGAGCGATGGCATCCAGAAGCTTAAAGTCTTGGTCTGATAGTGGCTTAACCATAGGTTTAAACGGATCTCGAGATACACTCAGAAAATATTCTACACTCGAGTAGTCTATTGCTGACGATTCATGCTGGTGAGCTAGCCAGATTTCATACAGTGGGAAACTGGATTTTAGAATAAAGATATCCGGCCTGATCCGCATAACGACATCATGATGTTGCTCCTCAGACAATTCGGCTATCTGCGCTATTTGTTGGCAGTCTAGGCTATCTGCGGCATAGTAGCTGAGCTGTAATGACCATTCCAGTGTCGCAACCTCAGCCAAATACCCCAGCTTTTCAAATTCTGGCCAATTTTCTATTATCTCCTGTAAGAACAGTGGAAATGTTTCGCCATAGCAGTTCAAGTTACTGTCTATCATAGGATGGGTTTGAATGTAGTCACTCGCGAGCCAAGAGAAACAAGCCTCGCCCACTAACTCATGGCTTATGGGAAAAGTGAGCGATAGGCAGGCGGTTAACGCCTGCAATGAGTTATTACGATACACATCCAGTCGACTCCCTTGGGCTGGCTCTACTAAGGACAATAGTGCCTCATCACTCCCCCCTTGTCTCAAGGCATCAATGAAGGACTCCTGCCATTGAGCTAAGCGCATCGTTTTCCACCTCTATTCGACGGCTCTGTACTCGCAACAGGTGCAGCATCTAAAATGTCGGCCGCGATCAACCGTTCGGCTAACAGCCTCTCGAGAGGAGGTAAATCACTGTCCCATTCGATCATACTGGGAATATGACCATTTTTGGCTATGAATTGCTTGAAAGCTTGCCACACTCTTTCATCCACAGGATGATTATGAGCATCGAGCAAATAGTCTCCCTTGTCATGAAAACCCGCAAGATGTATCTGCTTGACTCGCTCTACTGGAATCACATCCATAAATGCCTGCATATCCTGATCAAGGTTTTTGCTGGTGACGAAGGCATTATTGATATCCAATAAGAGATAACAATCGGCTTTCCGGGCTACCGCTGCGATAAACTCCCCCTCGGTCATCTCATTAAATTGACAACTCACATAGGTAGACACGTTTTCTAGCAAAATTCTTTCACCCATAAAGTCCTGCACGTGAATAATGCGTTGACTAAGGTGTTCAACCGCCTCTTCGGTGTAAGGTAAGGGAAGAAGATCTGGAACCTTGTAGTTAGCATTACCGGAGAAACTCGCATGCTCTGAATACCAGAGGGCTCCAGTCTGCTGCTTTAAGGCTTTCACTTGCCCCAGGTAGCTCAAATCTATTGGTGCAGGACCACCAAGAGAGAGACCAACACTATGTAGAACGATTGGGTAACGCTCGGCGATGGCCGCTAGCATATGCTTGTTTAACCCTCCCTCGACGAGCCAGTTATCCACCAGCACCTCGAGCCAGGGAATATCTGTCTCATCGGCAGCCAATATCTGCTGCACATGGGGGAGACGCAGGCCAATGCCAGCGCCATTCAAACTCCCCCGACTCATTAAGATTTAGCCGGCTTAACTGCTTTAACTTCGCCGCCAGTGATCTTGTCACAGGTTCCGGAAGGTACATACACCCATTCATTGGGTAAGTTGTCCGCCTTTGCCTGACCAGCACAGCCATGGCTGCCATCCAATGCACCACAATCATTAGCACCCGCTTTAGCAATACCAGCACATTTCTCCCACTCAGTAGGCTGATCCGGTACCGCATTAGCACCGACGGAAAGACCCGCCGCCAAGATACCCGCCACAGTTAAACCAATCGCTTTATTTGAAGATTTCATCTAGTTCTGTCCTTTATAGAAAGTGAAGTGTTCACCCCTATAACGAATAGCAGATAATTTTGATTGCATGATTTTAATTTATTTTTAAATAAGACTAATTTGATTGTACAAATAGGAAGATAAGAGATTGAAAGCTAACGACTGCGGTCGATAGAGCAGAAATGGGGAGGATTAACTTAAGGCGCAGAGAAAGATAAATCTATGAAGGATAAACTCCCTCAAACGAGGGAGTTTTGTATTGGTAACCTTAAACGATAAAGCTCAGGTAGCCCTGCAAGATAATCGCATTAACGATATCGATAAAGAAAGCACCAACAATGGGCACCACCATAAAGGCTTGTGGTGATGGACCCGTTCTAGTCACTAGGGCTCCCATATTCATCACGGCAGTTGGCGTCGCTCCCATACCGAACCCACAATGACCACCCGCCATTACTGCGGCGTCATAATTACTGCCCATCAGGCGGAAAGTCACGAAATAGGCAAATAAAGCCAAGATAACTGTCTGCATAATTAGAATGATCAGTAAGGGAATAGCGAGGTCGAATATCTCCCATAGCTTAAGGTTCATCAACGCCATAGCCAGAAACAGTGACAGAGAAACCGTACCTAAAATATCGACACACTCACTGTTAATCTTGTAGCCGCGGGAGACTTCCGTAATGTTAGTTATCACCACACCAATGAACAGTGCGTAGACAAAATCAGGCATTTTTAGCCAGCTTATGTCCATCGTTGCCACTAGAGTTCCAACCCACTTAGCGCCAGCGACACACAACAGCAAGATAAACAGGACCTCAAGAATACTCTTAGCGGTAACCCTATCTTCTTCTAACTGATCGTAAGTCACCAGATCCGGATGGTCTTTATGATGATTTCCGCCGACACCATAGGATGAAACCAAGTTATTCTTATTAATCAGCCTCTGTGCCACAGGACCACCTATGATCCCGCCCATAACCAGACCAAATGTCGCTGCAGCCATAGCAAACTCTAGCGTATTAATACCATAGTCTTCAGAGAAAGTTTGTGCCCAAGCTGCACCAGTGCCATGACCACCAGAAAGTGTTATTGAACCAGCTATTAAGCCCATTATGGGCTCTAACCCCAGGGCTGTAGCCATACTCACGCCGACGGCATTCTGAATCACTATGTAGAGAGAAGCGATCCCCAAGAAGATAAACACCTTACTGCCACCTTTAAGCAGCAATTTATAACTCGCTGCCAGTCCAACGGTACTGAAAAACATCAGCATCAAGGTGTTTTGCATCGACAGGGTGAACTCCAACGAAATGTTGTTGAAATGTAAGACTGTGATGATAGATGCGACGATAAGACCGCCGACAATTGGCTCAGGAATATTGTACTTTCTAAAAAAAGCGACATGGCGGTTAACTGAGTGCCCGATAAAGAGCACTAAAATCGCCACTAAAAACGACTCAAGTTCGCCTATTGAATAAACTGTATTCATGAAACTCCTTTTTGAATGAACACAGCTTTCATCACGACCTCTAATGCAAAATATTATAGTTATGCAATTAAGGAGTATAGGTAACGAAAACTATGCCCACTATTCTGTCTGCGATGAATCATCAGATACATTCCCGCAGATGAGATTAGAAGCGGCACATTGTGCCACAGATCACCTTATCTGCGACATTATTGAAGGGGAAAAAGAGAAGTTTATTAAGGAATAATACAAGCATCATACAACTTGAGTATGAATTTTCCCCGAGTGTTAATGGCGGTAAGGGGATGTTATGCCTAATTTGAACGTTTTAAACACGATTAAACATAAAAAACCTAAACCCTCTGAGCTGGAATTAAGATAAAAAGGAGAGCTCCAGGCTAATTAGGGACTGCTCAGAACATCAGGTCTCGGAAGCTGGTTCAGACGATTTATCTGCACCATGATCAATACCGGTTTCAGTTAATTCTCCTTCATCCAAACGCTCACGTTCGGCCTTAGATATATATTTAGGCTTATTGCTTGAGTGCAGTTTTGCATTTGCCTTTTTCGACTTTTTTTTGAAATTTAGCGTTATTTTTTTTGTCCGGTTCATATTTTTACAACCTAGCCTATGTTTATAGCGTGATTATATACTCAAACCAATTCGAAGCCAGCCATCCTCCTCAAAGAAAGCACTAACACAACCCACGTAATTACTCATAAAAACCAACATAACCATAGAGGTAAATCACAACTCTCACCTTTTTCGACTAATAATTCGCACACTCGATAGACAACAAGAAAGTAAGCCCTTACACTACCGCGCAATACAAATCATTATCATTTACACTAGATTTACACTTAGCGTTTAATAATAAAAATCCTTCGCTGAAATAGTGTTATCTAGTTTTTTACCGGGATGACTAAGCATGAAGTTTAAAACATCATTGATAGCGCTATCTATTGCTGCCGCAATCACACCTAGCCTTGTAACAGCAGAAGAATCCGATATAGAGGTCATTACAGTAACCTCTAGCCGCATGGACAAACCTGTCAGTGCTATTCCTAATACGGTCACCATTATCGACCGAGAACAATTGGAGCAACAGTTCAGAACGACTAAAGATCTGTCGACGATTATCGGTAACTTAGCACCTAGCTTTTCTCCCAGTCGTCAGAAGATGAGCAACACAGGTGAAACCTTAAGAGGTCGTCCACCACTTATCATGATCGATGGCGTACCTCAATCTAACCCACTCCGTAGTGGCGGGCGTTCGGGCCAGACTATCGATCCGGCCATGATCGAACGTATCGAAATCATCCATGGCGCCAATGCTATGCATGGATTAGGTGCACAAGGCGGCATCATCAACTACATCACCAAGAAAGCGACTGGTGATAATGAGCATCAAGTGAGCTTCGATGTCACTATGCCTAACAACTTAGAATCCGATGGCATCAGCTTCGGTACTAGCTATTCCTTCTCAGGTGAGTCAGACCAGCTAGATATGATAGGTTCTGTCAGCTACCGCAATAATGGCGTCTATTATGATGCTAATGATCAAATGATCGGCGTCGACACGACTCAAGGCGAGTCCATGGACAGTCAGAGTGCCGACTTCTTCATTAAGCTAGGTCATAACTTCGATGAGTCTCGCCTAGAGTTGATGGTTAATCACTATAATATGGAAAACAACGGCGACTATATGGCCGTGACAGGTGATAAAGAAAACGATATTCCAACTGGTGCCATCAAGCAAGAGCAGCCATGGGAAGCGGCTAACAACCAAGTTACCACCACCAGCCTGACCTATACCCATGAAGATATCGCTGGCCAGCAGCTGCACCTTCAATTTTTCAATCAAAACTTCGAAGCCGTATATGGTGGTGGTTGTTGGTCTGACTTTTACGATCCAAGTATGGAAGGCAACGATCAAGTCACCGTCTGCGGTACCGGCGATAATGGTGAGTCTCTCTATTATGAGCAGTCTCGTAACAAGTCAGTTAAGTGGGGCATGAAAGCCTCTATGATCGCCAACAATATCGCCGAGTCAGGTATTAACTTAGCCTATGGTATCGATATGTTCAGAGATACCACAGAGCAAGATATGGTGGTTAGCGGCGCCTCTTGGGTACCTGAAAGCACCTACGAAAATATTGCGCCCTTTGCTCAGCTTGATTATGATCTTATCGAAAACCTAACCCTATCCGGTGGTGTGCGTTACGAATATGCCAAACTCAAGGTCAATGACTATAAGACCATGTACGGCTATGGCGACAAAGAGATCCAGGGAGGTTCACCTGACTTCAATGAGACTCTGTTTAATATAGGCGCTTCATATCAGATAAACCCATCGATTAGACTCTACACCAGCTTCAATCAGGGATTCGGCATGCCGGATATCGGCCGTGTCCTACGTGATGGCGATAGCTTCCCAGATGAGAATCCTAGTATCGATGACTCACTAGCCCTAACACCAATAGTCACAGACAACATAGAGTTTGGCGCAGACTATCAGGGAGAGTACTTCACCGCCAAAATCGCCTTTTATCGCTCATCAACCGACTACGGCAGTCGCATGGTAGAGAAAGAGGATGGCAGTGGTTCATTCGTGGTTAAACGTGAAAAGAGCGTTATCGATGGCCTAGAATCTAATATCACTGCCTATATCGGTGACTATGATGACGTCGGCGTTAATATCGCCATACAGAATGGCGAATATGATTCAAACGATGATCAGAGTGTCGATACCGACTTAGACGGCGCCAATATCTCACCAAACCGTATCAACCTGTTCTGGACCCATAACTTCGACAACGATATCTCGACTCGAGTTCAGGCGAACTTCTTTATGGACAAAAACTTCAAAGATGCCAGTGATGAGGTTTACTCGAGCTTCGATGGCTACACAACTGTGGATGCATCAGTTGCCATTCCTGTGTATAGCGGCACTTTGAGCGTGGGAATTCAAAACCTGTTGAACGAAGATTATTATACTTATTACTCACAGACAGTAGGCAAAGATACTCGCTACTTTAAAGGCATGGGCCGCACAGCTACCATCGGCTTCACCATGCCATTCTAAAAGCTAATACCGATTGGTATAAGTCCAAGAAAATCATCAATAAAAAACGCAGCCATTGGCTGCGTTTTCTCTCTTTCAAGCCAAGCAGTGCTCAGCTTACTCGAATCTAAAAACTACTTAGTCACGACCCATAATGCATGCAGCAAACCTGGAATGAAGAAGAGTATGCATAAGATGATGTTGATCAACAGATCTTTGCCCATACCCGACTTTAGAAATACCGCTACCGGTGGCAATAAAATCGCTATAATAATTAGCAGTAGTTTATTTGTATCCATGAAAATTTCTCCCTTAATAACATCATTTTCGTTTAGGCCAGCCTAATTTCTCAGGCTCAGACCATATTTGCAACTGCTTTATCGTATCCGCAGCTGTAAATTCCTCTCCCTGTGATGGGTAATTCAAGTATCGATAGTCCTTACCACGAAAGCTAAAACTTAAGCTAAAGGCATGTAAGTAACCTCTATCTGACTCTGCGCCTCCATAGAGTTTATCTCCTAAGATTGGGACGCCTATGCTTGCCAAGGCAACTCTGAGCTGATGAGTTTTACCACTCAAGGGCTTAAGCAGATACAAGCGTAAACCTTCGGCCACAGACTGAGAGAAGAATTGCGTTAACGCCGGATTTTCAGTGGTGCGCAGCAACTTGTACATGCTACGTCTGGATTTGGCCATATCACCAACCACCCAGCCCTGCTTCTTCTTCGGTTTACCTTTAGCTAAGGCAACATAGTATTTTTGTATCTTATGCTGGGTAAATAACTCGGTGAACTCAGCCGCAACTCGACTGCTCTTAGCAAACAGGAGTAATCCTGAGGTCAGACTATCCAATCTATGTACGGAGTAGAGCTTAATGCCCAGATCTTGCTCCAGACTTGCCATTACCCCGGCTGAGCCATCTTGGCTATGAAAATGAACATTGGCAGACTTAGCGATCACCAAGAAATCATCTTCATCGAAGACTATCTTATACATTGACTAGCATCCATTATTTTTCCACTATCTATCATTATGTTACCACTAAACCAACAAAATTTGAGAGGCTTGTTGGTATCAAATCTGTAGCACTTAAAAGTTAATACGGACCACTAAACCGGGCTCATTATCACCGAGCGTAACTTTTGCATTATGCCTGACGAGTATCGCTTTCACTAAAGATAGCCCCAGACCCGTGCCCTTATTATGTCGACTAGGATCTAGCCGCACTAAACGTTCGAATACTTTTTCTTTTGCCTCATTAGGAATTCCAGGGCCATTATCACGGATCAAGATCTCTTTACCCGTTTGCACTATCTCTATGGTCGCCCCTTCACCGGCATATTTGATCGCGTTATCCACCAGATTAAATAGTGCCTGAAACAGCAGATACTTATCTCCTGTCACTTTAATATCTTCACCTGTTGCAAGTAATAGCTTCTGTTGATTCAATTCGGCCATTGCCTCAGCCATCTCGAATAGGTCTTCACACATATCCTTGATACTCAGATCCTGCAGTTCTAACGTCTGCTGTCCCTCTTCGATACGTGTCAGAGACAACATGGCATCGAATGTCGCCAAACAGTGATCTAGCTCTTCGGTCAAGATGGCGCAGGCTTCGGGTAACTCCTGGGAGGTCTTGTCAGGAAGCTGCTCCAGACCGATCCTAAGATGAGAAAGTGGTGTCCTGAGATCATGGGCAATATTATCCGTCGCCCCCCGCACTGCAGTCAGATTATTCTCCAGCGTATCGAGTACACCGTTAAATTTTCGCGCCAACATATCGAACTCATCCTGGCGCCAACTCACTGGTAGACGTGTTGAATACTCACCTTTCTCAATCAATCGACTCAGCCGATTGTATTGCACCAACCTACGTAAAATAGCCTTAGAAAACAGGTAACCTAACGCCAACGTCAGCACTATGGTCAACATCAAAGCCGTGATTGCTGCATTGACGAAGCGCTCAATGAGAGTCCCTAACTGATCGGTTCGGGTGGCGATCAATACCGGTCCATAGCGAGTAACCACTAAACCGCCGGTCAAGATATGTAGTTTATCTGGACCGCCGGTCAGAATAGGAAATTCACGGGTCTGGGGCAGCAGGGGCATATCATCGGGAATTAAACTTAACGCGCCTACGAGATCGAAGGAGTTACGCCATACCACCAAGGCGGTATTGGGATCGGCAGTCTTAACTTGAGTGCCGAAACTTCTGCGATCTAACGTCAACGCCATCTGCTGATAGCGGGCTTTTTCCGCCGCCAGATGCTGATCTGTTTGCAACTCCTGCTCATTCATTAATTGGCGGTACATGCCAAACAGCAAGGTACCGATAATCAATGTCACAAGCGCCGAAAAAATAATGGTAATGCGCCATGCACTGCTCTGGTATGGCTTAATGCCCTTCACGGAGGCGATAGCCAGCACCTCTAACGGTCTCGATCAATTCACCGAAACCCAGCTCTTCAAACTTACGTCTGAGCTTGGCGATATGAACATCGATAACATTGGTACGAGGATCGAAGTGATAATCCCATACCGCTTCAAATAACAAAGTTCGGCTGATCACTTGGTTTGGGTGCTCCATCAAATACTTGAGTAACTGGAACTCCTTAGGCTGTAACATAAGCTCGCTACCATCTAGCGTCACCTTACGGGTTAGTAGCTCCATCACCAGATTGCCCACCGATAATTCGGTCTCAGCAGGCTGGGATAAGCCTCTCTGCATTAATTTTTCGGCTCGTACCAATAATTCAGAGAAAGCAAATGGCTTAGTCATATAATCATCGCCGCCAGCACGTAAACCTTTGACTCTCTCATCCACATGGCTAAGAGCAGATAGGATTAACACGGGAGTCTGACTACCGGTAGCCCTTAAAGCGGCCAGTAACTTGAGTCCATCAAGCTGGGGCAACATACGATCCAAGATCAACAGGTCATACTTCATACTAGTTGCAAGCAGCAAACCCTGATGGCCATCACTAGCCGTTTCTATGTTGTGCCCCTGCTCAATAAATCCCTTAACCACATATTCGATTGTGGTTGTATCATCTTCAACGAGTAAAATTTTCATGGTAATAACTTAGTCCCATTTAAGCAGAGGTAGAGGGCGTAACGTCTTAATGTCAAAGGCCATCTTGCTCTTGCCATCGCCATTGATTAGTTTCAATTCCAGATAACTGATGCCAAGATCATGATCTAGTTGTGCTTCGAGTATAAATGCTTGCTTGTCTTTCATGGCCTTATCCACCAAGGTATAGAAAGTCAGTGATTTATCTTCCATCAGATTAACGGCGATGAGTTCATCGCGGTCGTCGGCTTCTAATGTTGACACTTGCTGAGTCACCAGTCGCCCGTCTTTAGCCCTGAATTCAAATTCGGTGACAGTCTCGGCGCTGGTATCTATCATACTTAACTCATAGATCAACTCACCATTTTCAATATCTATCTCAAACTCAGAGATGATACCGGGATAATCTTTTTCAACTTGTAGTAAAAATGCCTGTGGAGTGAGGTTTCCCTCATCGGAAAGTAGTTCAAGAATCGATGTTTCGGCCCAAGCGGCTACCGAAAAACCTGATGATGAAATGAGCACTAAACCAACTAACCAACGAGCCATGGCTCCTCCAGTAAAATCTACGATGCCGCTATCTTATCGCATTAAACCAAGAACAGTTAATTCAATCTAACTCGTCGATGATTCACTTAGGAAATCTTGCTATCTGCTTCACACGTTGAAGCGGCTATGATTCTAAAAATAAACTTAATAAAAATGAACTCGACGTAAAATAACTGACCTGACACGATCGGTTATTCCGCCACTAATTCTATGCTGTCAATCTCAATTTCAATCCCTTGCCATTCATCATCGACCTCGCCTCTCAAGGTGACAGTGGTGTCGCTAGACACTTCGATATCACGCCACAGGGCATTATCGATCTCAACTTCGACTTCACCAGAGTTATCACGAAACAGGTATTTCTCATCACCTAGGCTCTTTATTAGATGACCCGTCAGTACTACAGGAGTGTCATCTTTAGCCTTACTGGCATCGGCGGCAGTTTTTGCTTGAGTGCTGCCACCTGGACCATTGTAAGCGGCAAATGCAGGTAGAGTGAGCACACAAGATAAAATAATGGAACCGGTGAATTTCTTATACATGGCTTGCTCCTCTTCTAGTTAATGTCAATTCTAGACGAATGACTATAAAACCCAGATGGAATCAAGATTAATGTTTGATCATAAAGCTAGGCAGGCTCTAAGATATGAATGAGTTCAGACTTGAGTGCCACGGTGGTTTCTACGCCTTTAGCCAGCTCAAGTTTCTGCGCAAGATAAAGAGGCACCTCGGCGTTGATCTGATGGCGAACTCCTCTCACACTGGCTATGACCCTAGCGCTCTCCCCCATGGTCAACATAGACTCTATGGTGATATCCAACTTATTGAAACTCTTGCACAATCTGCCTTTCTTGATCGAATTGAACCTCACTCCCTGATTGGGTATGACCCAGCGAACCTTAGTGCCAATATCCAGATGTTCGAAATAAGTACTGGCTATGAGATGCTCACCAAATTTAAGCCAAGTGATTTGCCGTTCTTCTTCCTGAGCTATCACACGAGCATCGAAGATATTACGTAACCCCATCTGCTTGGCCACGGCTTCGTTATGAGGACGAACTAATACATCATGAGGCCTACCTTGCTGCAGCATTTTTCCCTGGCTGATAAGGATCATTTTATCCGCCAATAACAGAGCTTCGTTGAGATCGTGGGTCACCATGATAACTGGAATAGCCAGCTGCTCTTTCAGTCTGGCTAGCTCTAAATAGAGACGTTCGCGGGTTTCCCTATCGACTGCAGAGAAAGGCTCATCGAGTAATAGTACCGAAGGTTCACGAGCCAAAGCCCTGGCCAGTGCGACTCTCTGACGCTGCCCTCCCGAGAGGTTTGCCGGCAAACGATCCGGCAAACCATGTAAATTCACCCGTTCGAGCCATTCTTTAGCTCTGCTCTTACGTTCCGACTTGGGAATATGGTCCAATGCGGCCACCACATTTTCCATTGCAGTTAGATTAGGGAACAGACCAAAATGTTGGGGAACATAGCCTAAATGACGTTGTTGGGGTGATAAGCTTAGCTTTTTATCGCTGTCGTACCAGACTTGGTCTCCATAATGTATCTCACCCGATTCAGGCTGATTAAGACCGGCAATCATACGCAGCAAGGTGGATTTACCACCGCCGGAAGGACCGACAACCGCTAAGACCTCACCTGCTTTACAGGTAAATTCGGCATCTAGCTTGATATGTTTCTCTTGTTTTATCAGACAGTAAAGATCAGCTATGTCTTGAGCCATATGCTCTCCCTAACCTTCTTGACATGCTGGTCGTCAGCGCAAGTACTGTGATGGCAAATAACAGCAGTACTAAGGACATCTGGCCGGCACTGGCAAAGTCGAATGCCTGCACACTATCATAAATTGAAATAGCCACAGTCTTTGTCTCTCCTGCAATATTACCGCCCATCATCAAGACCACACCAAATTCTCCCAACACGTGGGAGAAACACAGAACCAGAGCGGTTAATACTCCAGGCCAAACCAGAGGCAGTTCAATTTTGAAGAGTATTTTTAAAGGACTCATGCCACAACAAGCCGCAGCATCGCGAACCTCTTGGGGGACAGACTCGAAAGCACGTTGGATCGGCTGAATGGCGAAGGGAATATTGACTATGATCGAGGCAACCACCAGACCGGAGAAGTGAAATACCAGTTGCTGACCTAAAACCTGCTCCAGAAAGCGCCCAAGCCAGGACTGGCTACCCAAGCCCACCAGCAGGTAATAACCTATCACGGTCGGTGGCAACACCAGGGGCACCATGATCAAGGCCTCGACCCAAGATTTACCGGTGAAGTGATGATAAGCCAAAAAGCGACTTGCCAAGATAGCAAAGGGGATCAAGATGATAACGGTAACGCTGCTAAGCTTTATCGATAACCACAGGGCTTCCCAATCCATAGACTAGTTACCTGTTTCTGGTTGAGACAGCTCAGGTTTAACCAGCTTAGATTTAACTAATGCAGGCTTAACAGTCTCAGATTGATCCGGTTCAGGCAAACCGAAACCAAAGTCACTAAATACCTGACGGGCACTGTCAGACTGAAGATACTGATAAAATACTTTAGCGGTTTCTCCTGCCTTACTGGTCAAAATCATCCGTTGAGTAAGGGGAGTGTGTAGCGCTTCGGGGATCACTTTATAATGCCCCATGGCCTGAAACTGCGGGGCGATAGCTAGGGATAAGGCGATAAGCCCCCCTTGAGTTGAACCACTCACGGCAAACTGAGCCGCTTGGGAGACATTCTCTCCGTAGATAAGCTTAGGCTTAAGGCTATCCCATAATCCTAATCCCTGAAGAACTTCTCGGGCACGCTCGCCGTAGGGAGCATGATCTGGGTTTGCGATCGCAAATCTCTGCAACTTGCCGGCTTTAAGTAAGGATTTTAATCCCTCCAATTCAGGGTCGAGTTCCAGTGGGGAATATTTAGGTGCAGCAATCGCCAGTCGACCCACCGCATAGAGGGTACCTTCACCTAAGCTTGCATCATACTTCTGTAGCTGATGAATATACTTCTCATCGGCAGAAAGGAATAACTGAAAAGGGGCACCGTGTCTGATCTGGGCAACGAAATTCCCCGAAGAACCATAGGAGATATTCACCTTACGGCCCGTATCTTGAGTAAACTGGCTAGCGATCTCATCGAGGGCAAACTTGATATTCGATGCCGCCGCAATCGCCGGAACATCGTCACTCCTAGCCGGTACAGATACCAGGCTAGACACTAACACCACACATACCGATACTAGCTTAAACCAGTGCTTCATCGCTTTTCCCTTACGTTACTTAAATTGACTACAAGTGAGGGCCAAATTTATTCTTTATCCCTTAAGTTACTCTTTTACCCACATTTTGGCGGCTTGCTCATCGGCATCTTTTGCCTCTACCCAGTTTGCGCCTTTATCCCCCGCCTCAAGTTTCCAAAATGGCGCCTTAGTCTTGAGAAAATCGATAAGGAATTCACAGGCGGCGAATGCCGCTTTTCTGTGAGCGCTAGTCACACCGATAAAGACTATCTGTTCACCCAAGGCCATAGTGCCGACGCGATGGATAATGGTGACATTATTTAAAGGCCAACGCTCTCTAGCCTCAACAGCGATTTGATTTAGTACGGCTTCGGTCATGCCAGGATAGTGCTCTAAGGTCAGGTCGGTCACAACACTGCCATCGTTAAAGTCGCGCACTTTACCGACGAAGGTCACTACGGCACCATCGCTGTTATCACCTGCGATCAGTGCATACTCACTGGGCACACTAAAATCTTCGGTCTGGACTCTGACAGCATTTAACTCAGTAGCCATATTAACCTCCAGTCACAGGAGGGAAGAAAGCAACTTCATCGCCGTCTTCAACTGGTGTATCCCAACTACTAATAGTCTGGTTAACCGCGACTAATAACTTATCTGCGGCTAATACTTTACCCCATTTATCATCTTTTGCGGCAAGTTGTGCACGCAAGTCTTCGGCAGTCACGGTGGACTCACTGGCTTCAACGGCAAGTGCACTCTGGCCTAATAGCTCACGAACCTGAGCAAAAAAAAGTACGTTTATCATCTTTATCTACCTTCAGAAACAGGGCTATTTAAACCTTAAAATGACCAGACTTACCGCCACGTTTTTCTAGCAGACGAGTCTGGGATATCACCATATCTTTCTGTACAGCCTTGCACATATCATAAATGGTCAGAGCCGCCACAGATGCTGCCGTTAAGGCCTCCATCTCGACACCGGTTTTACCCGATAGCTTACAAAGGCTAGTGATACGTACACGGTTAAATTCAGGTTGAGCTTCAAGTTCAACTTCAACCTTGGTCAACATCAGCGGATGGCAAAGAGGAATAAGATCCGATGTCTTCTTCGCCGCCTGAATCCCAGCAATACGTGCAGTGGCGAATACATCACCCTTGTGGTGACTACCACTCATGATCATCTCAAGAGTCTCAGGCATCATCTCTATGAAAGCCTCGGCTCTCGCTTCTCTTTCTGTGACAGTTTTATCAGTCACATCAACCATATGGGCATTGCCATCGGCATTGATATGGGTAAATTCACTACTCATTAGATTTAACCTTAAATTTATTCAGCAATTACTTTTCACACGTATCGCAGAGTTACAAACTCCATGCCTTGCATATGACACTTGTGTGGTAATCACTTAAAATGAATGTAGAAATTATATCTGAGGCCTGATGCAAAGTATTATCGGTCAAATACCCAGATAATACTCTAATCAGGCTGCAACAGAGGATTAACCACCTATGGAGGCTAAGTGTTGAGTCACACCGGTAATGCCATCATGAAGGAAATGAGTTTCCTTCTTTGCGGCTAGCTGACCGTGGAGTCGCTCGACCAGTTCAGTCCTTTGATCTTGATGTTGCAACAGATCTCTAAGATCCACACCATTTTCGGTAAACAGGCATAAGTGCAACTTACCTTTTGCCGACACTCTTAAGCGATTACAGCTGGCGCAGAAGTGCTTATCGTAAGGCATAATCAAGCCTATACGTCCCTTATGGTCGTCACGACTGAAATTTTGCGCGGGACCGTCATCCGCTGCTGGTGTATCTAAGCTCCAGCCATCTTCAACCAACTTGGCTCTGATATCGGATCCAGCAAGATGATGTGCCTTGAAATAGTCATGGCCTAAACCTGTCTCCATCAATTCGATGAAACGCAGATCGATGGGCGTGTTTTTAATCCAATGCAGGAACCTTGGCAGATCTTTATCATTTAGTCCCTTGAGTAATACCGCATTGATTTTTACTCGCTCAAAGCCAGCTTCGAGAGCAGCGTCGACACCTCGCATCACCTCATCAAACTTATTTTGACCCGTGATCTGATAAAACATGCGGGGATCCAAACTGTCTATCGACACATTGATACGTCTTAAACCGGCGTCATACCACTCTTTGGCATTCTTTTCTAAACGATAGCCATTGGTTGTCGTTGCGATTGTCTTTATCTTGTCGTTATCGGCAACCACACGAATGATATCGGTGAAGTCTTTACGCATGGTGGGCTCACCGCCTGTGATGCGGATTTTCTGGGTGCCGACTTCAGAGAATGCGCCGATCAGGTTTTCAATTTCATTGAGTCCAAGAAACTGAGCACGACCATCGGGGCGGTAGCCATCGGGGAGGCAGTATGTACATTTGAAATTGCAAACGTCGGTCACCGACATCCGCAAATAGTGAAACCTTCGACCAAATTTGTCTTGTAGTTGAGACATGATCACCTTTCCAAGTTAGGGGAGGTGTGATCATTTCTTTTCACACCCCGGTGGCGTTATTGCCACGGCTTAGCGCCCGTATCTGATGACGTAGGACAAGAAGCTCGGAGAACCGTCAGTGAATAATTATAGGCTTTTTTGCCTTCATTCCCTAGTTTTAAAAGTGCATTACTTGTGCAGGATCAATCGAGCGTTAACAATCTGTGACAGTGCTCACACCTCTTTTTGAATTCAAGTAGACTTAAATCACTGTTTATTCTCTGTGCCATTACATAAATTTAATGTAAGGTGGAGTTAACGATTAAAACACCCGTTTAACGGGGAAAAGTGACCTAAGAGGTGAAGTGATGGAACGCGAATCGATGGAATTCGATGTCGTCATTGTTGGAGCTGGCCCGGCCGGTTTAGCAACGGCATGTAGACTGATGCAGATATCCCAGGACAGTGGCAACGAGCTTACTGTTTGTGTTGTGGAGAAAGGCTCCGAAGTCGGCGCTCATATTCTTTCTGGAGCGGTATTCGAGCCCAAGGTGCTCGGAGAACTATTCAGTGACTGGAAGGAAAAAGGTGCACCACTCCACACTCAGGTCACAGACGACGAAATCTACATGCTCAGTTCAGATCAGAACGCTCGTCTGATGCCAAATTCCCTCGTACCTAAAACCATGCACAACGATGGCAACTATGTCATCAGTGTCGGCAACCTCTCCCGTTGGCTTGCCGAACGCGCCGAAGAGTTAGGCGTCGAGATATTTCCAGGCTTCCCCGCCAGTGACCTGCTGTTCAATGAAGATAACAGCGTCAAAGGCATCATAATCGGTGACATGGGCGTCGACGAAGATGGCCAACCAAAAGATGCTTACGAGCCTGGCATGGAGTTACATGCAAAATACACTATTTTCAGCGAAGGTTGCCGTGGCCACTTAGGTAAACAGCTGATCGAAAAGTATCATCTTGATAACGGTAAGACGCCGCAGCACTACGGTCTGGGCTTCAAGGAGATCTGGAAAGTCCCCAGCGAACAACATGAGCCAGGTAAAGTGGTACATACCGGTGGCTGGCCTCTCACCGAAGGCGCATCGGGCGGTGGCTTCCTCTACCACTTAGAGGATAACCAAATTGCCGTGGGCCTTATCGTTGACCTCAACTATAAAAACCCACATCTGAGCCCTTTCGACGAGTTTCAGCGATATAAAACCCACCCCGTGATAGCCAAGCACCTTCAAGGCGGTGAACGAGTCTGTTATGGTGCCCGGGCCATTACCAAGGGCGGGTTAAACTCACTGCCTAAGATGACCTTCCCTGGTGGACTCATCATAGGCTGTAACGCTGGAACCCTGAATTTCGCCAAGATTAAGGGTACCCACACCGCAATGAAGAGCGGTATGTTAGCCGCTGAGACCATAGCCCATGCATTACAAGCTGGTGTGGACGGCGGTAAAGATCTCGATTGTTATAACGAACGCTTCGAAAAGAGCTGGCTACAGGCTGAGCTATTTAGCTCCCGCAACTTCGGCCCGGCTATGCACAAGTTCGGTACTTATCTAGGTGGTGCGTTTAATTTTATCGACCAAAACTGGTTTGGCGGTAAGTTCCCTATCACCCTAAGGGATGAGCAACCAGATTACGCACAGATGGCGGAAGTTAACGCCTATAGCAAGATTGATTACCCTAAGCCAGATGGGAAACTCAGCTTCGATAAGCTGTCATCGGTTTACCTGTCTAATACCTTTCATGAGGAAGATCAGCTCTGCCACCTGCGCCTCAAAGATGAACGCATCCCAGTGGAAGTTAACTTAGTAAAATTCGACGAACCGGCTCAGCGCTACTGCCCTGCCGGTGTCTATGAAATAATCGAAGAAGCAGGCGAAAGCAAGTTTGTGATCAATGGTCAGAACTGCATTCACTGTAAGACCTGCGATATTAAAGATCCAAGTCAAAATATCACTTGGGTTACTCCCGAGGGCGGCGGTGGTCCGAACTACCCAAATATGTAGCCCCGTTTAAACAAGCTATGCAAAACGCGCCCGTTAATGGCGCGTTTTTTTGGTAAAGATTGTAATAAATAGGTTGCGTATAAGCTAAAAAATAACCATACTCGCATCCCCTAATAAAAGCGCTATCTAAATACCCAAGTGCTTAGTTTATATCTGAAACTCAATATCCTACAAAACAAATCTAATCGAGCAAGCATGGCTATGCTCAATTTTAGATCCTCGGGTCACAAGCCTAATGACATTGACACGATAGCTTTCGTTTCAATCTCAGACTAGTTGCGAAAAAAGAAACTAACTATGCTTACTATCAAACAGAAAATATTACTGACGGTTACGTTAGCCGTGCTGCTATCCACCATACTCGTTGGCGTGCTGAGTCAACGCAGCGCTAAACAAGTCATCGAACAACGTATGTTGACCTCCGAACTACCCAACATGTTGCTGCAGATCCGTAACAAGGTTGAGCTGGATATCTCAACTTTAATGAATGCCGCTGAGCAGCTTGCTAATAGCCCTATGCTGATTCAATGGCTGAAAAATGGCAGACCCGAGGCCGAAGAGGCTCTGGTGGTCGATCAGTTAAAAAAGATAACCCGCCAATATGACCTAGTGCAGGCCTCCTTCGCCGACAGAGATACAGCCGCCTATTATACCCAAGACGGTTTCCTCAGAGAATTAACCCCCGGCCAAGATGCCTGGTTCTTCGACTATAAGAACAGCGGTCAGGAGCGAATGCTTAACGTGTTCACCGAGGCCAACGGTGAAGTAAAGCTGTTTATTAATTACCAGCAGCCCTATGGGCGTGGTTTAGTCGGACTGGCTAAGTCACTGGACGATATGGTTAACCTGCTCAGTTCGTTCAAGATTGAAAAGAACGGCTTCGTCTATCTTGTCGACGCTAAAGGCGAAGTCAAACTGCATCAAGACACTCGCCGTATCGGCAAAAACCTGAGTGGCATATACAATAATCAAGGGAATAACTTACTCAACCGCGATGAATTTAGCCTAACTAAAATTGAACAAGATGGCCAAACCATCTTGGTCGCCAGCAGTTATATCCCCTCCATGGATTGGTATCTGATTGCCCAGGTGCCACAAAATGAAGTCTTCGCTATGCTCGAGGAGTCTGCCTATCAAATTCTGATCTGGAGCCTGATAATCTCTATCATACTCATCTCTTTGGCAGTCTTAGTCGCTAGCTCAATAAGCCAGCCGATAGCTAAGGTCGCTAGCATGCTACAAGATATCGGTGAAGGTGAAGGCGATCTGCGTCAGCGCCTCCCCGTGAAAGGAAATGATGAGTTGGCTAAATTAGCCATGGGGTTCAATAGCTTCATCAGCAAGATCCAGGCATCGATTATCGAAGTCACAGAAACCAGCGAGCAGCTGAGTCAATCAGCTAAAGATGTCGCCAATCAGGCACAGCAAACTTTATCCGATAGCCAACTACAGAAAGACCAAACCATAATGGTTGTAACTGCCATCAACGAGATGGGTGCCACAGTCAATGAAATAGCGGGCAATGCAGCCCTAGCCGCCGATACAGCCAGAAATGCCGACGCTCAGTCTAATACAGGCCAAGAAGTTGTGACCCGAGCCCGTGATACCATCAATCTTCTTTCAGATGACGTTGAACAAGTTGGTGAAGTCATCGAGTCTCTGGCCACACACACTAAGTCTATCGAAAGTATTCTAGATGTTATTCGTGCAGTTTCCGACCAAACCAACTTGTTGGCACTCAATGCAGCTATTGAGGCCGCAAGGGCCGGTGAAGCGGGTCGTGGTTTTGCCGTCGTTGCCGATGAGGTAAGAAGTCTCGCTTCCCGCACGGCAACTTCGACGAATGAAGTGCAGATCATGATTGATAAATTACAGACAGAAGCGACTCGTGCCGTCGATGCTATGACCCAGAGTCGAGCTCGCTCTCAAGAAGGCGTCACCGCCGTCGATGAGGCCAGCCAGTCACTGACAGGCATAAGCGAACAGATAGGGCATATTACCGATATGAATATTCAAGTGGCTGCGGCAACGGAAGAGCAATCGACAGTAGTGGAAGATATCAATCGTAATGTCACCGAGATCAACGATATCACCCAGAGAACATCCGATACCGCCCATGCGGCTGCACAAGCGAGCCAATCTTTGAATCAGTTGGCGAGCCGATTAGATACGTTAGTGGCAGGATTTAAGGTTTAAAATGGCTTAAGTTCCTAGGCTCTAGAGCCTAGGAACTTAAGCTTTTAAATCACCTAGACTCGTGGTTTTATGAAGGTGAGCGACAAGGGATATTTATAACTAATCCCTTCGCTGGCCTTCATTGCAGCGATAACCGTCAGCACTATATCCACTATAGCCAGCAAACCGATCAGGATGAAACCGATACCGATAAACATCAGCACACAACTTATCATCACCCAAATAATCATACTAATCTTAAAGTTCAAACAGTTACGGCCACATTCATCAACAAAGGGGATCTCATCACGCTTCATCAGCCAAACAATAAGCGGCCCGAGTATGCTGCCAAATGGGATGAGGTAGCCGGCAAAACTGGCGACTTGCACCAAGATCCCCATGTTCATCTCATCTCTGGTGAGCTCTTGTACTTCTTCTGTTTGCTCTGTCACTCGTTTCTCTCCTTGAAATATCACATTAACAACGAAATTCTAACTAGCCCCACCACTTATACCGATTGGTATTACACAGGACCAATGAGGCGCATCTGCCAATTTTCAATCTTTTTATTTTCTAGTCGTCTATGCAAGCTATTAACCCAAGAAGTAGCAAGACCTTCACAGGAGGCCAGACGATCATAGCTCTTGGCATCGAATTCAGTAGAAAAATAAATTTTCATGGCATCTCGCACGCTGATATCAGTGCGGCGCTCTTTCAGATAAACACTCGCACCTTGAGTTATCTCACCGGTTTTAACTACACGATAAAACCAGCCACACAAACCACTTGTCTGCATAGCGAGGGCAAATTCTTTATGGCCAAACTGGCTATTTAACTTAAAGCAAGGCGATCTAGGCTGTGTGACTTGAAGCTCGACATCACCGATGGATATGATGTCACCGATATTGATCTGAGTCTCATCCAGTCCTACGGTACTGATATTCTCACCCATGGCTGGCGCATCTTTAAAACCAGCCATCATGTCCCAACGACGATACTGGCCATAATGCTCCCGTGGGAAATGATGCAGCACCCTATCTAGGCCACCATGATGCTTAGGGTCTGCCTGAGCATCACCTATCACACGCTCGCTTTCGACCCGTAGCGAAACAGAAGGCTTTTTATGAGACATTCCACTAACGATACCTGCGGTTTCGCTGAGTTGTTCCCCTAGATAAATCCCTGATAAACGTTTGATCAGTAATTGTCCCGACATCTATCTATTCCTTAAGTTACGGCATATAAAAATAAGCTAGTAGGCTAATACAAATCTGGGCCTGAAGCTATCGACATCTTGTTGCACTGCTTCAGTGAACTAACCTTGAATCAATCGTTCGGTCTAGGTAATGAAATTCACTGCCATGCTACTGAGATAACACCACACGATCCCTACCGTACTCCTTGGCTTGGTATAGGGCAATATCAACGCGATTTATCATCTCCGCAGGGGTCTCATTAGGTAGATATTCGGCGACACCTATACTTACGGTGACATTCAGTTCATGCTCATTCACCCTGATTTTACGCTTGGCTATGGTGTCTCGTATACGCTCGGCAATATCCGCCCCATGGCTCAAATCTATATTAGGCAGCAACAGCAGAAACTCCTCTCCCCCCCAACGACAGACAATATCATGTTCTCGTAACTGGTTTCTTAGTATGTTAGTCACTGTTTTTATAACAAGATCGCCAATACTGTGACCATAATTATCATTCACTCTTTTAAAATTATCGATATCCAACAGCACTATCGAAACACTGGTCTGGTTTTCACTGGCTTCAATTAACGCCTTTTCGAAATACTCTTCAAATACCTGGCGGTTAGCGGCTCCGGTTAACTTATCCGTTGAGGCCATATGTTCTAATTTTCGTTGATAACGACCCAAAGTCAGATTAGCGATGATAAGGATCCCAATAGTGACTAGAAAGCTAATGAGTAAATTTCCCCAGAAAGTGGTCAACAACTTACGCTCACTCTCCACTTCCTCCTGCTCAACGATGAGATACCACTTAAACTCAGGCACTAAACGGCTATTGATATACACAGTCTTACCGTCTCTGACATAAGAGAGAGAGGCGCTGGGGCTAGTTAAAATCCGCGTCGCCAGTTTATCTAATCCCGGCGTGTCTTGCAGTGTCTGACTCCCATTGAAAGAGCCTC
Source organism: Shewanella psychrophila (assembly GCF_002005305.1). Lineage (NCBI taxonomy): Bacteria > Pseudomonadati > Pseudomonadota > Gammaproteobacteria > Alteromonadales > Shewanellaceae > Shewanella > Shewanella psychrophila. Next base: position 6,188,474 of record NZ_CP014782.1, read on the forward strand.
CATTTAGCGTGACTTTACCCTCTCTATCGACGAAGAATACGTGACGGTTATATCTTTTCTGATAAAGCTCCACCAGCTTCTTCACTTTATCAACTGCCAAGCCAACTCCAGTAACACCGATAAAGTTACCTTCAAAATCAAAAACTTTATAATTTACATAAACCACTGTACGGCTACTATCCGCCGAATCGGGATCGATATTAATCTCATAAAGTTCAGACTCTGGCAGAGACCGAACACGAAAATACCAGGCATCATCGGGCTCAGTATCTTGGATCTGTTTTAAAATCCCTGTGGAGTGATAATAATTTCTACTCTTCTCTGAGATAAAAAAACTAGTCACGGTATCGTATTTACCTTGGATCTCGCGCAAATACCGGATCAGCTTTTCCGGATCTTGCTCCTCGTCCAGAGTCCAGTCACGAACGAAGGTATCTTGTGCCATCAGAGAAGAGATAAAGATGGGTCGCAGCAGATCTTGTTGAATTTCGGAGTAGATGTTGTCACTTGTGAGCGGCAAGGTATTCTCTTCAATCTGCTCACTTAGAGAGTCATGGGCTACACGGTAACTGATACTGCTGGTTAACAGAAACGCACTCAAGAGTAGAATCGACAGGATCCAGACGAACTTTTTCTTATCATTCCAAGCAGTATTACCCATACTAAGTCATCCATTACGGCAGAAACAGTCATCTTCCGGAAACAGTCAACTTCTGGAAATAGTCATTTCCCAGAAAAAGCCACCCACCAGAAAAGCAACCTTATTATAACAACTTATTAAATATTAACCTGAAATCGCTTGAAATAGCATCGAAATTGGAGAACGGAAATAAGAAACACAATTTGATGGCAGAGTTAGATTGCCGGAATAAAAAAATGCCCTGCTGGGGAGCAGGGCAAAGCACATGATAAAAAACATATAGAAGCCAATGCAGAAAGGTGCAAGTTCAGTCTATAAAGCTAGAATAAAGTTGTAAGGTTACAGGCATATGGCTAAATGATGAGAGATTTATGACACAAAGAGCAGCTCAAGACAGAGCTAAGGAAGTGTCGAATTTTAAGCTGTAAGACTCAAGCTTCTCTATTCAAGATATGTCTTTAATGCTGCTCCAGGAATTGAGCTTTGAGTCGCTACGGCAAATGCTGCCCACTGAGCGCCCTCTTTCATGGCATCTGTGATGGTCAATCCTGTTGTCATGCCATGAATCAGACCCGATGCATAGGCATCACCGGCACCAGTGGTATCGATAACTGTAGAGGTAATCGCCACTACGTGTGTGCTGTCATTGCCAGAATACAGCATTGCCCCATCGACACCGTCGGTAACGATAAAGTACTTAAGAGAGTCCCCAGCTATGCTCAAACCATATTCCCATGGAGATAGCTCACTTCGCCCTGCCATATCAGTCTTAGAGGCGATCAAGATATGACAAGGCCTGAGTCTGTCATCTTTCGCCAGCTGAGCAAACACTAAGCTATGATTCAAGGCGGTTTTAGCCCAACTCACCACGCCTTCCGCCGACGAGTTAAAATACACTGCATCCCACTGAGACCATACAGGCGGAGCGGCTAATTCGAAGATGGGTCTTTGGGGTCTAATGATGGTTCGCTCACCGTCCGGCGTCATCACTAATAACATCTCATTGCTGGTTTCATCGTGCCTTTGGATAAGATGACATTCGATGCCTTGAGTACTCGCCTCAGCTAGCAACCAGTCACCAATCTTATCTCGTCCTACCTGACTAACCAAGGCGACTCTATGATGTGCCCAGACTAATCCTAACCCAGTATTGGCACCTCCTCCTCCCAACCTTTGCCCCCCATCCTGATAATGAAAACGCCCACCAGTTTGCAGGGCTTTATCCAACTGCAGGATACGGTCACAGTTCAAATTAGCAATCAGAAGAATATTGGCCATTAACAGGCTCGCAATAGAGATGTCATAAAATGATGGTAAGGGATTTTTCCAATGTAGCCAACTCTGATTGAGTTAACTTAGTGGTTAGAGCAAGAAAAATTACAGAAGTAGTGAATATTTATAAAGCCTTCTTAATAAAAAATCACTTCACAATATACATGCCTTCACTCTCGGGACTACTGAGCTTAAAACCAAACTTATTATACAAATCAGGCACATCAGCCATCAAGGTAATATAAGCGCCGATAGGTGCTTCACGCTCGAGATAATTCATAATCTGTTGCATTATTTCACGCCCTAAGCCCTGGCCCTGATAATCAGGGTCCACAGCAATATCGACTATTTCAAAGTTCAGTACCCCATCACCAACCACACGACCCATGGCTATTATTTGGTGTTCGAGATTTGAGTCATCGACTCTGACATATACTCCATACAGACTACAAGGCAGGCCTCTCACCACAGCCTCTCTCGGTCTTGGCGTCAGTCCTGAGATGTATCTCAATCTGATAAAGTCATCCACTGGTGCGACTTCTTGTACTACGGATAAGTTAGCAACTAGCTCAGGCATAGGTATTAACCAACACAGGGCCTCCATTCTGAAGCTAACATAGCATATTGAAATTCACTGCCCCAAGCCCCCTTAAAAAACACATTCTCGATAAAATGAGCTTCCCGTCTAAAGCCCACTCTTTCTAACAGCAACCAAGATGGGACATTTTCAGCATCTGTAGTCGCTATCACTCTATGGGGTTTTAGCTGGGTAAATAGGTATGTCAGCAGACCGAGTACGGCTTCGGATGCAAAACCTTGCCCCTGAAAATCAGGCGCGAAGGTGAAGCCTATCTCTATCTGCTCATCATCGATAAAATGAACCGCAAGATCGCCCAGCAACTGACTAGCTTCAACTTTGGAATCCGTTTTCGTGGTGATCGCCAACTGAAACCAGTGGCCTACCGCACCAAATGGCACCCTTTGCATCTCTTCGAACAGAGACAGAGCATCCTGATAGCAATATTCACTCCAACTCTGATACTTAGCCACATCGGGCAAGGCCCTGTAATCGGCAAAAAATTGCAGATCATTTAGCTCAAACTCACGACAGATAATACGTTCAGTCTGAAATAAAACTTTCATATTTAACATCTCCAAAGTGTTGCCAGAAAGAGATTAATCACGACAGGTAATAATTCCCTTTAGGAACCCCGCCAAAGAGTGGCATCGCAGCCTGCATCTGATCTTTAGGGAAATTATCGACTGAAGCCTGATGGGCTTCTACACTTAGCCAACGTTCGATGACGGCAAAAGATTCCGGACTATCCTGTTTCCGAAGTAGATCATAGGAAACACATCCCTTTGACTGGATTATATATGAGCTAAGCGATTGTAAAAAAAGATATAACTCTTCGCTTTTACCTTCGGCAGCCTGAAATTCTCCAATACGCACAATCATCTAAACATCCTTATTAAATGCTATCATTAGTACATGCCAAACTACCTGAAACTGAAATATTTTCAACCGTTTCCAGCGTTTTTCGCAGACTAATACCAATCATAAACATATATATTATTAATGACTTTGATTAGCTAATCTCAATGTAAGAGATCTCTCAAGCCCATGTCAGATATAGATAAATAATCTAATTGATCAAAACCAAGGGGTTTCCCAACCTATTGTTTTTCATTCAAATAAATAATGATCATCTATATTTCAGAAAAAAAAACCTATAATTCTGCATTTACCGCAGCTGTAATTTCGTAGAATAGGCTTAGACCATGGATGAAATTTTAGGATTGTTGAATGGAATCAATAATTAATTTTGAAGAGATCTTAGATCTTGTCGGTAGCCCCGAAAATAGGCTTAAACGTTATCGCGCCTGCGTCAATGAATTTGACCGCCTCCAATATGATGATCCCTTCATCAAACAGATCCGCTTAGAAATCATCCATCTTGAAGAGCAAGTCAAGAAGTTGCAACCCATCTAATAACTCAATAAACACCCAATAAAATGCTTAGTGAACTGTAATTTCGCTAAGCATTTTCACGCCACTCAAATATAAAAAGCATTAACTCATTAGGAAAATCAACAGCTTAATACTTAGATGTGATAAGTAGTTATTACATATCACATGGCTTGAGCGGTTTACGCAGCTGAGCACGCACATTATCCATACCTGAGTAGAACTCTTTCATCATCAAGAGCCCCATCATCTTGCCGTTATCGGTAACAATCAAGTTATCCGGATTTCTTGGGTCATTCTTAATTGCGCCGATCATTTTCATCGAACTCATCTCTTTAAACAGCGCCGTGTCTAAATTAACTCCGAAAGTATCGCGAAAATATTTACGGGATAAACGGCCTGAGAACATGCCTAATAAGAAGCGGTACTGCATCACATCTTTCTTACTGTAATTTTTCTGCTGCTCGACTCCCATACGCCCAGCGGCAATATTATCTTGGTACTTGCGTAATGAAAAATTATTCACATACAAGGTGTCATCTAAGAAGCTAAACGAACCAGATCCTACGCCTAGGTATTCGTCATAATCTATCACGTACTCGTCGAAACCTTCGTCGTTAGCCTTACCGAAGGCCCATGAAGAGAGCTGAGTATATTGACCATTTAAACTGTTTAAGATCTGACGATACTGACGGGCCATATCTCCCTGAGGAGCCGCAAGCTTACCTTTAACGCTTTTACGAGTCTGATGAGTGATCATCAAGGGGTAAGTGGTAATTTGACGTGGATCCAACTTAGAGGCCATATCTAAATCATGTTGAATAATCTCATCGGTCTGGCCTCTGAATCCAAAAATAAGATCGACATTTATAATAGGAAACAACTCTTTAGCCGCCATAATTTTATCAAACGTCTGCTGACCCGAGCCAAACTTCTCGATGCGGTCCGTCATAGTAAGAATATCATCGTTAAAACTCTGCACCCCAATGGACATACGGTCCACTAGTCCCTCTAATTGCTTAAAGCCAGGACTATCTAAATGCTGAGGATCTGACTCACAAGAGACCTCTTTGATACTCGGAAACAGCTTCTTAGCATGCTCTATAGTACGGGCAAGCTCATCTTCCAGCACAGTAGTCGTACCGCCGCCGATGTACATGGATTCGAAGTCGTAACCAAGCGCCTTAACCATATCCATCTCTTTACGCAGGGAGATAAAGTAAGCGCGAGCCTTATCTTCCTTAAACAAGAATCGATGGAAAGTACAAAATGAACAGAGCGTATGACAGAAAGGTACATGGGCATAGAGCATATATTTCTTGCCCTCCACCGGAGCAGGCATCATGTCGGCAGACTGAGTATCGAGTCTCAGGTTTTTATCCACATAGAACTGCATGACACGTTCCATAGCGCCGAGCATCCAATTAGGAACAGTAATATCTGCCTGATATGGCTTAATAATTTCACTGTTTTCTGGTTGAATAATTGATGACATAAAATTCCTAACTGAGCTGGCCTCAGAGAACAAGGTCCATATTGGATTCGAGGAGATAAAGAGGCGCACATCCTATATACGCGGCACAAAAGTATCACTTTAGTTATAGGTAAAACGTGAACTGGTTATAAGTTATGGCAGGGAAGGAAACAATCAATTGGGTTTTGTTAAGCCAGTCATGTTTTAGCCATTGCTCAATAAAGCGCCAGCGGCTATAAGGAGACAAGGTCCAAGTTAAATATGTTCTAGTTAGATTCAGGCTTAACACTAGCAGACATAAAAACACCCCATCAGTTTTCCAATGAGGTGTTTTACTTACTGCTTACTGCTTACGGCTCGAAACTCGCGTCTCGAAACTAAAGCTTATTCCTTATACTTCAGTGTGCCATTTTCTTTGATCTCGTCATACCAAAGATTATGGTGCTGTGTCGCCCAAGTCTCGTCACAATAACCTGACTTCATACATTCCATACCACCTTCAGACATAACCGTAGCCATAAAGATATGTACGATAGAGAAAGCTGTAATCACGATAGCACTGACCGAGTGCAATACTAACGCAATCAGGCTCAATGTACGGCTAGGCTCGAACAAGTTCGGGAATAGCAGTAACATACCTGAAGCCGAGATCAGCAGTCCAAATAGAGCAAAAGCCCAAAACCACAGCTTCTCACCGGCATTAGCAAAGCCTGCGTCTGGGTGCTTGCCCTTAAATGGACCGAAATTGATATAGCCACCAACCACCATCATCCACTTGATATCATACATCTTAGGAAGTTGATTCTTAGCCCATAAGGTAACCATCAAGGCCCAACCTAACATGAAAGGAATCGCCATAAAGTCATGTATCTGCTTGGCAGCATATACAAAACCTGCCCATACATTTTCAGGTATATAAGGTTGGAAGAAAAAACGCCCAGCCAGTAGAGTCAGACCTGTCAATATCAGCAGCAGACACGGAATAGCACCTAGCCAGTGAATGGATACATCAAGCTTAGACCAGCGGTAAACCAGCTTACCTGAGAATCCACCATGCAGCTTAGAGATGCCATTCACCTTGATAAACAAGATAAAAATGATGATCATGCCAAATAGTGCAGCCATCAAAGCAGGTGCAAGCAGATCACTACGTAACTCTAACACGCGTAGATCATAGGTATTGATAGCTTGATTGTGAAACTGACTCTGTGAGCTTGTCTCACCGGTTGCTCCAGCCTGCAATTGAGACCAAATTTGGCCTTCAGTCGCAACAGGCTGCTCAGCTCCCTGCAAAGAACCAGCTTGAGCTAAACCGATAGCACTAAACATCAGTACTAAGGTTAAGCCTATCTGTGTGAACCATGTGTTCATATTACATCCTTAGAAATGCGCAGCAGATCTATTAACCCCAGATTGCATTTTTAGAGCCACGGTATGCCACACGCTCACGGAAGATAGATGAGATAATCTCAGCATCACCCGCCAGTAACGATTTGGTCGCACATAGCTCGGCGCACATAGGTAGCTTACCTTCCGCGATACGGTTTGAGCCGTACTTCTGACGCTCTGCATCTGAATGGTTCTCTTCAGGACCACCGGCACAGAATGTACATTTATCCATCTTACCGCGAGTACCAAAGGCGCCCTTCTTAGGGAACTGAGGTGCACCGAATGGACAAGCATAGAGGCAGTAACCACAACCAATACAAGTATCCTTGTTATGTAGTGTTAAACCGTCTTCAGTCTGGTAGAAACAGTTTGCCGGGCAAACAGCCATACAAGGTGCATCTGTACAATGCATACATGCTACCGAGATAGAAGCCTCACCTCTTTGACCGTCGTTGATAGTAACAACGCGGCGACGTTGAATACCCCACTCTAGAGCCGAGTCGTTTTCGTTCTTACAAGCTGTGACACAACCGTTACACTCGATGCAGCGTTTGGTATCACACAAAAATTTCATTGTAGCCATAATGGCAATTCTCCTAGCTTACGCTTTCTCAATCTGACAAAGCGATGCCTTGGTTTCCTGCATCTGAGTCACAGGGTCATAACCATAAGTCAGTGCAGTGTTCGCAGACTCACCAATAACATAAGGAACCGTACCTTCCGGATAGTTAGCTGCCAGGCTTTCGCCGTGCATCTCGCCCGCGAAGTGGTAAGGCATCCAAGTCACACCAGGTTTAACCCGAGGCGTTACCATAGCTTGGATCTTAATACGACCACCCTCAGCCCCTTCAAGCCAGACATTATCACCATTACGAATACCACGGTCTGCAGCATCTGCAGGGCTTATCTCAACAAACATCTGCTGCTGAAGCTCGGCAAGCCACGGGTTAGAACGAGACTCTTCGCCACCGCCTTCATACTCAACTAGACGACCTGAAGTCAATGCGAGTGGGTACTTAGCTGCCGTGTCTTTCTCTTGGATTGACTTATACAGAGTCGGTAGACGATGCACCTGCATATCATCATAAGTTGGATACTTAGATACGAGATCACGACGAGGGGTATAAAGTGGCTCACGGTGAACCGGAGCCTGATCAGGGAAGGTCCATACGATACAACGCGCCTTCGCGTTACCGTAAGGAATACAGCCATGCTTCATAGCCACACGTTGGATGCCACCGGAAATATCTGTCTTCCAGTTCTTGCCATCGGCTTCGGCTTTCTCTGTCGCGGTTAGATCATCCCACCAACCCAACTGCTTAAGCATCTGAGAGGTAAACTCCGGGTAACCATCGGTGAGCTCAGAACCTTTAGAGAAACTGCCTTCGGCAAGAAGGTTCTTACCTTTGTACTCAACACCAAAACGGGCACGGAAGTTACCGCCGCCATCGAGCACATGCTTGTGTGTGTTATAAAGGATTTGAGTACCTGGATGCTTCTGCTCAGGTGTGCCCCAACATGGCCAAGGTAGACCATAAGTATCACCCTTAGCCGGTCCGCCAACCGCTTCAAGCGTCTTGTTGCTGAATGTACCCCAGTTCTGGGTGTGCATCTTCAAACGCTCAGGGCTCTGACCTGACATACCGATAGTCCACATACCGCGATTAATTTCGCGAGTAATGTCTTCGATAACCAGAACGTCATTAGCGTCTTTAGCGATACGTTTAGTGAACTCTTTTGCAAAGCCAAGCTTCTGAGACAGGCGATACATGATCTCAAGGTCGGTCTTAGACTCAAACAATGGCTCAATCACTTTTTCGCGCCACTGTTGGCTACGGCCTGAGTTTGACACAGAGCCTTCAGTCTCAAACTGAGTACACGCTGGTAGTAAATAAACACCATTCTTACGACGGTGCATAACACCTGCCATAGTCGGGAATGGATCGACAACAACCACTGTATCCATCTTATCTAGTGCATCACGAACTTCACGCTGACGGGTCTCAGTGTTAACCGATTGTCCCCAGAAAAAAGCCATACGAATACGATCTTTCTGCGCTAATGCTTCAGGGGTCTCGAGTACACCGTCATGCCAACGAGAACAAGGAATACCTGGCGTGTTCATTGGCACACGACCTAGGTATTCGTTCTGATCGAAACGAGACTTAACCCAGTCGAACTCAAGATCCCATACATGAGACCAGTGCTTCCAAGAGCCAGTCTTAAGACCGTAGTAACCAGGTAGCGTATCGAATAACAGACCTAAGTCGGTTGCACCTTGTACGTTATCGTGACCACGGAAGATGTTAGTACCACCACCTTGCTTACCCATATTACCTAGAGCTAGCTGAAGAATGCAGTAGGCACGAGTGTTAGCATTACCTACGTGATGCTGAGTCCCACCCATACACCAAACAACGGTACCTGGACAGTTATCGGCCATAAGCTTAGCCGCTTGGTAAACGTCAGCTTCGCTTACACCTGTGACGTGTTCAACTTCTTTAGGCGGGAACTTCTTCGCTTCTTCGCGAATCGTTTCCATCTCGAAAACACGTTCTTTGATAAAGGTCTTATCTTCCCAGCCATTTTTGAATATATGCCAAAGCATACCGTAGATGAATGGAATATCGGTACCCGGACGAATAGCACAGTGCAGGTCAGAGTGAGCCGCAGTACGCGAGAAACGAGGATCGACAACGATAATTTTTGCGTTGTTTTTCTCTTTCGCGATCAGAATATGCTGCATAGCAACGGGATGCGCTTCAGCCGGGTTTGACCCGATGAAGAAGATCGCGTTTGCATTCTGAATATCGTTGAAAGAGTTAGTTTGCGCACCGTAGCCCCAAGTGTTTGCAACACCAGCTACCGTGGTAGAGTGACAAATCCGAGCCGAGTGATCGACGTTGTTAGTGCCCCACATAGCCGCAAATTTGCGGTACATGTAACAGCCTTCGTTAGAAAACTTAGCGCTACCCATGAAGTAAAGTGAATCAGGGCCAGACTCTTTACGGATATCCAGCATCTGGTCGCCAACTTCATTGAAAGCTTGCTCCCAAGATAATTTCTGCCACTTGCCATCAACAAGCTTCATGGGATACTTAAGACGCTTCTCACCATGACCATGTTCACGCAGCGCTGCACCTTTAGCACAATGTCCGCCGGCATTGAATGGATGATCAAATGCAGGCTCCTGACCAGTCCAAACACCATTTTGAACTTCAGCATATAGACCACAACCTACCGCACAAGCACTACATACGGTACGCTTGATCTCGATAGGTGTATCATGTGGAACATCTTTGGCTTCTGCACGACGCATCATGCCTGTACCTAAGAGTGAAGCCGCAGCAATACCACCTGAAGTGATACCGGCATGCTTCATAAACTGACGACGGCTAATGCCTAGAGTCTTCTTGTCGACTTTAGGTGCCTCGTTAGATTTGCGAGTTAACTGCATATCTAAAACTCTCCTAACTAGCTTCTCAAGCTATTGTAATAACTACGTATATGTGTAGTTTCATGATAGCCATTCGCACTTTTTGTGCTCACATTACTCTCGGTTGCTTGAGCGGCACTTATATCAGTAGCGGCAAGGGCGACCGTCGCCGTACCACCTACTGTGAGTGCTTTCAGCAAAGATCTCCGATTCAGATCAGGCTGTTGCTTCTTCATTTTTACTCCTGGGAAGGAATCGTTAAGTATTAAGAATGCTTATTTTCATGTTTGATGCCGACCAAATGCTGTCAATTTGTTAATTCTGTGGTATTGCTCAGCACCAATTTTTATTATCAAAAAGCACCCAACAAATTGCCCAGCCAATATAGGTAAGTTTTATCGAAAGAATATTGATCTAAAACGGATAAGAATCGCTATTAAGCTCACCTGCTTTCTAAAGTGTTAACCCAATCATGTTTTGAAATTTATTTTAATTTTACGACGTAAATATGAGGCTGTGTTCGAGCAGAATTTGTTACTGGAATGTACAAGCAATAAACTGATACTTAAGGCAAAAACCAATTAATAATGGTTTTTATTTCGGCTTTAAACAAGGTACAACATATTCTTAGCACAGTAAAAAATTGACGAGTATCTAACTGTAGTAAAGTGATTCAAGAAAGCGCTAACAAAGCCATAAACATAACCTCCATTTATGATTATCCACAACTACCTGCTCATGACTTAAAATCATGCCAACCATAATATATATTGATTATATATCATGGTTGGTTACGCCTTATAGTGAAGTCAAAGTAGAGTAAAACGAATAAAGGTGGCACAAATTAAAACACTATCGCTGGCATTATTAATAACCGCAGCCTTGGTTTCTTTTGCTACAACCAGAATCCAAAGTGTCATTCATCAACTCGGTAATACACAGGAGATGAAGACTAAACAGCAGGACCTCAGCCTAGAGAAGAAAAAGCTCAGGTTACGGATAGAAAGAATGCTCGTTTCTGAAGAGATGATCAAAAAGTGGCGCGAAGGACATCTGTAACTTAGCTGCAAGTACAGTTAGATATAACCACATATAGAGAGGTGTATAATGTTTTTAAAAATAGTAGAAGTAACACCAGAAGTTGATAGCCTTGTATGCGCAATAATCAAGAGAGTTGGTGAGGAGTACGGGGCTGTTGGGGAAGGCTATGGCCCCTCAGATGCTGAAGTAGAAAATATGAGTCAGCATTATAGCAATATCAATAGCCTCTATTTGGTCGCAAAATTAAATGGAACAGTAGTTGGAGGCTGTGGTGTTGCCCCCTTTAACAAGAGCAGTGACATTTGCGAACTAAAAAAACTATTTCTATTAAAAGAAAGCCGTGGACATGGTTTAGGAAAAAGCCTAACGATAAAGTGTTTAGAGTACGCCAAGCAGCAAGGGTATCAACAATGTTATTTAGATACCCTGTCTAATATGGATTCAGCGATTCGTCTTTATGAAAAACTAGGTTTTGAGCATTTAAGTGAATCTTTGAGCGGAACAGTACATAACGCGTGTGATGTATGGATGCTAAAAACACTATAAAGCCAATCCTTAATATGGCTCTGAGAAGATATAATGAATAACTACAAGTTACTTCGACCGCTATTATCATTATTACAGACGCGAAATTTAACCTTATCAGCCCATCAGCTGAACGTTACACAATCTGCAATGAGCAGGAGCCTGTTGCAAATTAGAGAGGCATTCGATGACCCCATATTAATTCGTGAGGGTCAGAATTTTATATTGACACAAAGGGGGGAAGAACTTCTCATCGAGCTCCCAGGTATACTCACCACGCTTGACTCCCTTTACTTAACTGAGACATTTAACCCGGCAAGCTGTAAACGACGCTTTCATTTAGCCTATACCTCTTTCTTATCATCAATAACGAGTGCTCTAATTTGCTCTGAGCTAGAGAAGGTCTCACCATACCTAAGCATTGACAGCCAATTATGGCAAGGACAGAGTCTCTCCGATGACGAAATGAAAAAGGTAGACTTAGTTGCTTCAATTGCAGATACAATTCCTGAGAATATCTATGGGAAGAAATTGATTGAAGACTCGTATGTAGCTGTCATGTCAAAGAGCTGTACGCTTGCGAATGAGCCTCTTACGCTCGAAAGCTATGTGAGATCTAAACATGTGCTAGTGCGCAGTATTACCAATATCACCAAGCAAGTTGATAAAGTTATGCAGCCTACTGGATATGAAAGAAAAGTATTAGCAAATGTCCCCTCATTTTTCGATGCCTTTAAAGTCATTGATACAACAGAAGCCATCATCACAGTGCCCCGACATATCATTGCTGAGTATTGCAATATCTTTGATTTAAAAGTGAAGCCACTCCCCTTTAAATTAGAAACACACCCATATTATTTACTCTGGCATGCCAAGTATCAAAACGATCCTGAACACAAATGGTTTAGAGAGTTTTGCTTTCCGTTACTAAAGAATTATCTTGAAACTGCAATCGAAAAAGGGCAACAACTGACTTTATCTAAAGTACCTAGAGCCTAGGTTCCTTATAGTATCGAGCTCAAAACACAACAAAGAAAGCTTCGAGTCGCGAGATAGATAGGCTCATCATTCGTTCTCATTGATGCGTCAGCATCACACTCAAGATTTAGATATAAAACTCCCCTTCTACTACGACCTTATAGTTCGAGGATAATCACATCCATATGAAACTACCCTCCAACTACATCCATATAGTCCGGGGATAATCACATCCATATGAAACTCCCCTCCAACTACATCCATATAGTCCGGGGATAATCACATCCATATGAAAAAGCCCCAGCGAACTAAATCGACTGGGGCTTTTTATTAAGTTCCTAGGCCTAGGTTCTAGTTCCTAGGATCTTTGACCTTAATCTTTATATTCTAAACTGCCATTCTCTTTGATCTCGTCGTACCAAAGATTATGGTGCTGCACAGCCCAGTTCTCATCACAGTAACCAGACTTCATACACTCCATGCCACCTTCACTCAATACTGTCGCCATCCAAATATGAACGATAGTAAAGGCGATAATGATGATCGCGCTGATAGCATGTATCAGTAGTGCAGCCATAGAGGCTTCCCGGGGAAGATCAAGACCAGGTAAAACCAGCATGATGCCCGAAACACAGATGAAAAGACCGAACACAGTTAATGTCCAGAACCACATTTTCTCACCGGCATTAGCAAAACCACTGTCTGGATGCTTACCCTTGAATGGTCCAAAGTTGATGTAACCACCAACCACGAGGAACCATTTAAGGTCGTACATCTTAAATGTCTGCATCGGCATCCATTTTACGACGCACAAAACCCAAGCCGCCATGAAAATCGGACCCACATAATCATGGATAGTCTTACTGCCATAGATCATTGCAGCCCATATTCCTTCAGCAACATAAGGCTGCAGAACATGTTTACCTAACATTATGGTGAGACCGGTAAATATCAGCCCCAAACAAGATAGGGCTAGTACCCAGTGGATCCACAAATCGGCCTTAGTCCAACGCAATACCATTTTGCCAGAGAACCCTTTACTTAACTTAGAAGGTCCATTAACAAAATAAAATGCTAAGAAGGCACCGAACACACCTAACACAGCAAAAGCCATCGCTGGGGTAAGATAATTATTTTTAATATCTTTCCCTTGATTGCCAGCGATGTTAATTAACACATTAGCTTCGACACCCTGGGCCGTCGTATAACCTGAATCACCAGCCTTCACTGCACGCCAGAGATCTGCATCGCTGGTTTTAGCATTAGCCATTTGCTGGCTGGTTTGACCATCGGCTGCATATGCAGTCGTGCTCATTCCTAAACCAGCCGCTAACACACTAGTTAACACCAGAGGCAAAACCAACAGTGCAAACAGGCTTCGTAGTGATTTAAAATTCATAGTCACTCCTTATTGGACTTTATTATCGAGCTGCAAAAATCACTCACAGCCCTATAGTCCTAATTGCCCTATGCACTCGTCTGAGGTGTGTAACCCCAGATTGCACCTGGATTGCCACGTGCCGCGGTACGCTCTCTATAGATACTGGATACTATCTCAGCATCACCGGCAAGTAGCGCCTTGGTCGAACAAAGTTCGGCACACATAGGCAACTTACCTTCGGCGATACGGTTAGCACCGTACTTCTGACGCTCTGCATCTGAATGAGTCTCTTCCGGGCCACCGGCACAGAAAGTACACTTATCCATCTTGCCACGGCTACCGAATGCAGTCTTTTTAGGGAACTGAGGCGCCCCAAATGGACATGCATACAAGCAATAACCGCAACCGATACAAGTATCTTTGTTATGCAGCACTATGCCGTCTTCGGTACGGTAGAAACAATCGGCCGGACAAACTGCCTGGCAAGGTGCATCGGTACAGTGCATACATGCCACTGAGATCGACGCTTCACCGGGCTCACCATCGTTAATTGTTACCACACGGCGACGTTGAATTCCCCACTCGAGAGCGGAATCGTTTTCGTTCTTACAAGCTGTGACGCAACCGTTACACTCGATGCAGCGTTTGGTGTCACACAAAAATTTCATGACTGCCATGTTGGCTATCTCCTCATCAAGTTCAGTTAGGCTTTAGTGATCTGACACAAGCTAGACTTAGTCTCTTGCATCTGAGTAACCACATCATAGCCATAGGTCAGTACAGTATTAGCCGATTCGCCAACAACATAAGGTACAGTGCCTTCAGGGTAATATTTACTCAGGTCTTCACCTTCGAATACACCCGCGAAGTGGTAAGGCATAAAGCACTCACCTTCGATAACGCGAGGCGTTACCATGGCTTGAACCTTGATTTTGGCGCCTTCCGGACTGTGAACCCAAACATCATCACCGTCACGAAGACCGCGATCTGCTGCGTCCGCTGGACTGATCTCAATAAACATCTCTTGCTGCAGCTCAGCGAGCCAAGGGTTAGAGCGCGTCTCTTCACCACCGCCTTCGTATTCCACTAAACGACCAGAGGTCAGTGCAATTGGGAAGTCTTTAGCGAAGTCCTGATCCTGAATGGTTTTATACAGGGTAGGAAGACGAGCAACCATACGGTCATCATAAGTCGGGTACTTAGCGACCAGATCACGACGCGGCGTATAAAGTGGCTCACGGTGCAGAGGAATATCATCGGGGAAGTTCCATACGATACAACGTGCTTTGGCGTTACCATAAGGAATACAACCATGTTTAATGGCCACACGCTGGATACCACCAGAGATATCAGTCTTCCAGTTTTTACCTTCGGCATGTTGCTTTTCTTCAGCAGTCAGATCATCCCACCAGCCGAGTTGTTTAAGCATATCAGCGGTAAATTCAGGATAACCATCCTGGATTTCAGAACCTTTAGAGTAAGAACCCTCAGCAAGAATATTATTGCCATCGTGTTCGACACCGTAACGGGCACGGAAGTTACCACCACCATCTTTCACTTCACGATCTGTACGATACAAGATCTGTGAACCTGGGTGTTTCATCTCTGGAGTCCCCCAACATGGCCAAGGTAGACCATAGGTCTCACCTTTTGCTGGTCCACCTGGTGCCTCGAGAGATTTAATATCGAAAGTACCCCAGTTTTCCTGGTGCATCTTCAAACGCTCAGGACTTTGGCCTGTGTAACCAATGGTCCACATACCCTTGTTAAATTCGCGAGTCATGTCTTCGATTAATGGCTCATCACCATTGACCTTAATATGCTTACAGAGTTCTTTCTCTATGCCCCATTTCTTAGCCAATTTATACATGATCACATGATCTGGCTTAGACTCGAACAAGGGCTCGATAACCTGTGTACGCCACTGCAGTGAACGATTTGATGCAGATACTGAACCGTAAGTTTCAAATTGAGTCGATGCAGGAAGCAGATATACACCGTCTGTACGGTTGTGCATCACGCCTGCCATCGTTGGGAATGGATCGACAACCACTACAGTGTCCATCTTATCCAGTGCTTCACGCACTTCGCGACCACGTGTTTCGGTGTTAACTGACTGACCCCAGAAGAATGACATACGTATGTTATCTTTCTGAGCGATCTTAGTCTTGTCTTCCAGTACACCGTCATGCCAACGAGAACATGGGATACCAGTAGAGTTCATCGGCTTTTGGCCTAAGTATTCATTCTGGTCAAAACGGCTCTTAACCCACTCGTAATCCAGATCCCACACGTTACACCAGTGCTTCCATGAACCTGTCTTCAGGCCATAGTAGCCTGGCAAGGTATCGAACAGCAGACCGAAATCAGTCGCGCCCTGTACGTTATCGTGACCACGGAAAATATTAGTACCACCACCAGAGACACCCATGTTACCTAGGGCTAGCTGAAGGATACAGTAGGCACGAGTATTGGCGTTACCTATGTGATGTTGAGTACCACCCATACACCAGACAACGGTACCAGGCTTAGTCATAGCCAGCATCTTGGCTACACGGTGCATCTGAGCTTCAGGGACGCTGGTCACATTCTCAACTTCGGCGGGATTCCACTTAGCCGCTTCCTCGCGAATACGTTCCATACCGTATACACGTTGGTCGATAAAAGTTTGATCTTCCCACTTGTTCTTGAAGATATGCCAAAGTAGACCATAAATATAAGGAATATCAGTACCAGGGCGAATATGTACATATTCATCAGACTTAGCAGCAGTTCGGCTAAATCTCGGGTCGACGACGATGATTTTCGCGCCCCGTTCTTTACCTTCGAGGATGTGCTGCATTGCAACCGGATGCGCTTCACATGGGTTGGACCCAATGAACATCATCACTTTTGCATTACGGATATCGTTAAAAGAATTGGTTTGCGCACCATAGCCCCAAGTGTTTGCAACACCGGCTACAGTGGTAGAGTGACAAATACGTGCAGAGTGATCGACATTGTTGGTGCCCCACATAGCTGCTAATTTGCGGTACATATAGGCTTGTTCGTTAGAGAACTTAGCCGAGCCCATGAAGAATACTGAATCAGGACCAGATTCCTTGCGGATCTCTAATGCCTTACTACTCACTTCTTCTATGGCCTGATCCCAAGAGATCTTCTTCCACTTTCCGCCTTCAAGCTTCATTGGATATTTAAGACGCTTTCCACCATGGCCATGCTCACGTAGTGCTGCACCTTTTGCACAGTGACCACCAGCATTGAAAGGATGATCGAATGCAGGCTCTTGGCCGGTCCACACACCGTTTTGTACTTCGGCATAGATACCACAACCCACAGAACAGTGAGAACATATGGTACGTTTTATTTCCGTTGGTGCATTATGTGGCACCTCTTTCGCTTCGGCTTTGCGCATCATACCTGCGCCAAGCATAGACGCCGCAGCAATACCACCAGTTGCAAGACCTGCAGACTGAAGGAACTGACGGCGGTTTAGACCTAAGGCAGGCTTACTAGCCGTTGTTGCCTGGTCTGTTTTGCGAGTTAGTCGCATCACACACTCCTAATCTTATTGATTTAATATGAATATTTACTAATCAGATCAAAAAGCTACAGTTACTTAGTACGCAAAGATGCGTAATAACTGCGAACATGGTCAGTCTCTTGGTAGCCTTCATCTTTCTCTGTAGTCGGTGCTACAGCAGGCGATGCCGCAAGAGCTTGTCCACTAACAGTTGCAACTGCACCAGCCGCGCTACCAACTGCCAAAGCCTTTAGCAGTTGACGACGACCCATGTCGGAAGCTTGCTTCTTCATAGTGTCTCCTAGTTTTCACTTGGTGTTTTAATTTGGGTCAATAACTTGATGACCCGACTATTTTTGAAGGTTTCCCTTCGGTTTTCTTGTATGTCAGCCCGTCACATTGACACCGAACTGAGATACATGATTCAGCTACTAAGCGTGCCGTTTACGAAGCCAACTCTTGTTTAGTAGATTCAAGGACACCTGTAGTCTCGGTTTTTTCGGCCTCAGAGCCAGGGCAGTTCACAGGAATATTCAGTTGCAACTGCTCAAATTCATTGGCTTCAATCTCGAAGAAAGCCTTAGCTAAGTGAGCTACTGTGGCATAAAAAGCCGCACTTGGCGTTGCCGCTAATGAGGTGCAGAAACGCTCTATCCAGCTACTGAGATGGCGCTGATAGAAGCCCAGTTGGCGATAACCAGGGGCTTCTAGCAATAAAATCCCCATCACCTCACAAAGTGCTGCAACATGATCTTCCGGCTCTTTGACGTTCTCTTCGCGCTCAAAACCAAGCTGCATCAGATCCTGACGTAACATAGCTAATGGCTTGTCCATCAAGGACCCCGTCATAAACCAGCTGGCATAAGGCATGATTTCACCGCTACCGACGCCATAAAAGATATTGAAATATTCTTCTTCCAGCTGCTCACTGGAAAATTGATTCGCGGCCAACTTAAGCGCCGACCATGCCTTGGTCATCTCGCTAGGATCATCGACATCCAGTTCAAGGTTGACAAGAAACTGCAATAACTCTGCACTTGGCTGGCTGCGTAACAGCGCGGCTAATAGCTGATAGATGTCGGCTCTTAACTGATCGTTTTCTGATACTTCTCTTGCTAATTCGGTCATAGCTACACTCTTATCGCAGTTGCTTTTCTGGGTCTTGAAGGATGTCTTCAAACATATCTTTCACACGGCAGTCACTACACATTTTTAAACGCTCTGTATTAGCACTGAATGCGCTGTGTCCACCGATCACTTCCTGCATACGCTGAATCATAGATTTAGTCGCAAATGGAGTACCACAGCGAATACATTCGAAGGGGTCCTCTTCTTTCAATGTCTTGATGGCTTGACGTTCTTGTTTATCTAAATTCATCTGAGAAGTCAGGCTAATGGCATTCTCTGGACAAGCTTTTTCACATAAGCCACATTGCACGCAATCTTGCTCAAGGAAATTCAATGCTGGCTTGTCGCCACCATCGGTCAAAGCTTGTGTCGGACAGGTAGACACACAAGAAAGACACAAGGTACAGCTGTCTGTATTTACACTGACGATACCGTAAGGTAGGTTAGCTTGAGTAAGACAGATCTCTACAGAGTCGGCTTGCTCATTGAGGTGATCAATCGCCGCATATAAGGTGTTACGCTTAGTGGTAGCCACAAATTCACCCGGTACAATCACAGGCCAATCAGAACTCACGGCGATTAAATCAGTAAGAGAAGCTAGGCTAGATTCATCAATCACAGAGATTCGCTCAGGCTGACCTACCTCACTAAGAATATCGTTTGCCAGCTGAAGTTCACCCTTAAGCATCTGGGTCAAGGTCGGCGCAGTAGCTGCAGTATTGAGCACCAGAATCTGACGTGCGCCCCAGGCCAGAGATGACATCCAATGATCTATGCTAGCAACAGTAATCTCTTCCAGGGCAACCGGAATAATTGCGCCAGGTAAATCATTAGCTATAAGTGCTGCACCATTAGCTTCATCATGAAATAAGATCACTGGGGCGATTTGAGCCTGGTCGCTAAAACGAGTGACAAGTTTATGCAGGTAAGAGTGCAGAGCTTGAGGCGTTGGCAGGTCGTAGCTAATCGCGCCTGTAGGACAAGCATTGGTACAGCTACCGGCACCGTGACAAAGATAGGGGTCTATCTCTATCATCTTATCTATGCTTTGAATCGCATCGGCAGGGCAGAAGTTAAGACAACGATTACAACCATCGATACCGTTACGGTTATGGGCACAGATCTCACTGTTCACCTTAACGTAGCGTGGCTTATCAAACTCACCAATCAGTTCAGGAAGTTGGTTAATGGCATCGTCTAATTTAGCTTCATCCTGACCCACGTAGAAATAAC
The DNA here is from genome assembly GCF_002005305.1 of Shewanella psychrophila. NCBI lineage: Bacteria > Pseudomonadati > Pseudomonadota > Gammaproteobacteria > Alteromonadales > Shewanellaceae > Shewanella > Shewanella psychrophila. The sequence goes on from NZ_CP014782.1 coordinate 6,208,463, forward strand.
CTGGTGGTAGCATTTCTAAGTTGATACAAGGAGATTGACTCAAATCTAAGATAAGATCGAAGTGCGCCTTACGAATAGCCACTAAGCTCAAGTCAGTCACTGTAGCATCTTGCTCATTACCTGAGTCGACTTTAACCTGAAACTGGCCGAGGAAACCTTTGATCTCAATAAGCTTGTTATAGAAACTCTCGACATCTTCGGCGGCAGCCATCACCTTCTCAAGATGGTCTTCATCTTGGCTGGTAATAGATTCATTGGCCAGAATGGCTATTTTGCCCATGTTAGACAATCTAGAAGCCGCTAAACGAGCCAGATCTTCCGGCCCTATAACGAGCACATTGCCCTCAGTGGTGTAGCTGACAGTTGGCGGGATCAAGTTTTGAATGACCTGAGTATTCGCCAACACCTGCTGTCGAACTCCTTGAAGTTCAACTTGGGTATCACTTTTCAAATTTATGCTCACGTTGCGTTCCTGAACAGTTTGGCTGTTGCCATCGGCTGATCGCTAGACTCTTATCACATGTCGGTTAGCGTTTCATTGTTCAATCCTTTGGCTTCATCAGGGCCAAGGTTTCATGCCGAATTTTGCTAAGCTTTATCGCTTTTTGCTATATAGAGTAGCAATTCACATACCAAATCTGTGGTTATTAAACTTATGTAAAATGACGTTAAACGACCGTCTTCTTTGATTCACCCTCAAAATTTGGTGCATTTTGGGTCAAGTCATCACTCTCGATGTCCAAAATGTCCTCAGGTGCTTCACTTTCTAGATTTGTGTCATTGCTCAGGGAGGCGGTTGTGCTTTCATCGGCACTCTCTGTAGCATGGTCTTCAACTACTTGAGCCTGCTCCAGCTCTTCATCTTCTTTTTTGGTCACATGACGGAAAATCTTCTTGGCAATCTCTGCCGACTGTTTCGCACTCAGCTTAGGCTGATTACTGTAATCTAAGGCATATTCGAGTAAGCCATCTATCTCGTTATATTGAGGTTGCTTCCATAGCGATTTTAGCGCGGCCGCCTTGGCGGTTGGATCGACATTTGCCCCCATAAAGCTAGCGAAGCTGCCACCGACTTCAATTTTGTCCGGATCGGGCAAGTCTTCAGCCGTAATCACCTTAGCTTCATCTACCGACTCAGACTCTTGCTGAGATTCAGCGACTTCTCGATCACTAAGGTGTTGCTCATCTGTCTTTGTTTGTGCTTCAGCTGTGGCTGCCGCTTCTGCTAACCTTTCGTCTTCGACTTGTTGGCGGCGTTGAGTCCAGCGAGAGAATAATCCGCTCGATTTATCATTCATTGGCTTGCCGACCCACTAAAGTGATTGGTACTCGGACCCTGATTCTTGCGGCGATTAACATGTTTACGACGATGAGCACTTATCTCGACTTCACCGTGACGGGTAATAAAGGCTTCAATCCAGCAGGCAATAGCTTGTGGCATAGGCAAGTTCAACACAGGAGTATCGCCTTCGAGACAACCCGCCGCGACATTTTGATCTGCCGAGAGCATAGCGGGAACCCAAGTACCGTCTTCGAGTTCGTCACACACTATGTACAACATGGCATTGTCCATATCCAGATTGATACGGTAGCTACCACGCTCATCTTTATGTAGCTCAAGCAGGATAATATTTGAGTTTTCAGGGGCGTCATGAGTCGCAGGTAAAATCTGATCTAACTCCCAGGTCACTGAGGTCCAGCGCCCGACTAGCTTTTCGATTCTCTTAAGAGAAACATGCATGGGCCATTGGCTTTCGGTATGTTTCATTCAATCTCCACCTTACTTATAGCGTGCTTGTCGCGTTTGATAGCGAGTCGTTCAGTAATCACCGCATGAATACCCGCTCGATACCAAAATTCATATCTGCGTATGCGTAGACATCGACTTAGATACCTAGCATTAAGCAATATATGTGCCATGCATTTTATAGAGGATATTTGCGCTAGATCATCAATTCCATACTAAGAGTAGGACAATTTGTCCTAGACGCCATTTTTTATAGGACATAAATGGGCGTTTTAACGGTGAGTAATGAGAGAGATCACGCATTACTTCAAGGATCCAGCGTCTGGGTACAATAATTGCTAAGCTGAATTAGCCAATTTCCAATGATGAGTGATGAACCTTGAGCATACACAAGCCAACCTTGATAAAAACAGCAACCGATGTGCCTCTAACTATTGCCGTTAAGGCGATAAACGAGAACGGCGAACAGGTCGATAAGCATATCGCCTGTGAGCGCCCACTCACGGTTTATCTTAACTGGCAGCCAATTGTGACCTTGATGACCTTAGGAGCAAGAGCCGAGGCATTAGCCTTAGGTTATTTGAAAAACCAAGGGTTTATCTCCCAGCTCGATAAACTTGAATCTATTATTGTCGATTGGGAAGTCAGTTCTGCAGCGATTATCACCAAGGAAAGCACTGCCGATTTAGATGAGAAATTATCGGAAAAAACCGTTACCTCAGGCTGCGGTCAAGGCACAGTTTATGGTGGTTTTATGGATGGTCTGGATGAAATAAACCTACCGACACCACAAATCAAACAAAGCATGATCTATAGCCTGCTTAAGAACATCAGTGAATATAATGAAACTTATAAGAATGCCGGTGCCGTACATGGTTGCGGACTTTGCTATGGCGATAAGATTGTCGATTTCGTTGAAGATGTTGGTCGCCATAATGCGGTAGATACCTTAGCCGGTGAGATGTGGCTAAATGAAACCCAAGGTGAGGATAAGCTCTTCTACACCACAGGGCGTCTAACCTCAGAAATGGTAATTAAAGTGGCCAAGATGGGTATTCCCGTCTTGCTATCCCGTAGCGGCGCAACACAGATGGGCCTGGAGCTGGCACAACAACTAGGTATCACCATGGTAGCCAGAGCCAAAGGAAAACATTTCCTTATCTACAACGGCGCCGACAACATAGAGTTCGATGCAATACCTCCCAAGCGCCCCTCAAAATAGTAAATTTAAACTAGGGACGCTTTACAATCTTGGCTGCATGAAGCAGCCAAAGTACACACGAAATGGAAACTGTAATGACAGAGCCGAGTAAACTCGTCTACATGAGCGCCAAGCAAGTTGCTGAGTATCTAGATCTGAATGAAAAGAAGGTCTATGCGATGGCAAACGATCGCATTCTTCCCGCGACTAAGGTTACCGGGAAGTGGCTTTTCCCTAAAATTTTGATCGATCGTTGGGTAATGGACTCATGTCATAGCGGCATGCTGTCAGACAGGATGCACATCACAGGCAGTGATGATCCCTTACTGTCTATGCTGGTCTCTCGATTAATGACTCAGATAGGTAAGAGCGACCTTATCAGTTATAGCTCAACGGGTTCTCGTATGGGTTTGGACTTATTGTCCCGGGGCTACGCCGATGTATGCACACTACACTGGGGGAGTGTAGATGAGCGCAACATCCGCCATCCGGCACTGCTAAAAGGTTACCCGAATCATCAGCAATGGGTGATGATCCACGGCTACACACGTCAGCAGGGCCTGATGATGCGTACAGAGATGCATCATAGATGCCAGGAAGAAGACCAGATTATCTCTCTCCCCTGGCGCTGGGTAGACAGACAAGCCGGTGCAGGTAGCCAGCAACACCTGGAACACTGGCTCATGAAACAAGGCGCTGCCCTAACCCATATCAATGCCAATGTTACCGCGTATAGCGAGCGCGAACTCGCTGGCTTCATAGCCCGCGGCGATGCCGACATAGGTTTCGGCTGTCAATCGGTCGCCATGGAAAGCGGCCTAAGCTTCGTGCCACTAATCACCGAATCATTCGATTTTGTTATGCCACAGGGGATCTACTTCAGACGCCAGTTACAGCACCTGTTCGATATGATATCGAGCTCGCAAACCAGGCAATTGGCCGCCTCACTGGGTGGGTATGATTTGACTGATTGCGGCAAGTTGCTGTGGAATCCTTCATAACGGAAGGTTCGAGGTGTTAGAGTCTAGGGACGAGGTGCGAGGTAGGTAAAGCTAAGACGACGCTTCGCAGGTAGACGGCCTTTGGCCTATTAGGAATTGTCAGTTAACAATTATCTAAGTAACTTCTGTTAACGTCTGGCTTTATGACTACTTAGCTAGTTAGTAGATAACCATGAGTACATGGTTATCTATCGCCTCCAGCGGGGCATGTGCAGATACTTCTGCAAGACGCCGCAAGTACAGTCCCTGTAGGCTCTGTCAAAACGTCCCTGTTTTGGAAGCTCGCAGCCGGATATAAAAACCCAAACGTACCTCTTTGAAAGTTAGTATTTATTCTTTATTTTACCCTATGCCCTAAAACGGGTTTTGTCGCAAACTGAGATCTCGCCGCTATAATTTGAGGGCGCAAGATCTCTCAGATACAATTAGGCCGCCAAAGAATAAAATTGTTCCCATGGTGTCATCATTTCAGTAGTGTCCATTTGTCCTTGCTTAATCATGGACCAAAGCTCAACACCCACCAAGGTCGATTCAGCCCCTTCCCAAGACTTCCAGCCCAAACATTGGTGCATTTTCCCTTTCACTTTTCGATGGCTTTGCTCGACAATATGATTCAAATATTTAACGATCAAAACCTCAATCATAAACAGCATATCCCCAGACAGCCAAAGACGAATATTGATGGTATCTAATGCTGCGGCATTCGCACCACTTTTATCAATAACGACCTTTCCAGGTAAACCATGTTGATCAATGGCTTTATTGAAAAATACCCGTGCCGCTGGCTCATCACGGGTTTCACTCAAATAAAAGTCGATAATAGCGCCGAATTTATCCACGGTTCGATAATAGTAAACCCACCGACCTTTAATTTTATGTAGGTTTCGTCCATTCGCCAAGAGCCAGAGACTCGACGTTTTTTCTTCTTAAATACGGCTTCGAGTTGCGGCGTATATTTGATCACCCAGCGGTTCAGGGTTGAGTGATCAAAATGGATATTACGCTCAGAGAACATCTCTTCAATTTCTCGGTAACTGAGTTTATAAGCCAGGTAATAACGAAGCGCCTGCATGATGATATCTGATGGATAATGTCGCCCTGAGAAGTTGAGGGTCATGCAGTAGATGCTCCAAGTTGATGTTTGAATATCATCAACTCCTTAGCTTGCGTCGTCAACTTTGCGACAGAACGTCGCTTTGTCACTGTGGGCTCTTTATCTAGGATTAGGAGGAGGTGATACTAAGGTAGATCACGACTTCATTATCTCTATTTCGCCTTCACCAATACCAATACCAATACTTTTGATGCTAATCCCGGTGTTAAGCAGCGCAATAATATTACTAATCATCAGCAGTTTATGTTCAAGTTTAATCACTAGAGAATATCAGCTCAGCAAAACATAACGTTCAAATTGAAACGGCAGTTTCGCCTAGAGACTGCTAGTATCTTGATTCATTATCTCCGATAGCAGTCCAATCATACTCAACCTTAATATGACTACTTACGAGACTATTAGTCTCGATAATTCTAGCCCCGATATTTAGCCCATAGCGCCTGTTGCTTGGGCGTGAGGTAACTCCAAGCCAACACGCGAGTGAGCTTGTTACCTTGGGCCATATCTATGGTCTTTATGCTAACTGCACCCGCCTTTTCGAGAGCGACATAGCTAGGTTTCAGGTTTTCTTTCTTCGATACTAGGCTAGTAAACCACAGGCATTGGGTCTTAAAGTCGGCGCTCTCACGGATCATATTGAACAGGAACTGCTTCTCTCCTCCTTCACACCAGAGCTCAGCCTTCTGACCGCCGAAGTTAAGATCTACATTTGCGCCCTTAACCTTAGCAGCTTCGCTTTGGTGCCCTTTTGCCGTACGGTTAGCCGCGAGATTCTTTAGCTTACGCTGACTTCCCTCACCCGCCTCGGCCAGAGACGAATGAAACGGTGGGTTGCATAAAGTCACATCGAATCTGTCATCGGCTTTGATGATGCCATGGAATACTTTTTGATGATCGGTTTGCAGTCGAGTTTTAAACTTGCCTTGCAAGCAAAGATTCGCCTCAATAACCGACTCCACATTGGCAATAGAAACCGTGTCAACATCGCTAGCGGTAAACTGCCACCCATAGGATTGAATGCCTAAGAGGGGATAGATACCATTGGCTCCGGTGCCTATATCCAGCGCCTTAATCTTATAGCCAGTCGGGATGCTATTAGCTTTGGTTGCAGCTTTAGTTGAACTATTCTTTAAAACTGGGACATTTTGTTCACTTTGACTTTCTTCTGACGGCTCTAGGCTGATTTGTTGTTGAATATTTCCGGCAAGCAGGTCGGCAAGATAGTGAATATAATCCACACGTCCAGGAATTGGTGGACACAGAAATCCCTGAGGAATATCCCAAGACTCGATGTGATAATGAGCCTTAAGTAGCGCTAGGTTAAGCGCCTTTACTGCCAGAGGGTCAGAAAAATCGATAGATAGATTACCGTAAGGGTTTGGCCTCACGAAGATCTTTAACTCAGGGCTCGCGCCAATAAGCAGCTCAAAATCATAACCATCTCTATGTAGATTTCTCTCATGAAGACCTTTTTTATCGGCCGCTTGTACCGACTTAGGCTTATGTTCTGTAGGCTTGCTCTTCTGCCTAATAGACTTTTGCTTGTGAGCGGTTGATTTAACCTGAGGTTGGTTTTGCTTGCCCTTAACTGAACGGGTTTTGGTATTCGATTTAGGTGCCTGTTTGGGAGCTGATTTTGTCATAGGATCTCAGCCATTGGTCAATTCACAACGGCTCATAAATAAGAACTGAATTTTAGATAACTTAATTAATCGTAAAGATATTTAGTGAACAGTAAATTAACCACAATCGGTCGGCCGACCTCTTGTTCCATGAGTCGATTAACTGTGTCATAGCATTCGCGGCGGATCTCCTCACGCCCAGTTAAGGATTTTACCTTATCAGCGGTTTGACTGCCCATTATCTCCAATATCGATGCACGCAAAAGAGGGTCATGATGCTCTAATGCGATCAAGTCTTCAGGATCTTTAACCATCAACTCGATTCCTATGCGCACGAAGCCCAGTTTTTTTCCGTTGGAGATATAGTTAGTGATCAGATCGGGTTCGAACCCATAGTAGGCATAGTTATCAACAATCTCCTCGTCTTCTGCATAAACGCCAACACTGAAGCTGCTAACGGCAAAAATAAACAAGAGGGATGCGAATTTTCTAAGATAACTTGATCTCATATCGAACCTTTTCATATTGAACTGTATCTCCTTTGAATCCACTAATCTTTCTGACTAACCAATGACGGCATGATAGACTGCAGCTGTTTCTAAGCCGTATTGTACCGAGAAATAGATGAGTGTGACTAGGTTAAGCTTTCCCTATGGTGAATCAATTCAATGGTTTTCGCCAGAACAAATCTCTGAACTCCCAGATTCCCCACTAAGTGAATGGTTGCTTTCATCAGGAAGTCTAACCCAAAAATTACGTTCTCACTGTACCAAGTTCGAAGTAAAGGTGCTTGGAGAGGGAAAATTAACCCCTTTCAGAGGTGAGTTTCCAGCTCAGAGACAAGCCTGGGTTAGAGAAGTATTACTCTGTCTCGACGACGTGCCTTGGATATTTGCCCGCACCTTAATCCCGGCAAACTTACTCGAGAAGAAGGAAACAGATTTCCTCACCCTTGGTACCCGTCCTTTAGGTGAACTGCTTTTCTCCAGCGATGACTTCACTCCAGGCAGAATAGAAGTGGCCCACTTTACCCCCTGCCAGCAACTTGCCCAATTGACCCAGTCCCTTAAGCAGCCCGTTACTCAGGAATTATGGGGACGTCGCCGATATTTCTCCTATGACGGTGAACAGCTCATCGTCAGTGAAACTTTTTTACCCGCTGCGCGCCAGCTCATAGAACAGATGTGAGCTTATGCCTATCGGTATTTTTTAGTTGAAGCCTTAAAAACAAAAACGCCCATTTGGGTAATGCCGGTAAGTTAAGAAAAAATATTGATAAAATAAGGGCTACAGGGGATTTAATCTAAATCTGGCTGTAGCCCTTACTCGTTCTGCTGTTAGTCAATGATTGCTACACAAATTCCGTTAATTCAGAAAGTGAATAAAAAGTGATTATGTATGCAAAATAGTGACTAAGTGATCGGCATTACCCATTTGGGCGTTTTTTAGTTTAGTCATCTAATGCCAATCTATGTAGCATCAACTTAATAACGCCTTCTTCTCAATCCCATCAGAGCCAGTAAACCTAAGCTTAGCCAACCTAGGCTACCACCGCCTGAGTCTCCGGAAGGTGTTACGACCGTAGCTGTCACATTGACAGGCGTACTCTGACTACTCACCACACCTAGGCTATCTGTTACTGTCATCATCACAGTATAAGACCCAGCTGAAGCATAGGTGTGGCTGGGAGATTGCGCTGTACTCGTCTGGCCATCGCCAAAGTTCCACAGGTAGGTTATAGCGCCTTCACCACCTGTAGTTGTATCGGTAAACGTCACACTAAGATCACTGCTCGAAAAGGTGAAACTGGCTTCAGGAGGCACAGGTAAATCAACAGTAATAGTCTGGCTGCTCACGACACTCGAGCCTAATCCATCGGTCACAGTTAGGCTAACTGTGTAGCTGCCTGAGGTTTCATAATTATAGGTTGGCATTTCCTCGGCACTGGTGGCTCCAGTTACACCAAAGCCCCACAAGTAAGAGTAATTTCCGTCACCACCAGTCACAGTTGCACTAAACACGACTGTACCAGCTACTTCCTGGCTTGTAATGAAGCTCGATGCTAAGTCTGATGCTGGAGGTGGAGTCGTAGCGCCACCATAATTAAATCTAACTGTCGCCGTGGACGAATCACCACTCTGTGCCACCACTTCCATGGTCAAGCCAAGTTCAGGCAAGATAATGCCAGACTGAGGCTGAGTCGGTGCACTGTAGTCTTGACTATCATCAAACATAGAGATGGACGACAGATGATTATCCCCGGCATAGCTGGATTGATTAAACATGCTGAAAGTCGCATCTCTAACCTGGGTGTCAGAATCTTTTGTACCTATAAGGTTCTGATCTGCGTCTATAACGCCAATCAAGCCTGCACCGGGGTGAGCATTAGAGTTATTATCGGAGTAACTAAAGTTCTCCAACCACATAAGCACGCCTGGCTCATAAGAGTGACTATCAAGTCCGGCATCGACACCGTTATGGCTTCGAAGTTGAACAATATAGCGGCGAGCCGCCCCAGGACGTTCACCATCAATACGCGAGAAGCCATTTAGCATCATAGTATTTGGCGTTTCCCCATCATCACTGTAAATTTCAGATGCACCACTTTTAATCTGCAGGTCATCTATGACAAACCCGTAATTACCAGCATTTTCGTCTGTCTTATAGACAATACTAAACTGGGCGTTAGTTCGACCAGCATAGGCACTAATGTCATATTCAAGATCTACCCAGTTATTGGGGCCTTCTGCACCAAAAATAATGCCTGAATCCCCCGTAATAATATCCCGGGCCATATTAACGGTATTGCTCGCCTTAGTGTGATTACCCGATATTGCGACTCCATCTACCATCACCTGAGCATAGTCATAGTTTATTTCAATATTCCAATGGGCTTTCATGGTCAACGTTAATGGCGTCGAGATTGGCAAGTCAATTTCGAATGATAAGGCATTGTTAATCAAATGCCCTTGGCCGGAGTAGTACTGATAAACACCGCCATAGGGCTGCTTAAAAGGAATAGTCGCCGACGGTAGTGGAATAGATACTTGATTCACCAATGAGTGATTTATCGCCTCATTTATGACAACATCAAGACCCGATGCTCCTATGCTACTTAGTAAGATTTCCTGCTCATTAATCCACCGCCCTTTATATCTATCCTGCAGATAAGAACGGGCATAGGGACTAAAACCTGTTGGCTCAGTTCCTGCGATAGTACCTGTCCAGCTGCCTGCGGACATCACAGACCAAGAACCAACCGGAGATCCATCACCAGTGTTACTGGTATCGTATTCATCGGGTAGACCAAGATCATGGCCAAATTCGTGTACAACTACGCCAGCTGCGGCATCGATCGGCTGTATTGTGTAACCGAAGACCTTCTTACCCGTACCAGGAATCAAATATCCTGGACTAGCTCCAGTAGAAACAGAGGAACTATGAGACCAAATCGCGTCCGCACCATTATTTCCTAATACGCCTCCTCCAGCTTCTTCACCTATGCTGGAATGAAACAACATAACATGATCGATAAAACCATCTGATTCATTGAAGTTGCCATCACCATCGGCATCGAATGGATCTTCAACATCATAGCTGGCCAGTTCAGAAGGTGACATGCCTACCACTGCCAGAGTCACGGCTTCCTTAACCAGAACGTCCACCGCCTTATCATCATTGTTATTATCGGGATCGTTACCACCATAGAAGGCAGCATTGTTGGCCGCGGTAAACCAACCTTTAATATCACCAGTAAAGTTGAAACGCTCACCAGATTCGGCTTGATAGTATTGATAGCCAGTCAGCAGATTTTGACCTTGAGGGCCAGTAAAACCAGTGGTAGAGAACATCAGATCATTGTAGTGAGACACTGGATAATTAGCATAAAACATAGGCGTATCACTAGCTGACAAGCGATTATTATCGAATGGCAGATCCGGGAAATCGATAAGAATCCCTAAGACCTTTACTGTCTTGGTGATGTCGGCATCGGCTAAGGTACCGACCATCTTTGCCATCGAATTGCGCTTAAATTCTTTACTCTGAGCCAGAGACTTGAGCCTGGCCTTCTCAAACTGGGCCTCAATCAAGCGTCCCTTACTCTGGAAACTGGTGGCTCTAAGAGTAAATTTATCGACGGCGGCACGCTTATCAGCTTCGCTGGCATCGGCAGCAAGCTCTCCCCGTTTTATTAGCCAATATTGAATCTGCTCTCTGTTGATCACTCCAGCATCTGCCCATGAAGTCGAAGCAAATTGGCCTGAGGACAAAGCAGGCGAAGACTCAAGCTTAGCATCAGTTTCTTTCGCCAATAGACTTGTTGAGGCCGTAACACTCAATATCAGGGATAATGACAAACTGATTAATGAACGCCTGCTTATATTATTTATTCTCTTCATAATGGCTTAATTCCTTCAGGCTTAAATTTGTTACAATCCTTAAAAGCTTGCTGTTTATTGCGGATAAATTCGGCGACTTTCTCATCGGCCTCTTCCAGGCTCATCTCGGGTGTAATGACACCACTCTTAATCAAATTCGATTTAAGTTTAGACCTATCCCGGATAGGTGGCATGGAACCACAGGAAATTATCTGTTTCTTGTCATTGGCCAGTTCTACAGAATGGGCATCGGGGCTTATCGTATTGCTCGATTCAATACTTTGCAGCCCTCGAGTATTGTCAGCCTCCTGAGGAATTGAAGAGCATGACGTCAAAAAAGCCAAAGATAAAATGCCCAGAAAAATGGGCATAAGTGATATAAAACGGATTAAGGAGAGAAGTCTTCTCATAGGTAACCAAAACAACATAAACAGAACAAAACATTAACAGCACTTTCGTCTGAGTTACAGTGAAAGTCCAATATTTACCTTGTTAAATTACAAGGTTCTGGCGTAAACCACAGAAAACAATGAAATTATCAAGCATCACAGCTTAAACAATGACTTACACGCATTCAATTGTAATAAGAAGTCACCATAATGGACTATTTATTCAACCACTCCTGATAAATCAACAACAAGACTGACGCCGACCAACTAAAATTAGTGCAATGCAAGCCATCTCCAGTCAGAGGGTCATAATTTTCCCTGATTGGAGCCTGAGAAAGTATACCCTCACCTTCCTCTACCAAGCGCTTCGCCAAAGTTTCAGCCTCAATTTGATAGCCATACTTCTCGAGTCCCAATAGGCCAAACAGGGCTTGATCCAGCCAAACGGGTCCACGCCAATACTTAGTGGCAGAAAAATTGGGGCTATCGGCACTCACGGTAGGGAATGGGATTTTAGTCGAAAATTGCTGATCACTAAGCTGACCTTCCACCATAATTTTTGCTTGTTCCGCTGTTGCCGCACCGGCCCATAGAGGCAACCAACCTTCGACTCCCTTACCTGCATCGATAAGCAACTTACTCTCTTTACCGTCGAAACGAATATCGTAGAAGAAGCCTGTCTTCTCATCGAACATCTGCGTCTGGATCTGATTTTTAAGCTTATCGGCCTCGGTTGTCCATTCACTGAATTGTTTATCTAAACTCTGCAATTTCGCCATCTTGGCCAAAATCACTTTCTCGGCATAGAGATAAGCATTGAGATCGACTGATTCCTGAGATAATGAGTAGCCGATCACCTCCCCCTGATTATTTCTGTTCTCCAATACTTGCACGCTACCATCGTCATCAAACCTGGGGGCGTTATCCATACCCGACTCCCAAGCAGCCGCCTCGATAATAGCCTCGCGGTTTAGCTGACCATTTTTCAGGTGAGCCGGATGTAGGTTGGCGCCATACTCAGCTAAACCATTAGCATTATGATCTCGGTTGCGATACCACCATGCATGATAGGCCACCAGCTTAGGGTACATCAGCTTCACGAAACTCAGGTCTTGGCTCTGCTGGTAAATTTCCCACACGGCCCAAGCAGCGAGCGGTGGTTTACCGTTACGTTCGTTCCAGTTGCCACCTTCTCCGCCTCTTTCTGTATCTCGGTTATAAAAAATGGCATCAGGCAAATTCCCCTCATCTTGGGGTCGAACCTTATCTTGGACAGTAAACTGATAATCAAACATAGAAAGGACATTAGACTTGGCCAATTCAGGGTCAAAATGAGACAGGGCGACCGCCTGCTTCCAGCTATCCCAAGCCCAGACGCCATTAAACCATTTGTAAGTGATCGAAGGCGTGACCGCGTCATGTTTGATTGCCCCTGCCGGACTGCGCCAGTTATGCAGTAAGGTCACCATGCTCTTAGCGGCTAACTTACGAAACTCAGGTATACCTTTATCTACGCCCTTACTTATCCTCTGCAGCCATAAGAGTCGGTTTTCTGCCAGTAATTGCTTCTGCTTAGTCCAATTGATATCCCCATGAGCCAACTTTTCCTGCTGAGTGTGAAAGTAACGCTGCGCACTCAAAACCTCTAGATTCTGGCCCGCCTTTAAAAGTAACACCTGAGTTTTAGCCATATAGCCATTGTTCTCGGATACAGTGATTTCAGTCTTGGGGCTAAACCAAAGTTCAAAACTGGCATCGGCTAGCTGTATATTCCAGGTATCCATGATGGGGTTAAGCTGCCAAGCCACGCCGTTGCTCCAGGTATCGACCCGCTTAACTAATTTATACTTGTCTAATTTGGGATGAGATTGAAACGGGGTACCTGACCAGGTTAATTGCCATTGCTGATCTTTTTTTGAGTGATTCACTAGCTTAGTCGTCACCACAGAGGTGCGGTTATCACTATAGTTAAGAGACAATAACACAGAGATTTCAGGCCAATCGAACTCTTGATACAAGCCATCGGGCTTACTATAGATACGGCTCTGCTTCGCCTCGCTAAAATCCAGCGTCTTCCCTGTAGACGGCTCCTGAAGAGTCAGCTTCTGTATGCTATCACTCAAGTGCAAACTGTACTCTTGGGCAATAAATAGTGGGCCGGTGAAACTGCCGTAATAATCCGGAGTGTCGGGCAGGTGGAAACCATGCCAGGCACCTTTATCTACATAGGTTGAGGCGATCTTTAGATTCCCCCTCTCATCCCGCTCCTCCATAGAAATGGGCGTGCCTTGATAGGGTAAAAGATCACGATATTCGACCGAATCGATGGCCGACAGATTAGATACACATAAGAGAAGACAAGAAAGCATGAAAATCACAGACTATTGAATACAATATACTGAGTATGTGATCAACTAGGTTTTGATGCAAGGGTCGCAACAAAAGGTAAACAAAAGTCAGCTGTTTAGAAGAAGGCCCCAGGATCTTGACCCTAGGACCTAGAATCGCGCTCTACTGAGCAGCTTGCCCCATATGGGCCATATAGCTGGCTATGCCATCGAGGAACATCTGCACCGATATCATCACCAACACCATCCCCATCAAGCGCTCGACCGCTGTCAGGCCTTTCTCGCCTAACACCTTAGTGAACACTTTATAGAAGAGTAAAATAACCGCACTCACGCCCCATGCAGCCAGTAAAGCAATAGTCCAATCTAACATTCTCGAACTGTCTGTATGTGCCAACAAAATAAGTGCCGCGAGCACCGAAGGCCCGGCCATCAGAGGGATCGCCATCGGCACGATAAAAGGCTCCTCACCCGCCGCCAGACCGACCACACCTCCAGGTTGTGGGAAAATCATCCTGATAGCGATTAAGAACAAAATAATGCCACCAGCGATGCTGACCGACTCAGATCTCAGGTTAAGAAAGTTAAGAATAGCTTCACCGGCAAAAAGAAACAGCAGCATGATACCAAGTGCAAATAGCAGCTCACGTATCAAGACTCTACGCCTTTTCTTCGGATCGATATGACGTAATATGGACGCGAAAATAGGCAGATTCCCTAGGGGATCCATGATAAGGAACAACATTACAGCAGCAGAGAAAGTATCCATAGAAACTTAAGGCCTGTCTTTTGAGCGCAAGGGTCTGTCTATATATTCTATAACTATTTGGAAACAATCAGATAGATAAATTACACAGGAAAGAGCACAAGCCATCAAATGATCAATCAGCTGTTGCTAAGCCTGATGCAAACATTGTTAACTTCAACACGAATAAAACCCGTAAAACAGCTCAATATCAGCTTTATTGACAGACTCGATGTAAATAGTTCTCGCTTACCTGCTTATTTTCCAGAAACTGGTATACTGTCCTGTCATTTTCTCAGGTCTCAGCTAAACAAATCATGCTCTATCTATTAGCCAGCTGTATCGCACTACTATTAGGTCCTATCTTCTATCGATTCTTTTCGGCAGAACACGGACTACAGAAAGGCCTGGACGGATTTATATTCGTTTCCCTAGGCGGACTTGTGCTGCTACATATTTTACCTGAGCTATTGGAACATGGCGGCTTCCTGGCAATCATCTTCGTCATAATAGGCATGTGGGGACCCACCGCCAGCGAAAAGCTGTTTCATCGTTATTCAGAGGTTACTCATAACCTCACCCTCACTTTAGGCATAGGTGGATTACTGCTGCACACCATCACTGACGGCGGTGCCATGGTGCTTGCCCAGCAAGATGACGTCTCTATTTTACTCGCACTAGGCATCATATTACATCGTCTGCCCGTGGGTCTTGCTATCTGGTGGCTAGTAAAGCCCCAAATAGGCAGTCGTTGGGCCATGGCAGTATTAGCCGCCATGATGGTGCTAACTGGCGTCGGATATTTTGCCGGTGAACAGATGCTGACTCAACTCAGTCTGGATAATACCGTATATCTACAAGCCTTCGTGACAGGTTCTATACTGCATGTCGTATTACACCAACCCCATGGCCATCATTCACAGGATGAAACCAGTAACGATAACCAGGAAAAATATGAGTATCATGCCGGTATTGGTAGCTTAATCGGCATAGGATTACTATTCCTACTCTTGATGATGGACTCGGGTGGACACGAGCACCATCACCATGGTCATAGCACGGAGCAACTCGTCGACTGGATGATGACTATTGGACCTGTGCTCTTGCTCAGTTATGCGGTCGCCGGAATCAGATTTAAGCTAGGTTTGTCGCCTCAGAGTAGCCATCTGGGCAAACGTTGGTTACAACGACTCGCAGGGCCAGAGGCCTTGATCATCACGGCCTTCCTACTTGGCCCCTTGGTGGCACTATTCCAGTTAATTAGCTTATTGGCTATCGGAGCCTTGCTGACTTTTATCCGAGTAGAACCGACAGATCCTCATCTTTCTATCCCAGAGTCTCCACTGCGTTTTGGCTTCGCCCACATAGTAGACAGGAGCGCACCTTGGATTTTACTTAGCTTAGTTCTGGCTAATCTGATTGGCCATCCTTCGGTACCATTAGAGAACCCGATTATTCAAGTGGCTGTGCTTATGGTGCTTTTCTTGCCAATGCGATTCTGTAACTTAGGCGGAGCGGTGTTAGCGCTATCTTTGGCATACAGTGGCTGGAGTATGCCTGCCGTTATGCTAGCTCTGGTGGCAGCACCAATCTTCAACTTGGCTCAGCTTAAACTAATGAGCTGGACACAAAGATCAGCAGTCATTGGACTCATCATCGCCATCTTAGCCATAACGGCACTGATACAGCCTAAATGGAGCATGATGATGACAATGCCTGAGTCACTGAGCATGTTATCTCTGATCGTTTTAGCCTGCTTATTTGCCGCTAGCCTGCTACGTTTAGGCCCGAGAAAATTTATGGCCCGTATCATGTTGCTAAAGTCTAAAACTCATAGTCATGATCACGGCGGCCATAAGCATTAAAGTTACATGAGTAATAAGCGATAAGTTGTAAGCTTTAAGTCAAAGCAGCTCGAGCCAAGGCCTCTCAATAAAAAGCCTAGCGAGCTGCGAGCTTGTCATCCCGGCGATGCTTTTAGCCGGAATCCAACTCTAAGACTTCTGAATAACAGCAGAAACTCAAACCACTAGCTTTCGATCTTACTTACAGCTTAAGACTTACCACTAACACCTCAACCCTTAACTTAGTTTGTCCTCGCAGCTCGAAACTCGTCACTTTCTTTACTTTTCCTTTGTCAAAAGCTGCAAATAAATAGCATTCGATTCAAATCAGGTATAAATTCAAAATATCTCTCTTCGATTTAGACCATCTATGTGCATTTTGTTTATAGCGCTGAACAAGCATCCTAAGTATCCCTTGATTGTGTGTGCGAACCGCGATGAGTTTCATCACAGACCCACAGAGCAGGCACATTTTTGGCAGCCAAATAATGAAATCTTAGCAGGTAAAGATCTCGAGGCGGGGGGAACATGGCTTGGCATCAATAGACGAGGCGGGTTCGCTGCATTAACTAACTTAAGAGATCCCCTAAGGCAGCAGAGTGAGATGAGAAGCCGCGGTGAACTAGTGCTTAAATCTCTCGAAGCCCACAGCCAGATAACACCTGACTGGCTCAAAGAACATGGCAGTCACTACAATCCTTTTAACCTGATCTATGGAGACGTAAGCAAGCTCTACTGCTTTAACAGCATAGCCAACTCTCTCACTCGACTAGATTCGGGGTTCCACTCCATTAGCAATGGAGCTTTAGACGATATCTGGCCCAAGATGTCTCGTGGCACACAAGCACTACAAGCGTCTATTTCAAGTTGTGAGGAACCCGATATAGACACTCTACTCACAATAATGAAAGATGAAACCCGCGCCGAAGACACTGAGCTGCCACAAACAGGTATTGGGCTAGAGTGGGAAAGGCTACTCTCTTCTATCTATATTAAGCATGAGGAATACGGCACCCGCTCAACCAGCATTATGTTGCAGGATAACGCAGGGAATAGTCGCTTTGTAGAGGTGAGATATGACGGCAAGGGTCGCAATCTAGG
Organism: Shewanella psychrophila; assembly: GCF_002005305.1. Lineage (NCBI taxonomy): Bacteria > Pseudomonadati > Pseudomonadota > Gammaproteobacteria > Alteromonadales > Shewanellaceae > Shewanella > Shewanella psychrophila. The sequence continues at coordinate 6,225,954 of NZ_CP014782.1, forward strand.
ACGGCAGGAATTCCATATTTCTGGCTAACAGCACCAATACAGTAATTGAGACTCTTATCCCAAAGTGAATTCAAAATATTTGAGATAGTAAAAGCCTAATTTTTGATTTAAAAAGGGAAGCAAGATGAAAAAAGGATTAGCCATCATTGGACTGAGTGCGCTGGTACTAACAGGCTGCTCAACTCAAACTAGTAATGAAGCTGGAACTGGAATAGAAAGTATAACTAAAGCAGAAAACTCCTCTGCTCATGTAACTTGTGAGCATAAAGTCAGTATGCCCGGAAGCTGGACAGAGTCAGAGGTTTCACCAGATGCCGAGAAAGCATTAAACTCAGTATTGATGCAGATGAACACCACAGCTAAGCTTAAACAAGTATTGAGGGTGCAGACCCAAGTCGTTGCGGGGGTGAACTATGCTATCGAGTTTGAATTTGATAATGGTGAAATCTGGCACACTCAGGTATTTCGTAGTCTGGAAGGCTACTATTCTATGACGAAGCCTGCAGTTCAGGGGCGCTTACCCGACATTTGCCATAAGAAATAACTGGCATTAGGTTTTATTTTAAAGCTTGAGTCGCGGCTTCAGTCTTAGCAGCCACTCTTTTTCCATTCCGAGCTAAATGCTAATCTGAGGTGTGGTCATGGGTAATAACCCAACGATCATCTATCTTCTCAACCAGTAATGTAAACACGCCATTGGGCTTATCTTTGGCTCGAGTTAATTCCCAGCGCCCCACCACGATTGCCGCATAGTTGCTAAGCATCTTGGTGTCCTTGATAGTGAACTTCAAGTGGCCTAAAGTCGCCTTATCAGGATAGTTCTTCTTATAAGCCGCTAATGTTTCAACCCAGCCATAACGAAACTTCTTGCCGGAAACAAAACGCATCTTCTCGTTATTCCAATAACCTTGCATGTAGCCATCGAGATCCCCCCGGTTCCACGCAGCTTCCTGCTCAGATAATATATGCGCAATATCATCGCTTGGCACGGCTGAGGCGCTAAATGCCAGTAGCATTAATAGAACCGTAAGTCCTTTTTTAAACATGGTTTTCTCCATAAATACGAGATAGGCTATAGTATATATTAACTCAATGAGTGAAGTCATAAAGTCTATGACTAATATGTTGAGTACTTCGATAGATTAAAAGGATTATTTGCCTTTAGTTATGTTTCAGTATTTTTGTAAATTCATCTTAAAATTCTTTGGCTGGAAAATTTCTGGTTCATTGCCTACAGACCACCAATATGTAGCTATCCTTGGCCCCCACACCAGTAATTGGGACTTTATCGTCGGCCTATTAGCCCGCGGAGCCTTAGGTGCTAAGGTTAATTTTCTCGGAAAAAATCAGCTTTTTATTCCGCCATGGGGCTGGTTCTTCAAAGCTGTCGGCGGAACCCCGGTAGACAGAAGTAAATCCAATAACTTAGTCGATGGCGTGGTCCAACTCTACCAATCAAACCCTAACTTCTCACTGGCATTGGCACCGGAAGGGACTCGCAGCCCGGTAAAACGATGGAAAACGGGGTTTTATCATATTGCCAGTAAGGCTGGCGTGCCTATAGTTACCGTGGGATTAGACTTCGGCACTAAGACTGTGATGATCCCTGAGGGGGTACCGACCACAGATGATATGCAACAGGACATGGATAAAATAATCGGCTTCTACCGATCCATCAAGGGGCGTCACCCTAAAGTGATACCGGATTTCACTCGCTAATTTAAACGGGCAGAGAGCTTAATCTGATTCTCTCTGCTTGAATTGTTTGTAAATCTGCTTCTCCAGCACTTGTAGCTGCACATCTATGCTCGCATCTATAATGCCGACCTCGGTTTCCAATATACAGCCGCCATTCTTCAGACGAGCATCGGCAACCACCTCCACATAGCCCACCTCAGGAAATGCCGATAAGACTTCACTCACCCTCTCTTTGACTTGAACAACCTGCTCAGGATTGACATGCAATATCACCTGTTTCTGATTACTCACCAATTGCAATGCCTCTCTCACAACAGTGAGTGTCACCTCCACATCATCGAAGCCTTGCAGAATTGTCCCTACACAAGACAACACAGCCTGGGTAAGAGTCTTCTCCGATGAAATATAAAATCGATTACACTGAGCAACAGTATCGACTATCACCTCTGCGCACTCTTGCTTAGCCTGCTGCTGGCCATCTTCATAGCCACGTAATTTCTCTTGCTCATATACGGACTCGGCATCTTTAATTATCTGTGCAGCCTTAGCTTGCGCAGCTTGGATAAGATGCTCCGACTCCAGAAAATGCATATAGTCTGCTGACTTAAGAATTTTCTGACCCGGTACTAAATTAAGGTTATCGGTATCTACTTTAACAAATGACAGCATAGTGGAATAACTCGCTTAGATATTTTCTTAATTAGTTGATATGCCAGCACCCTATCTGCAATTTTTACATCACCAGCCGACGTAAAAAATGGATTCAGTTCATAGGGAAGCTTAAGCTTCAACCCTTTAATCAAATCAAGCTGACTTGAATCCAATAAAGAGGTGACGAAGGTGATACCACTGGCTTCGAAGTAGTTGACAGGTATAGACTCAGGTAAGGCCTTATCCCACTCATCTGGCCAATTTGATAGAAGAAACTGAGTCTGGTTCATACAAAACTGATAACCAGATGTACTCATACTCTCCAGCAGCTGCTGCCGGGGTAACTTCAAAACAACTTGTTTGCACGCTTGGCGGTGAAGGCTGATCCCAATATAATGCAGTAGTAGTCTCAACTCCTCAGTGGGCAACAAGGCGATGAAGCGCACGGGATGAGAGAACTCGGCAACAAGTAGAGGCTTTAACCCGGCGGCTCCCAAGAACCATTGATTTAACCTTGAATTATTCCGCCAGTCCGGTAATCGCGATATATGTCCAGCGTGTGGAATATGCTCAAGCCAGCTCTCATCGATATAACTTAAGGGCCGAAACTGGTATCTGTGCAGACACGCTTCATAATCCAGATTGGCCGGCCCATCCCCTTGCATCACAAGCACTAGCGGCCGCTCTCCTTTTGACTCCAGAAATATGTCGCCAGGTTGGTCCCAATTAACATCAAAAAGAAGAAAACGATAAAACCCATGAAGCGGTTTTCTGACGATGCAGTCATCTTGATTGAGAGGATATTAACCATTTTTTGTTGACTGGATACCAAGCGACTCTGGAGCGCGGGGACTAAGACAACACTGATACGATCATAATTTAGCCCCTCGATACTATTGTTCACTAACAACTTAATTTGAGGCACCAAAGACTCAATCTCTATATCCGGGGCATGCTTAATGAATACCGAAGCCGAAGAGTTCACTTCCCTGCTTCGTCCCCGCCTTCTCTCTTCTTCGGGATTAACGATATGAACCCTAGCCGTGATCACGCCATCGATTTGAGATAGAGTCGAAGAGATCTCCTGAGACTTAGCAAACATTAGACGAGCTCGCTCCTCCAAAGGAGAAGAGATCAGCCCCTCATCAGGAAATATATCCTCCAGACTGACAAATTGGTCTTTGGGATAGCCCTGGCTCTTCAAGGTCGCGAGTGCTAATGATAGTTGCGACTCCTCAACCATTAACTTCACCTTACCATCGCTATCGGGTAACTTCTGCGTACTTATTCCAGCGATTAATAAGATGGCTAACATCTCATTACCCTCTTTCTGGGATAAGCCATTATAGAGCTCGGTTTGACAAGCCGTTAGCATGATCATGCAGCTAAGCAGCACAATTTTGAACATTCTGTTTATCATCTTTACTGCGCTTTCATCAAGGTTTCGATATTTTGACTCGTCTTACCCGCCGTCTTGGCGATTAACTCTTCTTGCATGGTGATCCGGGTCAAGGCCCACTGAATTTCCATCAAGGCCGCAGGATCGTCGATCCCTGAGCTCATGGCTGTTTGTAAACTTTCCGTGGCTCCGGATAACTGCTTCTTCATATCGACGATCTGATCTAACACAGATTCGCCCAAGCCATTATCGACATTTGATTGCATCGCCTGCTCAAACTCGGCAACTGCGCCATGTTCGGCAATTTGTGAATCTTGTAACTGCTCGATGCTGGTATTTAACACCTGAGTAAAATTAGCGTCAATCATAAATAGCCTCCTAAAATATGTCTGGGCGTACCGTGTTAGTCATCATATTGCGTAACATGCTATTAAACTGAATCAGATGGCCTAATTCCCCCCGAATAAGATCGACCAGAGCCGCATTTTCTGGATCGCCTTTTAACTGAGCCCAAGCTTCCCAAAGCGCCGTCTCACGTCGGGCGCTGAGACGAAACTCAGACTTCAACTCGGCCTTCAGTTCTTCACTGGAAGTCGGAGGCGATGCCTGTAACCGACTAATAAAGTCGACACTAACCAACTCCTGTAGACGCTCACTCAACCCTGTCTGACTGCCGGATTTAGCTCGATTTAACGCAGACCAGAGCGCCTTATCGGCCATGGCTTTATCATCACCGAATGCCTGGTGTAACGCCCCTGAAATCTGCGTTCCAGATGGATTATCCAGTGCGGAAATTTCCTTATAAAAGGCATCAATTTCAGGATTAGCGCCGCCTTTCACATCGGCCGCCTTGGCTGTTTTTTTTACCTGCACCTTGGCAGGCTCAGACAAGGCTTGCTCCAGCCTAAATTGATCATCTCTGTTTACGGCTCGAGTACTAACATCCGCAGTATGCTGTACTTGACTCAGATCCGTATTAAGTTCAATCACTAAGGTGCCTGATAGCTAGTTGCAAATGCCTGGAGACTCTGGGAGCTAGACTGAGCCGCCTTTGCCAACCAAAAATCCAGCTTAGTTGCTAAACCCAACTCATCGGCACACAGAACGGTAAAACAGATCAGGTCCTGATGCTCTAAAGCCAAAGGCTCGAGCAGATCGAGTGCAGCCTGATATTGACCACGATTCATCAAGCTCAATGAACGTATGCTAGCAACGATCTCAGTAAACTGACTATCCGAAGACAGAGATGCGGCTATACTTTCCGCCTGTGAGTATTGATGCTGACCGATTGCTATCATGGCTAACTCAGCCAGTAGTTTCTTAGTTTCAATCTTCATAGGAAACCTTCTACACTTTTTGCATAATGCTCATCATCACATCTTTAATCGACTTAACGACTGTCGAGCGTATGTTGTACATCACAGACCAACTGTTGATCGCATGTTGTAACTCGGCCAGTTTAGCCGGGTCATCGGCTCCCTCACCCGAAACACCGCCAATTTTAGCCTTAACATTTGCATTCGCCGAGGCTAAGGCCACATCTATGCTGCTCACTACCGTGTTCAGATCCAGTTCAGCTGGACCTCCTGTGCCTGTCGGTCCTGTTCCGCCTACACCAGCCATAAAATTCCCCTTTATTTAGATTGGATTTGGTCTAACACTTGGTTAGCGGCATCTAGCGCCGCTAAATCTTTAGTTAGTTGTGTATATTCTTCGGGTCGACAACCAGCGTTCATCTGACGCTTAGTCCAGTTAGATGAATCCTGAAGATCTTGTCGAATACCCTGTATCTCTTTATCCGCATCATTGGCGCGCAAGCGCGCTTCCAATGTCGTCATACTGACTGGCGACGCTGTCATTTATGCCTCCAAAATTAATGGTAATTTGTTGATCTCCTTTGGCGATATCGATGCCAAATTCAGAGATCCTCATAATAAGATAGCCCGCTGGTGTACGTGTGCCTTGGGTATAGCGATTGTTATCGGCTAGTACCACATATGGCACAATCCCAAAATTTGCAGCCCGTACGATAAAATCGATATTTGCCCCTTTGCTTACCTTAGGGATCGACTTGAGTACCAGATAAGGCTTATCGCCAAATTTCTCTCTAAAATCTCTGGCCACCTGATAGAAGGCGGTACTTTCCACTTCGTTAAGCTCACCTCTAGCCTCAATTCTATCTGCGGCTTTAACCAGCTGTAACTTGGCTAACAGGTTGACGCCTTTCAGCATCTCTTTAAGCTCATCCAGGTAAGCACCGGCTCTTTGTAGTTCAACTTTCCATGCCAGCAAACCCGGTATATCACTCTCGATTATCTTCTCTACCTGGCTCCACCGGCTGGCATCATCTATATAGCCGGTCAACAGAATCGTACCTGCCGAATCGCCATTTTTGACCTGTACCTGCTGATAACCTAGATTCCCCAGAATGAACTTCACCCCACGACGTATGGTGTCCATCGCCCTCAGGTTACTCTTATAATTAACCCCCAAAGATTCGATCTCATTAAGAAGCTGAATTCTTTGAATATTAGTTTCAACATAGCCTTCTAGCTCCACTTGATTGGCTAAGCCATTCCATTCGACTCGCACATCATCGAGTTGCAAGTTTTCCAATGCATTACGAACCAAGACAATAGGTTCGGCCTCTGTTACGAGTGCATTCTTATCAGTATTTGAGTCCTGCATTTTGATCACTAAAAACGTACAGGGGATCAGGCTCAGTAACAGGCCTACCAATAAGGACTTCCGCCATGAATTTACCGATTGATTAACCACCTTATGCTTAATCTCACCGGCTTGAGGAATCGAGGCTTGCCCCAATTCATCTTCCTGCCAACCAACTATAAAACATAGGGCGCCGAGCCTGACCGAATCTCCCCGGGCTAAGACCAAACTTGAATGAGCTTGTTTCTGCTCATCATTAATGAAGATCTGACAGTCCTGAGGAAGCTCGACTAAGGTGATCACCTCCCCAACGGATAGAGTCACATGTTTGGCATCAATATCTCTGTCCGATAACACGATATCGGCGTTCAACTCATCACTACCTATAATGAATTCACCGGCACTGAGAGGTAATTCAACCTGAGCGTGGCTTCCCGATAGCAGTTTAATTTTCCATTGGGTCATTTGGTTCACCTATTCAGTCGGAAAAAAACAGCTAAGATCTGATTCATCACACTCACCGGGCACTATTCTCGCTCCCATCTCACCCGTGGGCAGTCTGCAGTCCTGACGGCGGGAACTTATTTCATCACCGAGCAGTCCCTGCTGCTGTTGAACTGCCTCCTCTGTTGTTTGACAGCGATAAAAGCTCAAAGCAGACCGGAAACTTTGGTTCAGATTTGAAATGTCTTCGATCCCAACCATCTGGCCGCGCAAATCTTGGTTATTACCCACCACGATATTATTACCTAGGCCTTGGGTAATGATTCTGGGCTCTACGATGAATAAGCGTACCGTTCGTCTCTTAGTGTTCGCTTGCGAACGAAACAGTTGACCCACCCAAGGTATATCGCCCAACCAGGGAACTTTACGTAATCTCTGGGTGATCTCATCACGATATACCCCACCAATGAGTAAGCTCTGCCCTTGCTTTACCGTAGCTAAGGTACTCATCTCTGTTTTACGAGTTGAGGGCACCCCATTGATTGCACCATCGGGAATTTGAGAACCGTCTTCAATCTGCAGACTCAAGTTAATATCTGGTCTGGCTGTATTCCTGTCGCCCACTATTCTGGGGATCACCTTGAATACCATTCCAGATGTTACCTTCTCAAGAGACTGCGACTTCTCACCGATCAATTGAATGTAGAAGGTCTCGCTTGTACTCAATACCGCTTGTACATTTTCTTGTGTCAGCAGAGTCGGTCGGGACACTATCTGGCCGCTACCTTCTTGCTGTAGCAGGTTAACTTGAGCGAGCAGGTAGTTAAGATTGGTTTTATCCAATACTGAGCTAAAATCCAGGCCATTGCCCAGGGTAATATCACCTGTAGTATCGCCTGTGGTATTGATATCGATAATTTGGTTATCACCAGCCTCGATACCTACGGTCCAATCGACCCCTAGTTGTTCGAGTTCGTTGACACTGATATCTATGATCGACAAACCTATTTCAATTTGACGTTGAGGCTTATCCAACTGTTGGATCAACCGACGATAAAGCGGCAATCTGGAGCGGGAGTCACGAACGATAATCGAATTAAGCCCAGGCTCGGCCTGCACTTTAGCCCCGTTACGAAAACGACTCTTCCCCTGAGTTTCCGCGTCTGAATCGGCTTCTCCCTCAGATTGACTCACTATATTGGCATCGACGCCCGATAGGATATTTTCTAATATGGTGGCAACACCGGGCACTATGATCTCTTGTTCGCGATAACTGATACTCCTATCGGTAGCAGAGGCATATTTAAGCGGGATGATCTCGATATAGAAATCATCATTCTTAGCCACTTGCTGACTCTCGTGGAGCTCTAATACTTCGGCAACTTGGGTCACCAGCTGCACATATCTGGGGGGACCTGCAAGGTAAACACTGCCTTTTCCGGTTATCGCTCTCCAGCCAAACCTTTCTTCCCAAATCCCGGTAGACTCTAAGGTCTCCTGTAGATCCTCAACCGGTACTTGATTCAACTGAATCAACTTAGACTGAGTTTCCACCGCCTTATAAACATATAAAACAGCACCATCGTAATACCAGGTCAGGTTGTATAGACTGGCTAAATAATTCAAGAATGCTTCGGGATCATCCGGTGAAAATCGACCACTTATCTGCTCAGAGACTTGTCCGCTTACCGCAGCTGAGACGCCATAATTAGTCGCAAAGTTAGTGATGACATCCCGTAATGAATCATTATTAGCGTAATATTTAAAATCACGATCCACCCAGTCCAATGGCTGTGCCAAAGCCGCCATGGACAGCAAGCTTAAGCTTATGCCCCACAAGGCTCTTGAGTAACTGCCTGGGTTAATCCATTTCATTAAGGTAACCACACACGGTTTTGATCCGAACTTGATAAAGTATGCTGCTGCATTAGCTCTTGATATCTCTCGGCAATATCCACCTGATGATTCACCATAGTGATAAAAGTACTAGGTAAGACTTCAGCCTCGACGCGCTGGATCAGGGTCAAACGGTTCATTTCATTTATTGCCAACACAGATGTATGGGCTCTCACATTCACCAGCGCCTGCTGCATGATCTTTTCCAGTGCACTTTCCTGTTGATAATTCAAACCTTGGGACAGATCACAATTAAGATCGCTCTCAATAATCAGCCAACCATGACTTAGATAAAATTCCACTGCAACATCATCGAAGCTGAGGTTATATCGCCCATCAGAATTAGCAACGAAGCTTGCTTGATTCAAGTCTTCACTCAAGGAAGCCAGTAGAGCGCTTAATGTTTCTTCTAGCTTCATTGGCTTACTTGCTTCCATAGGGGACTTATCAGATAACTCTTGGCTCTTTCCACTTCGAAAAGGGTATTGGATGGCATCGAATTGGCGTTTATCAACCAATGACCTAAGCTGGTGTGATCAGTTTCATGACCTAAAGCCAGATCATTTATCATATTCAACACACCAGTTAACTCTGGTAAATCCGAGGAGATACTGGCTAAACAAGAGGAGAACGATTGCGAACTAACTCCATGTAAAATCAGCTCATTAAGATTAAAAAGCAAAGTATCCACAACCTGCTTTCTATAGACTTTCAGTGCTTGGACGGAAGGCTCGAGTCGTGACAATTTCAACTCACACTGCTCTAGCCCGTTACAGGCTTCGCTTACATGAGCTTCTAAATAGGCTTTATTAACATCATTAACCACTAAGCCACGCCAAAACTTCACTTTAGTCTCTAATTGAGATTTTAAGATCACTAAGGCCTGATACTCACCAAGCAAGCCTTCATCATGATTATCATTTTTCTTCAATAACCAAGACTCGAAAGATTGATGTACCAGCTTGGCTAGCATCTCGATATGCCCCAGATTAAACTTGGGCGTCAAACCTGCGTTAACCTCGGATAAGAGCTCGTGCATCTGATATTTTTGGCTGTGTCTAAAAATATCGGCACTGATTTTCAGGAATATTTTTAAATCACTCTTAGTAAGAGAGATACCAAAGACGACACAGGCGTTTATGTAGTCACTAGCCAAGATACAATCGAGAATACGCCTCTCTATGACGCGTTTTAGCAAGAGTAGCTGCTGCTCACTCACCACCCCAATCTCGACCAGATTTTTGTGGCTTACATTGACAACTGATGAGGCCAAAGACAAATTAGTCCTAGAGCCGGATGTATCACCCGTCACTAAGCTAATTTTTCGTCCTTTAAATTTTGACTTATTCATCGATTCCCATGTCATTACACTTCCTCAGATAGTATTCATGACCAATTTTATAGTCGTTATCATTTTCAGGCTTACACAAAACGTCTGAAAATTTTAGTCTGAAGACAAACTCAGCTGTGTACGCACCTTACTCGGGGTGATCCCGAAGCGACGGCGATAACTCTGCGTAAAATAAGACTGACTGGAAAACCCAGCTTCGATAGCAATATCGACAATGCGCGTTTCACTGCTCAACAACAGGTTATAGGCATATAACAAGCGTCGTTCGGTGATCCAGGCTCGAGGGGAAACCCCAAAGACTTCATGGAATAACTCTTTAAACGTAGTCAAGCTTGCACCAAACTCTCTGGCATACTCACTCAACTTCCACTCTTTCAAGTAATGTTTTTCCATAAATGCATGCAGACGATCCGCAGAACGAGTCGTTTGCTGCCGTAGCAAACGACACAAGTCACCGCCTGAACTGGAATGAACGATCAGTAACAGCAACTCCTCGAGTTTTAGCTCATACAAGATGCCTGGCAACTTAAATTCGATCACAGAAAACAGACCATCCAGAGTCTGCTTTACTAACTCATTTATCGATAACTTAGCGACAACTCTCGATTGTTGGCCAACGGCAACAAAAGATGCGAGCGTTTCAGCATGACGCTGAACGAATGATTTAAGAAAATCTGTATTAAAAAAAACAGAAATAGTCTCAACCTTTTCCGCGCTAGTCTCACAAAAATATTCAAAAAGATATTCACCTCTGCGTATGAAACTCGCTTCACCAGCTTGAACGGTCAAGGTTTCATCTGCGGATTGAATAGTGATAGATCCCACTTGGACATACAGTAAAACATCGTCTTGAACCGTCTTAACTTCTGAACCACCAGAAGCAATACAATCACATACAAGACTCGTATTTATTTGTAAATCACATTGAGAAACAAGTTCGATTGGATTCCCCATAACCCCTTCTTACAGCTTCTGTATTTTATTTCGCCATGCATAACATGGTCGAAGAATAAGTTTACTCAATCAATGTCGAGTGTATTTTTAGGCATTTAGTCTTGTTGTTTTTATAGTTATCGCAGGTTGATATTTAACCAACCCAAATACGAAGCGAAGCATTCTAGTCTTATATTTAATAAAAAAAAAGACAATATTTCACATACCAAGCTCAATCCAAATTAAGATTTAACTTAATCCTTTTAAAAATAAAGCATTAGACACAAGTAAAAAAACACCCAACATAAAACTTTACCACCTAACCACCAAGAGCAACAAACATGACTAAACACATCCACAATAATTAACACCCACATAAGAAAGAGCTAATAACAAATAAATTTCACCTTATTAAATAAAAATAAAGCTCACTTATTAACCAGTGGGTCAATTTAAGTTTTAGATACTTGTTAAAAAGTAAGCAAATTGGAACAACAGCATAAATCACTCAATAGGCTTAAAGCCCCAAACCTTGATTGGCACCACTTAAAGAACAAACAATCATCAACAAATGTTAAAAACCACATAAATCTATAAAAAGCGGCTAGTTATAGTAAATCTAAAGCCAAAGATTACCGCCAAAACAAAAACAATAGAGTAAAAAATCAAGGTGAAACATATATAGAGAGAATTAATAGTCAAGATAAATGAATAGAAAATCGATAATAAAAAGCAAGGTGAAAAATATATACAAACACGGCAAGCACAAATTGATACATTTATATAGGAAGGGAAGTTTGGTGAGAGCCAAAAACCAAAGCCAAGACTAATTGAGGTTATTATTTGAGACAAATTAATATGTACGAAGGTACTAGATAATACGATTTCTAGCTGCTTCAGAGTGTTTATGGCTTAAAAAAAAAGATTTCAAACGAAAATAACAGCCAGATAAAGTATTAAAGAAATCATGAGGAAAGTTAATTAAGAGGGGAAGTATCGATAATAAACCTCAATAGTTCAAAGGTTATTCAATGGGATGATTTCAAGATTAAATCTAATTCGCTAACACCTAAGTGATACAGATACTCTGAACTGCCAATCCCCTTCAGTCTGCCATTAACCTCTAACTTAGCCTCAATCAACATAGGCCCCTGACCGGATTGAATCGGTGCAACGGCAAAAAAATAACGAACTGGCAGATGACTATTCTGGTAAACCTGTTTGGCGACAACCAATTGTTGACCTTCATATTCCATATATAAGGTGACGGTCAACTTAGAAGCATGAGCCGGGACATAGTTTGCGGCAGAAACCCAACCTGTCACATTGGCCCCTTGTTCCGAGTTCGTTTCAACTCGATTAGTCGTAGCGATAGGCTGTAGCACTCGAGTTACACTGACATCGACACAGGCACTTAGCAAACTAGCCCCCATTAACACCATAGATAATTGTTTAAACTTCACTATTCCCCTCATCTCTTCTCGCAAGCTTTTATGCCAATTACTGTCCAAAAGAATAGCACGAAGCATTCAAGCCGATAGCTGGTGAGAGATATGGCGACCACCAGCTAAAAAATCACAGCGAATTACAACAATTATTCGACCTACATATTGATAAAATGGCGCAATTATTGTTCAGCACTCCCCTTGCTTTAACAGGACTTAACTATGGATGTATCGCTAAAAATTAATTCCATTTTACAAAATTTTGGTGACAGCATAGGTCTTACAGATCTGGCTTTAAAAGATAATTCAGTCAGCCTTTCATTCGATGACAAGCTTGTTGTTCGCATCATCTATCAAGCTGAAAATGAGTTACTGATCTTCGAAGCCCAAATCACCGAATGCGCCAACCTGGATGATGCCATTTTACGCTCTTTGCTTGCATTCAATTATCACTGGAGTGAGCACAGGCTCGTATTCGGACTCAATTTGGAAGAGCAGCAGCTTTGCCTCTACCAACATATCGATGTCGAGACTCTCGACCTCGCTCAATTTGAAACGATATTGGCCGAACAAGTAGCACAAGCAGAGAGGTGGGCAGAACTCTTGAATATCGAAGATTTAGAGCCTGAAGCTGAACTCGAACGCCATCATTTGACTAATATCAGTGGGATCAAGGTATAGATATTATGGCTAATAATATCGGTGACAAACAAGGTGTGATCTACCAGACACCACAGACTCAAACTGAAGCAGCTAAGGCCCCTTCTGTATTGTTTAAGGATAAGAATGTCGGCTTAGTCTCTCAAGCTAGCCCCTTAGTCTCGAAACAACTATCAGCTCAAAGGCTACGCCACTTGCTTATCGACAGATTCCCCCAAGTACCTCAACAGAAAATTGATGAGTTATTCACAAATACGACCGATGAAATATCAACAAAATCGTTGAAAGATAGGCAGATAAAACAAGTCTAATAGCGATTGATATAGAAATTGAAAATGAGTGAGATATTTAGAAGTGAATAAAAAAGTGGTGAATCAATTCACCACTTTTTAGTATTAGCGAAATGCTTAGGCTGGAGTTGATGCCGCTTTCCAAGCCTGATTATAACTATCACCGATAGCACGCAAGATATCACGTACCTCTTTTAAGAAGTTATCATCGTAGCCGATACGGTCATCCGCCTTCTGCTTCTCTGCCTGACTTAAGGTACCTTCCGCCTCTTCCTCTTTTTGGGAGGCCTGAGCTTCAGTTTGATAAACACTACCGATATTATTCGATACTTGTCCAACACCTTGTAAAACAGCATTACGGGCTTGGCCACGAGAATCTCGAGCCTTGAGCAAGGTATCTATTTCAAAGTTTTGTTGACCCAGCTTCTTTATCTCAGACTTGGTTCCACGCAAAGCCCCGGCCACATTCTTGCCGTCATCTTGCAAGCCTTTCAGGGTATCTTTAAAATTCTGCTGTTGTGCAAGTTGATTGTTAACCTTACCGCTCTCCCCTAGCTGATTAATGCTCTTCTTGGCCGATAATGCACCCATAACGGCGCTGGTGACCGCAAGAACACCACTGACTACAGCCATGGCAATCAGAGCTCCCTTAGCACTTCTTAACTCACTCGCTTGAGCCTTTATCGAAGCAACTGATGCCGTTGTGGCTATATCCCGCTGAGCAATATTTAGCTCCCGATTATCCTTAGCCAGTTGAAACAATAAGATCATCAGCTCGAAAATATCCGATAATGCCCCCTTGCTGCTTGGCTCACTCTTGCCACCAACACCCACAGAGCTCAGAAACTCACCTAACGCCTTCTGTACCAGCTCGACCGCACTACCTATATTGGCCTTAAACTCTTTAGAATTAACCGACTCCAACAGCTGTGTTAGCTTGGCAGTCTGAAGCGGATCTAAAGCTGATAGGGGCGCTTCGAGTACGACTCGGTTACCTTGCTTAATACTGAGTAACTCAGAGCCTTCTGCCGCTGCTTGGGTCGTCTTATTGGAATTAACCTGATTGATCGAAGTGACATCACCCACAGAAGTCAGGGTTGTCGCACCATTTTGTATTACTAAACTCATAACTTACTCCTATACCGCCGCAGGACGGCTTAAGATCTCTTTCATAGAGTCACCATTAGCATTAATCATCTGCATGATCATCTGCATGACTTCCTGAAACTCCTGACTCATACGACTGATCTCCTCTTTGAGACGATCTATAACCGCTCGCATGGCCAATACCTCGGCCCTACTATCTTCAGTCTCGGCCTGTTTACCTACGGCATTAGCCTGAAAAGCAGTATTAACCGTACTCGCCGTACCTTGAGCAACGTTGGCACCGGTTTCGGTAATCGTAGATATGGTTCTGACCTTAGTGGCAGCGGTACCAAATTTATTAATTGCGGTGCCTAACTTGGCAAGGTCATCTAACTTATCGGCGACCTTTGTCAGTCCGGATGCTATTTTGGTACTCACTTTTCCGGCAAGCTGAGCGGCTTTACCTACGGCTGCGCCGCCAAACGAAGCCACGGTACTCACCACAGCCGAAATAATTTCTAGTGCCATCATCACTTTCTGAAATGCTTCGACATTAATGCCGGCATCTTTAAGCGCACTCTGTACTGCAGGTTCTTGTAATACCTGTGAG
Organism: Shewanella psychrophila; assembly: GCF_002005305.1. NCBI lineage: Bacteria > Pseudomonadati > Pseudomonadota > Gammaproteobacteria > Alteromonadales > Shewanellaceae > Shewanella > Shewanella psychrophila. The sequence goes on from NZ_CP014782.1 coordinate 6,241,084, forward strand.
ACGATACCAAATACGCCTCCGGCAATCATGGCTGCACCTGCTACAGCGCCTACACCCGTTGCTATCATTACTGCGCCAATAATAATCGACAAAGCAGCACTAATATAACCAAAAATCTTGCCAAAAAGACCTGATTTTTTAGCCTCTTGAGCCGCTTCTTCAGATTCTTTTATCTTGGTTTGGTTATCTTTCATCTGAGCTTCGTTCTCAGATCTAACACGTTTTATCTCTTCGGATTTTAACTTATTCTGCGCCCTTTCAAGCTCAGTGGTCGTCTTGGCTAACTCAATTTCAAAGTCTTCCACCGAAGATGCAGACAGAGCAATAAACGCACTGCCGATACCGTATTCGGCACCTTTAGCTAGCTCTTTAGGTAGACCCGCACCATTTTGAAATGAAGAGGTTAAAAACTTAGCAAACATATCACCGGTTTTATCCAATAAATCCTTAACGGCCTGCTGATTGCTATTCATCAACGAGCTGAGTTCATTGAAGGTTTTATCGGCGCTAGTAAGGGAACTGGTATTCATAAGCGGGTTAGGTTTATCCAGCATGACCCCCTGCTTATTGATGCCAACAGAAACTTGTTGCTCGGTATTTCTACTTACCGTAACTCCTTGTTCCTGCTGTTTCCCCAACTTAGCATTGGTGATCCCTTGATCCGTATCCAAGAGCGCTGCACTCTGAGCTAACGGATTAGTTAACGTGATCTGATTCATTATGTAACTCCTTGTTTAGTTATCTCCTCCAGCATTGCACTGGCTCGCTGCGCCAGCTCGGAGTAAGCTGGCTGTTTCTTTGCTAAATGACTGGCGGTATAAAACCCACTCTCGGCCGCTTCCATATTGCCCAGAGCTAAGTGACATTCTCCGGCATGGAAAGGGGCCCTAGGTTCATTAACATCAATCAAGGTGGCAAAACTGTAGGCGTCGACGGCTAACTCATACTGCTTCATCTCTTGACGGCAGGCTCCCAGCCCCATGAAGAATCGCACCTGATAATGATCTAAAGTACATAAGAGCTGAAATATCTTATGGGACTCATCATATTTAGCCGACTCGTAATAATTAAAGGCGACGGCATACATCTGCTCTATGGCATCATCGGGAATATTACGTAACATCCCCATGGTACCGCCATCTTCCAGAAATGAGAGCAGCTCATCTTCGTAATTGCTATCTTGTGTTTGTGTTTGTGTTTGTTCAGCCATAACGGATCCTATATTTGACGCAATATGTCCTGCATCACACTGTGATATTTCTGCACGAAACGATTTATCGCCTCGACGGTGCTGTTGTAGGTAGATGATATTTGATTCAGTTCTGTGGTCTTAAGGCTGACATCATCGTTGATAAGCTTAGATTTATCTGAGATAGACGTACCTAAGTTAGGCAGTTGCTCCTTTAAATCATCGCCTGAATATTTATCCTTAGCAGTGATGCCTATCGCCGTTAAAAAATCTTTACTCGATATAGAACCTGAAGTGTTTTTCGTAATACTTTTTAGCTTTTCATAGACGTCGGATGCCTTGTAATCGGCATCATTATCGAAGCCAAAATCACTATAAGTGAGCGCATCGGTTGGTTTGTATTCCGAGCCATTAGCCAGAGCTGCGTGTAACTTACTCTGGATGGTTCCATAGATTTTTAACTCATTGGACAAGCCTTTTAGCTCTTCCTGAGCGGCGTCACGTTTAGCTTGGTTGGCAAACAATCTATCTTGGTATGTCACTAAAATAGGACTATCTAATCGCTCAGAAAATACCGATAGCAGGGCAAGATGTTTCATATCTGAAGCATTAATCTTCTGGCCAGCAGGCACTGCACCTATGGTTTTTTGAAACAGGGATTCTAGATCTTGATTCAGCCTAGTAAATAATGGACCATCTGTTTTCAACAAGACTTGAGGATCTTGACCAGTTGAAGCTAACTGATTGACGACTAAGCTCCAGAAACGTTGAAAATCACTCAATTTCTGCTCAGGGGTGAGATCTGCGCCCGTCTTGGGCTCAAAAATATCATTGTCAGCGTCTAACCAGGTGCTGGAAGCTTTCAACTTATCCTCTATCACTTTAGCAAAAGCTATCAGATCAGCTAAGTTTTGGCCTTGTGACGCCTGCATCACCTGAGAAACGATGTCAGCCGGAGTTGTAGCTATAGGACTTATTGCCATACTTTCATTCCTTAGTTAAATCATCATGCCACGCATCATGGTCGGTCTACGTTTCTTGCTATCCTTGACGCCCAGAGTGGGATTGGCTGCCAATGCAGCTCGTCGCTGACGATGCACTTCATGGAGTAATTCTTTCTCCGCCTGTTGCGTCAGCTTAGGATCCGTGGTCTGGTTATCAAAAATGGCACTGGCAGCTAGATGACTCACTCCTAAACCTGCAAGCATCTCGCTTACCAATTCAGTTCTTTGATCCGCATTATCTATCGCCTTCTGTGCCTCGGCGATTGTAGCCACTAGTAGGTTATTTTCAGGTTCTGCCATATGCTCTCCATAGTAAAATGTGAATCTTTTTAAGGCTGTAACTCAGAGGCGTAAAATTATCACTTTGTGAAAACCAACAGCCAGATCAATGGATATTCCTCAGGTTGGCTAACAGAAGGGAGTATTGTCCCGTTTCCATGTCCAGCTCAGCTCCCGTGTGTTGGTAATAGCGTGCCAACCTCTTATTACTGAGACGACTACCACGAAATACATCCACCTCGCCTTCCAGACGATACCCTTTACCAAACACTTGGATGGCAGCCTCTGCCAAGATATACAGAGGTTTAAAGGGGCTACTCAGGCCAACTTTTGAATCTTTACGGCTGAATTTGACTATGAGTACTCGCTTACGCTCCGGCTCGACACGATAAACTAATAGGGCTTGATCCAACTCGATGGCCGTTCCCAGCTCTATGTCCGTCTGTTGCCAATAATAAGGTGAAATTTGATAACCTAGATCGATAAAATACTGGCTCAAGCAGTCATGATGCTTACTCACATTCCCACCCTGCCCAATGGCTGAATGTTGATCTGTTGCGTCAGCTCCTGAAACGACAGCACGGGAAGGTCGTAGTAATCCGCTTCGATTAATTTACGTACATAACGGCGTATATCCATGGACACCACCATCACAGGCTTATTATTCATCTTGCTTAAGTCACCCACGGTCAGCTTAACTTTTGAAAGAAACTCCTGGGTGACAGACGGATCTAAGGCGAGGTAGCTTCCTGCAGAGGTCTGGCGTACACCATTACGTATGGTTTCCTCCAGTTGCTGATCGAGTAAGTATGCCGGCAACACATTCTGGCCATTGGAATACTTGTAGCAGATGTAACGCTTGAGACTAGTACGTATATACTCGGTTAACTGCACCACATCTTTCTCTTTCTGACCCCACTCCACCATAGCCTCGAGTATGGTGCGCAAATTTCTGATGGAGATATCTTCCGATACCAATCTCTGCAGGATCTCTGTCATCTTCTGTAGTGGCACCATACGTTGGGCTTCTTTGACCAACTCACCATAACTTGCCTCCATCTCTTCCAGCAGATAGCGCGCCTCCTGTATTCCGACAAAATCTTCGGCGTACTCTTTAAGCACGTGGGACAGGTGATAAGTTAAGATCCGATCTGGGGTAAGGAAGCCGATACGCGATTTATCTAAGGTGTCCAACTTGCTATCCTTGACCCAGATAGTATCGATACTTGGCAGGAAATTTTCATCCCTGTCGTAATCTATATTCAATAGCTCAAGCTGCTCCGAACCTTCGGTCACCAGCAACTTCTCTTTGACTATTCGCCCCCTGGCAACAGGCACTTCCTGCAGATGAATCACATATTCTTGATTACTTAAGTTGGCATTAAAACGTAAGTGAATACCGGGAAATGGTACCCCGAGATCCAAATACAAAGCCCTTCTCACCCTGACGAGTTCATCATTAAGCGAGATGGCCTCTAGATGAGACTGTAAACTGGCATCTATGTCGATCATCAAGGGCACAGTTAAGGCAAACTCCTCCTTGTTACCTAGCTTATTACCACTATTTTGCGTTGGGGCTTTTTTAGACTTAGCCGTTGGCGCACCAGCACCATTGGCTAAGAAAGCAGGTAAATCATCAGACTGATTAACCTGCTGCTTTTTATAGTTAAAATTAATTAAAGCGCCGCCGCCCCCCACGATCAGAGCTAGAATAAGAAAGGTCCCGGTGGGAAAGCCCGGAATAAATGCAAACAGAATAAGCAGGGCACCGCCGATCATCAGGGCTCTTGGTTGTGCGGTGACTTGCTCACCAATTTCAGATCCCATATCCGATGCATTGTCATTATCGACACGGGTGACGATCATGCCTGCCGTGATGGCAATAAGCAGCGCAGGGATCTGAGAGACCAGACCATCACCTATGGTCAATACGGAAAAGAGCTGCAATGCCTCGGCCGCCGACATGCCCTTCTGGGTGATGCCTATGGTCACCCCCCCAAGAATGTTGACGAAGATAATCACTAAACCTGCGATGGCATCTCCCTTAACAAACTTCATCGCACCGTCCATAGAGCCATACATCTGACTCTCTCTCTCGATCACTGAACGGCGCTCTCTGGCCTCATTAACATCGATAACACCCGCGCGCATGTCACCATCGATACTCATCTGCTTGCCAGGCATGGCATCGAGAGAGAAACGCGCACTCACTTCAGCGACACGCTCCGAACCCTTAGTGATCACCAAAAATTGCACTATGGTGATGATCAAGAAGATAACCAGCCCCACAATCAGGTTGCCGCCGACAACGAAATTACCGAAGGTATAGACGATCTGACCCGCATCGGCTTGTAACAGAATCAGTCGCGTGGTGGTGATGGATAACGACAACCTGAAAATAGTCGTGATCAACAGAACCACAGGAAAAGCCGAGAACTCCAGAGGCGACTTGATATAAATGGCCAACATCAGCAAGACAACGGCTATGGTGATATTGATACCAATCAAAACATCCACTAATGCTGTTGGCAGCGGGAGAATCATCATAAAGATGACCCCGAGGAGTAAAACCGCCAACATGATATCTTTGCGCTGACCGACTTTGTTCAACACATTTATTAAATTGTTCATTGTGTACCGCTTAATTGTTCTGGCTGGCTGTTTACATTCATATCGATATAGAAGCCATAGGCTTCTCTCGCCTCTATTGTTTTATCTAAGCGCCAATAAGCACGACTCAGGCAAAGAAACAGGGCGGGCTTATCTGAGTCTTTACTTTCAACGAGTAATGTCCGGCACAATTTAACTGCAGATTCATATTCTTCCGCCTCCAGACACGCGAGTGCCAAGGTATATTGGGCGGGTTTAAACTCGGGGGCACACAAGACAAGCGCTTTAAGCAAGACAACAGCCTTCTCAGGATGTTGGTACTGCATCTGTAAACACCCATGCAGGTGCAGGACTTCTATCTGGGATTGATTTAATACCGACACTTTACACTCTCAGCAATAGGTGAAAGGCAAGGGACAGATAGTCTTGATCTAGCTTAGTCTGCTTCATTAGGGCTAGCGCATCTTGCAAGTCATCAGAATTTAGCTGGCTGGCTAATAGCTCGAGTTGCTCTGTGATTTCCTTAAACCTAGCTTGATACTGTTTCGGCCTCAGCAGACTCATATCACTGATTTTAGGATTAGATAGAGATTTTAAGGTGCGCTCACCCGGTGACAGCTCATAGAGCTTATCTAAATGTGAGGGAATAGCTTCCCCGTCGGGTGGCAAGCTAAAGCGTGCTGGAAATGAATGTTCTAGCTCATCATTCGAGTGAAAACTGAGGTGCTCTATGCCTATATGGGCAGATGTAACTTTACTCATCTCGCTTCGATCTCATCATGTAAACGGCTCAACAAGCCAAATGCTTGTTCTATCATCGGCAAAGTCACATCCTTGACGGGAATACTCGCCGACAAGACCAAAGACTCTTGACCTAACATGCCGCTTCTTACCATATAGGGCCAACCTTGCCCTATATGGCACAAGCGCAGGGCCTTAACTTGCGCCTCGCTACGATGATGCCACTCGAGATCACGGATCAGAAATAACACCAGGTGCTCCTGTACCACTTCGATATTCAATAAGCCTCTCTGCTCGAAAGAGAGTTGCACGATTGCCGATGCCGAAAAGTCAGAGACCACACCGGAAATACGACAGAACTCATCGACCGCACTATTAATCCAATCCATCAAACATATCCTCTTCCTCTTCAATGGCTCGGTCTTGAGCTTGTTGTGCCGCATTAATCATATTTTGACGTTGCTCTTCATCGGCAAATATCTCAGGTGGAATTAAGCGTATAAGCTTTTTTACTTCACGGAAAAATGAAATTTTCTGTGATATTTCGACCAGACTCGCCTTATCTGCCAGTCCCCAAATTTGATCTGAGCCCACCCATCTCTGCTCTACCAGATAGATAAGATCGGTCAAAAAATCAGTTGTCTTGTAAGCCATCCTGCCTATGCCGCCGGTGCTATCTTGACTCGCTCGAAAAGCTGAGCGACCTGTTCATGCAGGCCATTGATCACTTTTAACTTTTTAATATCATTCATGATCTGCTGTAACTTACTCTTATCTATCGATGAACCTTGTACCTGAAGATCTGCGCTCAAGCCCTTGAGTAGAAAACCAATGGCTTCGGTGACTTTTTTATCGCCAAAGCGTGCCAGCACTTTTTCGAAGGCATCCCCTAGGCCCGTATAATCCAGTACCGAATCACGATAGAAATCACGTAGCCCCTGCAGATCACCAATTTCGTTATCTGAACTAGCCTCTAAAGCGGCATCATAAACATTCAAGCCAGCTTTTATCTGTGGCCCCTGCTCCTTGGCCATCTTAGCCAAGCTAGCGTTAATCAACGCCAGCAGAGCCTTAGCCTCAGGTTTACCAGTTAACTGCTTTTTTGCTTCACTCAAGGCAACAAACTGCTCGCTGGCATCTCCCGAGTAACTACCTAAATAAGCCAGCAGCTGGTGAGCAACAGTCACATTTTGTTTGCTTAGATTACTGACAAAGTCTTTTAGTTTTTGCTGTTTTTCGAGATCGGGGACCTTCTTCAGGTACTCCTCGACCAGGGCGTGGATCTCAGAAACCGTACCATAATCGTCCTGAATTTTTCGCTTACTGATATCTTTCTCAACATATTCGGAAGCTTTAAATGTCAGCTCTTCTGCGGCATCAAGCAAAGATTTAGCATCGGGCACCAACTTAACAATATCACCGCGATAATTGCCTGAATTGATTGCTGTTCCAAGGGCTCCATTAGCCGAATTCTGTGCTAATACATTGCGGGTAAGATCGGCAGCTATCGTGCCAGTATTGATGCCAGGCATAGAATAAACTCTGAGAATTATTGATGTTATAAGTGTAAAAAATGGAAGAGAAAATCGATGCCAAAATCAGTCGTAATTTTGTAGTTAAAAAGCCTAAACTTAAACAAGAAATTTATTGCGTCATCAGCCGGTGTATTTTTATGGGATAGGAATCAAAAGGTGAACCCCAAGGCCGATGGTAACAACACCAGTCGTAAATTTGTAAGTTAGCAAGCTTAAACCAAATAAAAAGAAGGAGAAATTTTCGCCTTCCTCAATCCCAGCTATAGTTCCATAGCCCATTACACAAATTGTATTGAGCCACTGACCATCCTTGGTAAATTCTGGATATCTTGCTGCTTAGCCCTATAAAGAAAGTCATACAAGTACAACTTGAATGCTAGGGAATCAATTTGTTTTTCTATTGTACAATCAGACGCAACTTTTTAAGACTTCGTCAAATTTTACAACAGATGAGAATTCGCCCAACCTCAAAATTAAATCAGGATTTTTAGTCTGAATTTAGACGTTTTTCTACAAACTTACTGCCCAAATTTGATATATGTTTTTGACCAGCCTGCTTATGATCTCAACATATGAATACCGACTCCAATTCACTCAAAGTTGATCTGAGTTACATCCCGGAAACGATTAAACAGGCTGCAGAAAAAGGCAGGCTGATTCAAATCCGTGGCAGAGTAACCCAAGTTACCGGCACCATCATTAAAGCTGTGGTGCCAGGCGTTCGCGTGGGTGAGCTTTGTGAACTTAAGAATCCAGATCAGTCCCTCTCCTTGTTAGCTGAAGTTGTTGGTTTTCAACAACATCATGCCTTGTTGACGCCATTTGGCGATATGCAAGGGATCTCATCGAATACAGAAGTGAGCCCAACTGGCAAGACACATCAAGTCTCCGTTGGCGAACACCTCTTAGGTCAGGTTCTGGACGGACTCGGGCGACCACTCTCTGGCAATCATGTCCACGAGTCGACCCAGTATTATCCTGTGTATCAAGAAGCACCGCCGCCAATGAGTCGCAAGATGATCACTAAACCTATCTCTTTAGGTATCAGGGCCATCGATGGCTTACTCACCTGTGGAGAAGGTCAGCGCTTAGGCATTTTTGCCGGTGCAGGTGGCGGAAAAAGTACCTTACTGGCCAAGATGATTCGCTCTGCCGACGTCGATGTTATAGTGCTGGCGCTTATCGGTGAGCGTGGCAGGGAAGTCAGGGAGTTCATCGAGTCCGATCTCGGTGAAGAGGGCCTTAAACGTTCAGTACTGGTGGTGGCCACATCCGATAGGCCAGCCATGGAACGGGCTAAAGCCGCGTTCGTTGCGACGTCAATTGCCGAGTATTTTCGCGATCAGGGTAAGAGCGTCTTACTCCTGATGGACTCAGTGACACGTTTCGCCAGAGCCCAGCGAGAAATAGGCTTAGCATCCGGTGAGCCCCCGACACGTCGAGGTTATCCGCCTTCGGTATTTGCCGAGCTACCTAAATTGATGGAGCGTTCGGGTCAATCAGATAAAGGCTCGATCACAGCCCTATATACTGTGCTCGTTGAGGGTGATGATATGACGGAGCCCGTTGCCGATGAGACACGCTCGATCTTAGATGGACACATCATTCTCTCCCGCAAGCTTGCGGCTGCTAACCATTATCCTGCCATAGATATACTGCGATCAACCAGCCGAGTGATGAATAATATAGTCACCGCGGAGCAGAAAGCATCGGCAGGAGCATTAAGGGAGTTAATGGCTAAGTACGAAGAAGTAGAGTTACTGCTTAAAATTGGTGAATACCAACCGGGTTCGGATCTCTTAGCCGATAAAGCCATTACTCAGCATGATGCTATCAACGCCTTCTTACGCCAAAGATCTGAAGAACCTAGCGACCTCACTAGTGCCGTCAGTCAAATGACTCAGTTGACTCAGTCATGATCTCACAGCTAATTCAAATAAAGCAGATTAAGGCCGATCGCGCCGAACACGCACTAGGAAAACAGCAGCAGATACTCGCACAGGCGAATGGCCGTTTAAACAGAGCCAACCAAGAGGCAATTGATTATCTGGTCTGGCGCAAAGGAGAGGAGGAACAGCTTTTTTCTCAGGCTAAAGAGTCCTGCCTGAAGTTAAAGGAGTTGGAGCAGTTACAGCAACATATCGCCATTTTACACGACAAAGAGGCCAGCCTGAAACAAGAGGCCGCCGAAATTGAGCTGAGTCGAGATAATGAACAAGACATATTAAGACAGCGCCAAAAAGCCGTGTTATTGGCCAATAAAGCCACAGAAAAATTTAAACTATTGAAGCAACAAGATGACATAGAGCGAGAGTACCGGGCTCAATATCAAGAAGAGATGGAACAGGAAGATCGACGCATCATGTCTAAAGGAGAACTCCCTTGTTAACCCCAAAAGAGATCGTAAAGTCTAACGATAGTCATATTGCACCAAGCACCTCTGCGCCACGAAAAACCGCGAAAGAGAGTGTGATAAACCAGTTTGAGCAAGTCATGAATGCCCCTTTAATCAAGGCTAATTCAGGTGGAAATGTCAGGGAGTCTCAACAGAATCAAACAGGTCTTATGGCCCGAAACGCTAAGGCTATGCCCTTTAGTCCAAAAGGACTCGTTAAGGCCAATCCGGAGCAAGGTTCAACGGCTAACCTTAAACATTCTCAGCCCCGGCATGGTGTCAAAAATGAAAAACTTGATGGCGAAGCAATAGAAAAAGATCCCGAATTATCATCCGGCAATAGCACTAATCACCATGAGACATCGGCTGAAGGTGATATTTCACCCGAGAATAAGCAGATCCATCTCACTGCTGAATCAGGTCAAATTCCAGCGAGCCTTGCAACTTCCGAGGTAAAGCCAATTTCGGATAAATTAGCCACCAGCGATAAACAATCTAATCTGCAAAGCCTAAGTACGCTCGATGCATCATTTTCGCCCTTACCCAATAACAAGAAGAGACCAGTATTAGTCGCCAAAGGGCTAGTGAGTCCGATATTAGCCCAAGTTATTGATCCCAAAATTTCGCTTAGAGAGTTCAATACTCCATCGAGTGATACCAAGTTCCCCCCCCTAGGTAAGCAAGGACCCGAAACACTCAAGGATATGGAAGCTATCCATATCCCAAATCAAGCTAGCAGCCAACTAAACAATGCCCCAGGAAATATTATTCTGGCCAATATCAAGACCAGCGAGCCTATAAACCAACAACTGCACACCTTGGTCAGTCAGCTAGTTGAGCGTATTCAGATCTTAGTGCCCAATATTACCAATCAAGATCGAATCCAACTGATATTAGATAAAGGGCAACTCAAGGGAACAGAAATAACCATTAGCCTGAAAAACAATCAGCTCACTGTCACCTTAATCCATAGCAGTCAAAATGCTGAATTATTGCAGCATATGCGTCCAGAGTTGCTGGATAGATTACAAAGAATAAATATTGACCAGCAGGTTAGAGTTATCACCACCAGCCATGAGCAACAAGCTCATGGGGGACAGCAGGAGCAGGGCCAACAACAGGAATCGAGTCAGAAATCTCGTATTATCCATGATTGGTTAGAGGAGCAGAATGATGCTTAATCTACCGCTTCCTAGCATAAGCGAACAAGAACTCGAGCTGAACAATCGAGTCTATAGCAAGCAATATAAATTCGATGTTGATGAAGGGCTATCTATCGAAGCCGGACTTGCTAAACGTCCCGGCCTGAATGGCTATGAGCTAGAAATCTTTATCGGCTCAAGCAAGATAAGCTGTTTAATCCAAGCCGAACAGGTCCAAGCTTGCCTTGCCGATCTACTCACAAGCACCCCTTTCGCTATCTTGCCAGAAATCCTGCAACTTGAGTTTATCACCGCCGCGCTAACACCTTATCAGGCATTCTTAACCCAAGAGTTTGGCCAGCAACTGGTGCTATCCGCACTTAAATCTGTGGAGTTAAACCCAAGCCAGACTAAAACCGGGTTTATCAATTTTATCCGTAACGGTTCTGGCCTGACTTGCTGGATAGAGAATGATCCCCAGTTTATTTTCTCGGCTCTGCCAGCGGCAGAGTCGGTAATAGGCCCGAGTATAAAACTGCCATTAGCCTTAAGGATTGGCCACACAAGCCTAAGTTTGGATCAGGCTAAGTCTTTAGAAAGCGGCGATATAATTTTTTTTGATTCAAACCACTTAACAGATAACCAAGCCGTGTTGATTATCGCCAACAAACCCATATGGCGTTGCGGCTTGATTGATAATCGAGTCACCATAACTGCACCGGAAACAGAGAAACCTATGTCTTCAGAAGCAAGCGATATTCAATCCCTACCCATCAATATCTCATTTGAAATTGGGGAACAGACAGTCACAGTAGCCGAGTTGAGTCAGTTACAAGAGAACTTTGTCTTTGAGCTGGCTAATTCAGCAGATCAAGCCGTCAAACTCAAGGCCAATGGTCAAGTGTTAGCGACGGGGGAATTAGTGAAGATCAATGAACACTTAGGTGTTCGAATCACTAAGCTAACCAATCAAGAAATCAGCTAGCTATGTTTGAATTACCCGACACTTTCAACCTTATTATCACCTTAGCCTTAATGGCTCTGGTGCCTTTTATCGCGGTAATGGCCACCTCTTTTATCAAGATCGCCGTGGTCTTTTCCTTACTGCGAAATGCCTTAGGGGTGCAGCAGATCCCCCCAAATATGGCCATGTATGGCTTTGCCATCATATTAACCATCTACATCATGGCTCCAGTGGGCTTCGAAACCTTCGATTACATCAAGGAGCACAATGTCAGCATTGATAATACCGACAGCTTCGAAGGCTTTGCCAATGAAGGCTTAGATACCTACAGACAATTCTTGAAGAAACACATACGTGATGCAGAGCAGGATTTCTTTGTCGAAACGACCAAGACATTATGGCCTAAAAAATACTCGGATAGGCTCGAACCTGACAGCCTATTTATCTTGCTGCCGGCCTTTACCGTTAGTGAGCTAACCCGAGCCTTCGAGATAGGTTTCTTAATCTATCTGCCCTTTATAGCCATCGATTTGATCATATCTAACATCTTGTTGGCAATGGGGATGATGATGGTATCGCCTATGACTATCTCCTTGCCCTTTAAGTTGTTGCTCTTCGTGTTGCTCAATGGCTGGACCCAACTCACCCATGGCTTAGTCATGAGTTATAGCTAGGAGCTAAAATGGAAGTTTCTGAAGTTATTCATTTTACCTCACAGACACTAATGCTGGTAATGATGCTATCTATGCCGCCTATCTTGGCAGCGGCAATCGTGGGTACCTTAGTCTCTCTTGTGCAGGCGCTGACTCAGATCCAGGAACAGACATTAGGGTTCGTCGCCAAGTTAATTGCCGTCATAGTCGCCTTGTTTGCCACAGCGTCATGGCTCGGATCTGAGCTATATAATTTTGCCGACATGATCTTCGCAAAAATTCCTCTGATACCATGACAATAGAAGAGTTTCAGCAGTTTTTTCTTGTCTATAGCATGACCTTGCCTAGGTTATTTGGCTGCTTCATCATGCTGCCCATCTTAAGCAAGCAGATGCTAGGCAGCGCCTTGCTTCGTAATGGCGTACTCTGCTCCTTTGCAATATACCTTTACCCAGTGGTGGCGGATCAACCTCATCCATCCAGCGTCGACGGCATCATGTTGGTGATGTTATTGGCCAAAGAAATTTTACTCGGATTACTTATCAGTTTCATCGCCGCAATCCCCTTCTGGGCCATAGAGGCAACCGGTTTCTTCATCGATAACCAACGCGGGGCGACATTGGCTAGTGCCTTTAACCCTGCGTTAGGCCATCAGTCCACCCCCACAGGCGTCCTGTTTACCCAGACCTTAATCACCCTCTTCTTTGTCAGTGGCAGTTTTATTGCTTTTATGGGGGCCATTTTCGACAGTTACCAACATTGGCCCGTGATGACATTTTTTCCGGAAATAGGTGAGCAGTGGGTCGATTTTTTTTACGGTCAATTTGAACAGATGCTAAAACTCTGCGTGCTGATGGCGGCTCCCATCGTGATAGCCATGTTTATGGCTGAATTTGGGCTAGCCTTGATTAGCCGCTTCGCACCTCAGCTCAACGTTTTTGCCCTTTCCATGCCCATTAAGAGTGGCATAGCGAGCTTCTTGCTCATCATCTATGTCGTCACCTTGATGCAATTTTTCAGTAAAGAAATTCTTCAGCTGGCAGATTTCCCCTTTCTGTTAGGGCCAATTATCGGAGCCGACAGATGAGCGGTGAAAAAACCGAACAACCCACGGCTAAAAAAATACGGGATGCCAGAAACAAGGGTCAGGTAGCTAAGAGTAAAGAGATAGTATCTACGGCTATCATACTAATTTTATTCGCCTTCCTTGTCAGTATGTCGAGCTACTACTTAGAACATATCACCAACATCATTATGTTGCCTGCAGTCTATGGGTATCAATCATTCGATAATGCCTTAACCGATATTACCGATGCCTTAATCACAGAGTTACTCTATTTAATCATACCTATCGCGCTTTTAAGTGCTTGCATAGCCGTGGTTTCACACTTGATTCAATTTGGCTTGCTGTTTAGCGCCGAGCCCATTAAGCCAGAACTTAAAAAGATAAATCCGGTAGAGGGCGCTAAACGCATCTTTTCCATTAAAAGTCTGGTGGAGTTTTTCAAATCGATTCTGAAAGTAAGCCTACTAACCCTGATAATTTGGCTTGTGATCCAAGGTAATATTCAAGATATTCTACGTATCCCCCTCTGCGGGGTAACTTGCATCCCTTTGATCTTAGGTACCTTACTCAAGCAGCTTATCCTAACCGCTAGCGTGGGACTGATTATTATCTCCATCGGCGACTATGCCTTCGAGCGTTATCAGCACACTAAACAACTGAAGATGACTAAGGATGAAGTCAAACGCGAATATAAGGAGATGGAGGGTAGCCCGGAAATAAAGAGTAAGCGACGCCAACTGCATCAGGAGATGCAAGCCTATAACGGTCGGGACAACGTTAAACGTTCCAGTGTACTGGTGACCAATCCCACCCATATTGCCATCGGAATTTATTACAATAAAGGCGAAACGCCCTTGCCAGTTTTAACACTCAAAGAGAGAGGTGCTCAGGCACTGGACTTGATTGAGTACGCCAAAGAGTTAGGCATACCAGTTATTCAGAAGGTACCGTTAGCCAGAGCGCTACACGCCGATGCCGAACTTAACCAATATATTCCAACGGAACTGATTCAGCCCGTTGCCGAGGTCTTAAGATGGCTACAGACCTTAGAGCAAGAGCAGTAATACCAATCGGTATAAGCTTCTGCCCTAAGGATGAGTTCATGGGGGAATGACCTAGCCACAGCAGTATAACGGCATTACAAGGACGAGCAGCTAAACGCGAAAGCGGTTAACATCAAAACTAGGCTCTGTAATCACTACCGCCCCTTCCTTCACACTGTCTATCGCTATGTCACTGGCTTGGCTTAACTGCTCGAGTTGCTGGTACACAAGCTCTGAAGCGCCATTGCTCAGAGATTGTCGGCTCCAGATAACTGCACTGTTTGAGTGGGTATCTAAGCCAATAACGGGCTTATACACAGACTGGCTGAACATGTTGAGCTTTAGCAATTCCGTAAGATTAAAATTGTCGATCACACCTATATCACTAAACATCAATAACTGGCCTTCTGGGTGCTCGGTGATATGAGCGACTTGCTCACCTATCTGTAAGCTAGTGATTTTTTCGATCTCAGGCATGGTTAACGATAAAGCCTTATACAGGGATGAGATTGCTTGTTTATATTGTTCGCTCATGGTTCAAATCAACAGTCTAAAAAAAGAAAGCAGTAGACCCGATCTCGAGGGCGGCGACTATCATTATACGTCCGTAATTTGTAGGTTTTAAAAACAAAAAAATCTTGGATTTCAAAAGCTAAAAAACTACGACACATGCTGACATCTTCTGTTTTCAGACCTACATACAATGGCCTCAGCTTCAACGCATTCATCTATTATTAGGAATTAGTATGCCATTATCGTCCGTGAATTCAGTCCCGTTACCCATCTACAAGAAGCTAGAAGATACCCCAGCAACCAATGAGGTTGGCGATCTAAAAGGCAAGAGTGTCGGCTCTGCATCTGCAAATTCTGATGCAGTTCGACTCGCTACTCGCAGCGAAGAGCAGCAAACTGGTAGTCTTAAAAATAAGCTATTATCTAGCCTTTCTCATCTTGGGGAGAAAATTGAAAACTTCTTCAAAAACCTACTTCCAAGTAAAAGTACTAGCGAAAAGACCCAAAGTACAGCGGCTCCTCAAGCTCCATTATCACAAGAGCAAATTGCTAAAAAAATGGCTGAAATTGGTCTAAAGTTAGGTGTCGACGCTTTAGGGACTGCTAAACTCGATATCTTAGCTCAAATCTCCGGCAGTGGGCTAAAAGAGCAACATTCAGAACTCGCAACAGGCAACGGTGCATTGAGATCTGTCGCCACCGGGCTCAAATCCATAGAGAAATTAGGTTCGGCGGAACATCAGGTCAAGGCTAGCCAAATATTCAGCCAAGATGTCGCCGGTATTCCTTTCCAGCAATGGGCAACGACAGGTTCTACCGCCAGTGATTTTGTACAACAGGCATCAGCAGAAAACTTACAGCTTGCCGCTCAGTCTCTCAATGAGATAGCCAAATCCATAGCCGATTTAGCCGAAGATGTGCGTAATTTTCTAAACCCCAATGTTGATAGCGCAGCCATCAGCCCGCAAACAGAGATTACTACTGAATACTCAAATTCTTCTAACAGTGTGGCCAATAGATATGAAGCAGATAATGATTTGGGAATTGGCGGTGGACGTTCCGCTAAAGACCTAGGCCGTAAAACGGCTCTCGATGCGATCAGCTTTCTATCTAAAAGCGTTGCGCCGAGTAAGCAAGTACATATTAGCAGCGACACCATCAACAATTTACAAGATGCTATCGCCTCTAATGATGTTAATTTTTACCAGTTAAAAAATAGTGCCGTGAGCTTCGGCGATCTGCAGACCCTGAGAGAATTGGCCCTATCGACTAATCCTCAAAGCAGCGAGCTCAATGCCGCGGGTAATCTAGGGGCCAGCATCAATGAACTTTCAAGCACGCGTCCTAACTTAGGTAATATTCTAACCAGCGTTCAAACTTTCATAGAAGAATCGAACCAAGCTTGGTCTGAACATAATGAGGATAGACACAAGCAGTTTATGGCCACCAATACAAACCCTGAAAATAAGTATAAAGATAATTCTTTCGACGCCGGACTACGCTCTAAATTTAATGAACAGCTTATGACTAAACAGCTCAGTCAGATGCCAAGCAGTAACATTCAGCAAGCTTATGAACAACTCGATGGGCAGTTTGGCGACAGGATGCGCGGCATTATGGAGTTTTCAGCAGATCAAGTGGGAAAGGCTGACATCAGTGATGTAATGACCTCAGAGGCATTAAAGTACAGTACTGTTATAGATGGGCTAATGGATTCTTTGAATTTGAAACTGAATCCAGATTCAGATAAACCTCTCGGCAAACCAACTAACGTCTCAAACATCGCGCAACTAAGTCCATTGGAACAAGCAGCCTTATCCAGAATCGGCATAACCAAACAGATACTCGAAGAGTAAATAGCTAAAAGTAATTGTTTCATCAACCTTTGCATCGAACTTAAGGACCCCCTTAGATTCGGTGCTTTTTTATCTGCATATAAAGAAATATTCCTCCCCTTAATTCTTACAAAAGATAACTAGCGGCACACATTGCCAATTAAGATTGAGATCGTTATAGTTCCGCCACAACCGAACTCATTTTATACAAAATATGATATTTGATACTTGGCTACTCTACTTCTTCGCCGTACTACTGATAGCCATATCTCCAGGCACCATGGCTGTACTGTCCATGAGCCATGGTATGCATTATGGTAAGACTCGCAGCCTAGCAACCGCCTTTGGTAGTGTCACTTCTGCACTTATTCTAATGATGGCATCTGCAGCAGGCCTAGGTGCGCTACTGAGTGCGACTGAGTACGGTTTTACCATATTAAAATACTGTGGCGCCGCCTATCTAATACTTCTGGGAATAAAGCTTCTACTGACAAAAGCTAGTGGCCAGGGCTTAGATCTACAACACATCAAGAGTAAAGGCACCCCAAAGCAGATGTTCAAACAGGCCTTTATGGTAGGAATAAGCAACCCTAAAGATCTGCTCTTCTTCGCTGCTCTGTTTCCGCAGTTTATCGATATTTCCATGCCACAAGGGCCTCAATTGGCAATATTAGCCGCAACCTGGGCCGTGATAGATTTTAGCTTCGTGATGATTTACGCCAGCATGGCAAATGTACTGGCTCCAAGTCTCAGAACCAGCAATAAACTACATTGGTTCGACAGAACCAGCGGCGGCGTGTTTATCACACTCGCAGCGATATTAGTCACACGGGACAGCTAGACTTAACAGAAAAGTTGTAAGCTATAAGCTCAAGACAAGGCCAAGAAAGCTACGAGTTTCGAGCAAAGTGATCTGAATTACCGAGATTATCAGCCTAGTAAAAATAGGATGTCATCCCGGCAATCTTGTTAGCCGGGATCCAGAATTACTAAAAATCACCATCGAGCTCGTAGCTTAAAACTTACGACTTACAACTCATAGCTACCAAGTTACGGCTCGGCACTAGGAGCTAGAAGCTTCTTTCAAACTTCTAATATCCGAACCCGTTGGAGCCTGAAATGCTCTTAGGCCGAATTCAGGCAAGATGGCGAACACATGGTCGAATATATCCCCCTGAATATCCTCATAAACCACCCAACGAGTATCGTTAGTGAAGATATAGATCTCTATAGGCACCCCTTCTTTAGTCGAGGCGAGTTGACGAACCAGTAAGGTCATGTCTTTGTGTATTCTGTCGTGATTGGCTACAAACTCTTTTAAATAAGCCCTGAAAGTGCCTATATTGGTTAGTTTCCGACTGTTTACTGGCATATCTGCGTCCGAAACATGGCCGTTAAACTCATTGATCTCCTCATCCTTTTGCGCCAGATAATTCTTCAATAGATTAATCTTACTGAGTCTCACTTGCTCCTCATCGGAGAGGAAACGAATCGAATGAATATCGATGAGAATCGAACGCTTAATTCGGCGACCACCAGATTCAGACATGCCTCGCCAGTTCTTAAAGGCATCGGAAACCAGTGAATAAGCAGGGATCATGGTTATGGTCTTATCCCAGTTACGCACCTTAACCGTCGTCAAAGAGACCTCTTCTACTGAGCCGTCGGCGCCATATTTATCCATCTGGATCCAATCACCCGGACTCACCATACGATTAGCGGCCAACTGAATTCCAGCGACGAAGCCAAGAATGGTGTCCCTGAAAACCAACATCACCAAACCAGTCATCACACCTAAGCCACTAAGGAAGTAGACAGGTGATTGATCGGCCAAAATAGAAATAGACACAATTATCGCAACAAAGAAGAGAAATAACTTAAACAGCTGAACGAAGCTCTTTATGGGTAAACGCCGGCTTACCAAGTTAACGTCGGCAATCTCATTGGCTGCATCCAATGAGCTGTATACTGCACGGATCAACAGTATCACTATAGTCACACTCAAGAGGCGATGAATCATGCTGCTCATAAGCGCATGCTGAGTTAATGCCAATGGGACCAATATACTGAGTACGAGAGCAGGAATTAAAAATGCAAACTTCTCCAGCACCTTATGGCGCATGAAGATATCGTCCCAACTCACTTTTGACCTCTTTATGACTATATTCATCGCCCGAACAACACCACGTTTCACGAACAGATAGGCCAATATAGAGACAATAAGGCTGGCAATAACCATCACAGACGTAGAGACACCGTCCGATGGCGTAGTATTAATGCCCCAATTAGATAACCACTGAGTGATCTGTAACCTGATTTCTTGATCCACTATTAACTTCCCTTAGAAATACCGATATCGACAAACTATTACCAACATCTAACAAACACCAACAGAGTTTCCGATATAAAAAAACAACAAAAACACCACAAAGATTTCTTTTATAAGGATTTTTAAAATCCTGCATTGACTGCTGTACAAAGTTTAACAACAATCGACGTCTAAAGTCAGAGAGGATGATGTAGATGACAAAATATTTAATCATGTTGGCTCTTTTAACCACCAGCATACAGGCTCAGGCCAATATTCCAGCAGAAGATCCTAATCCGGGATTTAAGCCTAAAATCGGTATCACCGCCGATTACATACCTGCAATAAATAATATGTACGGTATCACCCTATCGCCTTATCACTACGACAGAGATTATGCTCAGTGGGGCTATTATATCGGCTACGCCAAAAGCAGCGAAGAAGATATGAATCTGACGTCACCGTCAGAAGGTTATACCCAAGACATTATGTGGCGTTTTGGACTAAGTTACAGCCTCACCAACAACTTCAGCATCTATGGTGGTGCAGCGTCTTATACCCATGAAACTCACTTCACAAATGGAAAAACACCTAAAATTGTCGACGGAAAGCCGATATGGGAAGAGGAATCTGACTCGACTTGGGGAGGTGAGGTAGGGCTCAGATATATGATGGATTCGGGTCTGATGCTCAGTACAGGATACAACTCGGCTTCTGAGTCTGCCGTTATCAGTATCGGCTGGGCTATGTAACTCCCCATAGACACAAGTCCCACCTTGCGACAGATATGAAAAATAATGGCTCTTCTCTGAGTCATTATTTCATTATGCCCTCTTTTGTAAATTCCTTATTTTTCCAGTAAGAAAGCGTGATAATTGACCTATCCCATATAAAGCCAATCTGCATAAGTAAGTGGTCTACTCAGCGCTATTTTGGGCAAACTAATTCGAGGCGAATAAGTAATGCAATGGTGCGCCCTTGTGAAGTTATTCAACGAAGAAGTAGGCAGCCCAAAAGCGCCTGAAAGGCGAGTTTTAGCGCTTCTAGTGCGGTGTTAACGAGCTAAAACGTAGAATAACTAAGCTCTTCACTCGTTGCAAAGAACATGGATGTTCTGAATGTCATTAATGCAGGAGTAATTAATCACCTTGCCCCAGAAGCGCTAAACTTTCGCTGAGCGGACACATCTTTATGCAGATTGGTATAATACTAGCTCACACATGTATAATTGATTGTTATCAACCCAAGCAATCTACTTTATTAGGTTCACTCCCATGTATAAACGTCTAAGACTCTTAAGCTCACTCGCCCTGCTAATATTTCTATTTCCCGGCTTAGCTATAGCGGCCAACGAGACTCTAGCCACAGTCACCTTAGAAAATGGTGCCAAGGTCCGTCTTAATGACGATTTCACCTGGGAGTACGTGATCCTCGAGACTCTTCCAGCCACGACCAGTGAAACAAGCGCCCAGACTACCACAGCCATTACAACAATTGCCGTGGGTACAACAAGCACAACCAATACAGCTACTCAAGCGGCCCGTCAAACAATGACAGCCAGCGCGATGTCTCAAGCCGAATTACTTAAATCCACAGCCAAATCTGGGGTTAAAGTCAGTTTTGCTAAGAGCGAGTGGGATGAGGATGGTCGCCTGGGTCTTACCTTCGACTTAGCCAGCAGCAGCTCTGAGCACTATGTGATGATAGAGATGGATGTCACCCTGTACGACGACTCAGGCAAGAAACTCAAGACAGAAACTATCAAGGTATGGCAAGCCATCTTCAGATCACCAGATACTTATCTACGTAAAGGTGAAAATCGCCAGAGCAGAACCTTTTGGCTCGAAGGCATTGACGCCAACCAGTGGTCAAAGCAACTACTCAGCCTCAAAATAGGCGAGATGAATTCGAGAATGTGATCTTAGAAAAGGCACTAGATGGTAGTGAAGGTAAAATCTAACCATCACTACCAGATAACAATAAAAATTAACACTAAAACAAGCAATAAAAAGGGCCTAAAGGCCCTTTCAATATCTATAGTGAATCAATAATTTCAAATCAACCAACTAGTTTCAGATAAAATTTCACCTAGTTTATTTACAAACTTGGTAAAACACCTGCTGGCAAGTAACTGTTAAAACTTGCAGTCATTAGCAGGTCAATCGATGCTTCAATATCTGGAGCGAAGAACCTGTCCTTATCATAATAAGTCACCAGTTCACGAATTTCGGCTTTCGCCTTAGCCACTGCAACACTAGGTTGTAGCGGTGCACGAAAATCCAACCCTTGGGCCGAAGCCAACAATTCAATCGCCAGTACGCCACGGGTATTCTCAGACATATCACGCAGACGACGCGCCGCGAAGGTCGCCATAGAGACGTGATCTTCCTGATTCGCCGATGTCGGCAAGCTGTCTACCGATGCAGGGTGAGCATAAGTCTTGTTCTCTGAGGCCAATGCTGCCGCTGTTACTTGAGCAATCATGAAGCCAGAGTTTACACCGCCATTTTCCACTAAGAATGGAGGCAGTTTAGATAGGTTAGGATCGATAAGCAGCGCGATACGACGCTCGGCGATAGAACCTAGCTCGGCAAGGGCAATAGCCAAATTGTCTGCCGCCATTGCAACAGGCTCGGCATGGAAGTTACCACCCGAGATGATGTCACCCGTGTCCTGAAATACTAATGGGTTATCTGTTACGCCGTTCGCTTCGACTTCAAGCACACCCGCCGCATGACGAATCTGAGTCAGACAAGCACCAAGCACCTGTGGCTGACAACGAAGTGAGTAAGGATCTTGTACCTTCTCGCAGTTAACATGATCTAAGCTAATCTCAGACTCTTCGCCGAGCAGATGACGGAATAGACCGGCAGAATCTATCTGACCCTGTTGGCCACGTGCCGCATGAATACGTGGATCGAAAGGACTACGGCTCCCCATGGCAGCTTCGACGCTCATGGCACCAATCACTGAGCTTGCCGCAAACAGGTCTTCTGCGTTAAACAGGCCTTCAAGCGCAAGTGCAGTCGATGCCTGAGTGCCGTTAAGCAGGGCAAGGCCCTCTTTGGCGGCCAGTTCAATTGGCTCAAGACCAGCAATTTCCAGACCTTCTTTAGCCGTCAAAATCTCCCCTTTATGGCTCATCTCACCTTCACCGAGTATCGACAAGCTCATGTGCGATAGCGGCGCCAAATCACCCGATGCACCCACAGAACCTTTCTCAGGAACACATGGGTACACTTCGGCGTTAACCAAGGCGATAAGGAAGTTGATCACCTCGAGACGAATGCCCGAGAAACCACGACTTAGTGAGTTAATCTTAAGTACCATCATCAGGCGCACAGTGGCATCTTGCATGTACTGACCCGTACCCGCCGCATGAGACAAGACAATAGAGCGCTGCAGTAGCTGCAGATCTTCGGCGGCAATCTTAGTATTCGCCAATAAGCCAAAACCTGTGTTGATACCATAAACCGTGCGGTTTTCATCTAAGATCTTCTGCACTATGCTTGAACTGGTATTGATACCGGCAATGGCGCTCTGTGCAAGTTCAAGGCTCACCTTGCCACGACTGATGTCGCGAATTTGAGAAAGGCTCAGTGTTCCTGGGGTTAATACTAAATGGCTCATTTCTTACTTCTCCAACATAGGCAGATCAAGGCCTTGCTCTTTTGCACAATTCTTAGCGAGTTCATATCCAGCATCTGCATGGCGCATAACACCTGTCGCAGGGTCATTCCACAGCACACGCCCTAGACGCACGGCGGCATCATCACTACCATCGGCAACGATAACCACACCTGAGTGCTGGCTAAAGCCCATACCCACACCACCACCGTGATGCAAAGAGACCCAAGTCGCTCCACTTGCGGTGTTCAATAATGCGTTCATCAAGGGCCAATCAGAAACAGCGTCCGAACCATCGAGCATAGATTCAGTTTCACGGTTAGGGCTGGCAACAGAGCCTGAATCTAAGTGATCACGCCCGATAACGATTGGAGCTGACAGCTCACCACTCTTAACCATTTCGTTGAAGGCTAGCGCCAGACGAGCACGATCTTTCAAGCCCACCCAACAAATACGTGATGGCAAGCCCTGGAAGGCGATACGCTCACGGGCCATATCGAGCCAGTTGTGCAGATGCGGGTTATCCGGAATAAGTTCCTTAACCTTGGCATCTGTCTTATAGATATCTTCTGGATCACCGGAGAGTGCCACCCAACGGAATGGACCAATGCCTTCACAGAACAGAGGGCGAACATAGGCTGGCACGAAACCCGGGAAGTCGAATGCGTTTTCCACACCTTCTTCGAATGCCATCTGACGTATGTTGTTACCATAATCGGTAGTTGCTGCGCCAGCTGCCTGCAGAGCAAGCATGGCTCTGACCTGAACCGCCATGGACTGCTTAGCCGCCTTAACCACAGCCGCTTCATCTTTCTTACGCATCTCGATAGCTTGCTCCAGAGTCCAGCCCTGTGGCAAATAACCGTTTAATGGATCGTGAGCAGAAGTTTGGTCAGTCACTACATCAGGTGTGATACCACGCTCCACCAGCTCGGCGAACACATCCGCCGCATTACCTAGAAGACCGACAGAAACCGGCTTACCGCTCTTGTTGGCCGCATCAATCATGGCCAAGGCTTCATCAAGAGATGTGGCTTTCTTATCGACATATTTAGTACGCATACGGAAATCGATACGAGTCTCATCGACTTCACAGGTCAAAACCGAATAACCTGCCATAGTACCAGCCAGCGGCTGAGCGCCGCCCATGCCACCTAGGCCACCGGTCAAGATCCACTTACCCGCCGACGATCCACCGAAGTGCTGATTAGCCATAGCAACAAAGGTCTCGTAGGTGCCTTGGACTATGCCTTGTGAGCCTATATAGATCCAAGAACCCGCCGTCATCTGGCCATACATGGCCAAACCTTTCTTGTCCAGCTCGTTGAAGTGTTCCCAGTTTGCCCAGTGAGGTACCAGGTTTGAGTTAGCAATGATCACCCGTGGTGCATTGCTATGAGTCTTGAACACGCCAACAGGCTTGCCCGACTGCACCATCAGGGTCTCGTCTTCTTCCAGACGCTGCAATACTTCGATGATCTTGTCATAGCTTTCCCAATCACGAGCAGCACGGCCAATACCGCCGTAGACCACGAGATCTTCCGGGCGCTCGGCAACATCAGGATGCAGATTGTTCATCAACATGCGCATAGGCGCTTCTGTCATCCAGCTCTTACAACTTAGCTTGCTGCCGTGTGGTGCGATTATGCGACGGCTTGGATCGTGTCTCTTATCCATTTCGAAAAACCTCTATTCAATTTATTGATTCTTAATACTCTTTTAGAGAGTTTTGATTTTGTTTATTTGTCTTTTACTTGTATATACATCTTCATTTCACTTTAACTCAACTAATCAATCTTGCTCTATCCATCATTACTACCAAGGCTCTTCGCCACGCAGAGTGGCATCATCGAAATGCGCAGCAGATCGATTTTTAGAACGTTAGGTGACCACCTAATCTGAATCTACTGCCCGGATGAATTAATCTGGCGTAACTCACCACGCCTTTACGTGACCAGGTGCGACGCAAGATCTGTAAACAAGGTTCACTCGCCTGGATCTGCAACTGCTCTTGATTATGCTTATTTGCCACTACGGCTTCTAAGGTGTGTCTCGCCTCGGTAAGCGGTGCCACCAAGGACAGGTATTCGTGGGGGGTCTGAACAGAAAAGTCCTGGAGCAGATAATCAGGAATAAGCTTGGGGTTAACGAAACGTTCCTCAAGCTGTAGCGGAGTCCCCTGCTCACAATGCACTAAGACCGAATAGTAAACAGGACTGCCGGTTTCTAACCCCAGAGCGATGGCAATAGGCGCAATAGCGTCAATCTGAGTCAGCTCAAGTTGCTTAACGCTGTAACCATGGCCTCTGTCTTTTATTTCATCGGCAATGTTACGAATAGCCATCATGGAAGACTGGGACTTGAGCTCGGCGACAAAGGTGCCTAAACCCTGAGATCGCTCGAGTACGCCATCGTCGGTGAGCTCAGTCAATGCACGACGGGCCGTCATGCGGCTGCACTCAAACAGCTCAGCCATCTGGTTTTCAGAAGGCACACGGCTGTGCTCCTCCCACTCGCCGGATTCGATGCGGGCTAAAATATACTGTTTAATTTCTGCAAACTTTGGCGTCGCCATACCTATCCTTAAAACCTGAATTTTGCGATATTAGATCCTAGGTTCTAGAATCTAGGAACTTGTCTTCCACCAATAACGCTTTTCAAACGGTTAAAATTACCGCTATAATCCTAGCTTGTATATACAAGTAAATACAAGTTGGATCACAACTTTATTTCTGAAAGAATAACAACACTTCAAAAGTGAGGAAAAAATATGTCTTGGGATCAGGTTTGGATTGACGTCAATGTAGCGACTATGTCTCCTGCTGTATCAGCACCTTATGGAGCGATAACAGATGCAGCCATTGCAGTAAAACAGGGCAAAATCGTCTGGGTTGGGCCACGTTCCGAGCTGCCTGAGTTTGATGTTTTGTCAACGCCGGTTTACAGAGGCAAGGGCGGCTGGATAACACCTGGGCTTATCGATGCCCACACTCATTTAGTCTTCGCCGGTAGCCGAGCCAATGAATTCGAACTTCGTCTCCAGGGCGCCAGCTATGAAGAGATCGCCCGCAGCGGTGGCGGCATTATTTCAACCGTGAAAGCCTGCCGAGAAGCTAGTGAGGCCGAGCTATTCGAACTAGGGCGCAAGCGCCTCAACGCCCTCGCAAAAGAGGGAGTCACCACGGTTGAGATAAAGTCAGGCTATGGTTTAAACACTGAGACAGAACTCAAACTGCTGCGTGTTGCCCGTGAACTCGGCAAGCATCATCACGTAGACGTGAAGACTACTTTCCTCGGCGCACACGCCATTCCCCCAGAATACAAAGATGACGTCGACGGCTATGTCGATCTTGTGATCAACGAGATGCTACCCGCAGTCATCGAAGAAGAGCTAGCCGATGCCGCCGATGTTTTCTGCGAAAATATCGCCTTTAGCGTCGAGCAGACCGAGCGAGTTTTGAGCGCCGCCAAGAAAGCAGGTTTAAATATCAAACTCCACGCCGAGCAGTTATCAAACTTAGGCGGCTCAGCCATGGCGGCCAAGTTAGGCGCTAAGTCGGTTGATCATATCGAATACCTCGATGAAACCGGCGTTATCGCCCTAAGTAAAAGCGGCACCTGCGCCACCTTGCTACCCGGCGCATTCTACTTCCTGCGTGAAACCCAGATGCCCCCTATCGAACTGCTGCGCAAACATAAGGTGCCCATGGTACTGGCCAGCGACTACAACCCAGGGTCATCACCACTTTGCTCAAGCCTATTGATGCTCAACATGGGCTGTACCCTATTCCGTCTGACACCAGAAGAAGCACTCGCGGGTATGACCCGCAATGCCGCCAAGGCATTAGGTATCGAGGATAAAGTCGGTGTGCTAGAAGCCGGCATGCAGGCAGATTTCTGCTTATGGGATATTACCACTCCAGCAGAGCTGTCCTACACCTATGGGGTAGGTGTATGCCTTGAAGTAGTGAAGGCAGGACACTTGGTTCACCAATAATATGGCAGCCTGAGCGATGAGGCTGATTCATCGTTTGGGTTGGTTTCATCTGGCGATATGGGTACTTGGTGGTTTTATGGTGCCCATGGCCTTCTTTGTGTTTAATGCTTACACCAGCTACAGCATATGAATATGCGAACCACCTATCACTCCATGAAGGCTCATTTTAAACATTTACTCGTAATGTTACCTATCACCTGCCGTGGGCTTACATGCAGATACTTCTACGAGACGCTGTAAAGCCATCCCTGGCCGCTTTACGGTTTCATCCTTGAAACCGAAACTCGTAGCCGCATCAACACTGGATCATTTTCTCTTCGATTTGACAAATTAGCACTTAACAAGCGCTCTTACTCTGCAAGCATTATAGGTGCCCGCTAAATGCACTTAGAGCGATATACCTTCCCCCTAAATCCCACACTTGGAGAGAGCCATCAAAAATTGTTTATCTATACCATATTCGCCACTTGAAGATTGAACGGAATTAGTACCAAACCCAATAACTCTCATTTTTAGTTTAGATCCATGCTTCATTTGTCGAATTATAAGATTAGCTTTTTCACCTGATGTTGCAGTGAATGGACTAGAAATTTTTTGAACATTCAGCATTGTGGCATTTATGGATTCTTGCATAGCTTGTTGATCTATTCCTTCTATATTTTTTAAGTAAGATAGATCAACTGTTTGAGCTGATGAAGCAGAGTAAAAAACGGGTGTTTCTGTATACGAAATTGTAATGGCTTTATTCTGATCGACTCGAATCTGAACATCTCCAACAGGTATGTTGTAGTCACCTTGCACACCAAAAATTACCTCATCGTTTACCTTTTCAATAAAAGGATAATAATGAATACCTCCTAATCCTTTATTGAACCCTTTTCCAAAATCACTCCCATAAATAATTTTACATGTTTTATTATCTGTAAATTCATCAATAGAAACTTTAGAAGTCCACGTCGTGGTGGCGCAACCTGAACACAAGATCACAGATATAAGGAAGTAAAAATTTTTCACGATTTAATTTTCTCTACTAAAGTAATGGATAACGAATCTATATTTGGTGATTAATACATAATATCTTTTTGAACTTAAACAATTTTATTGTTACCTACAAGGTAGAGATTCCATTTATAGAACGAAAGATGAACAAAGTTTGATCTTGCTCAGTTTAGTATAAACGCACATAAGGAAGTTTATTTTTAACTTCAATCGGCCCCTTTTAGAGATGTTTCATTACGACAACTGAAAATATCCTCTAGGTACAATAAATCCCCGTTGGAGGTTGCCGATGGGTGTTGGGATAAATAGTGTGAGACCGACATGGCCGTTCTCGTCCGTCCTTGGACTACACGGCATTCAGGCATCCTGCCTATCAGATGTGGGCCTAATTTTCGGGGGCAGGGTGAATGAAGACATAGTTTTCCGCTTATGAACGAGAGGCAGGGATAGCCGAACTGGATGGAATTATAGGGATATAATTCGGATCATCGGAAGTGTTAGCTACTTATCCATAAGCACTGAGGATCACAACTTCGCCGGGGCGTCATGGTGAATGCAAGGGCTAAGGTCATAACAATGACCTCTCTGAGCGAGAGGTAGGGTGAATATGGCAAAGCCATCGCTAATGAACGAGAAGCATGGAAGCTGAACTGGCACTTGTATAGGACATATTTTACCGAACTGGCTGTTAAACAGGGATGTTGTTGAGAGGACGAGCAGTCCTCCTTGCCCTGGTGTGGAATGGAATTCCACGACTTTAATCCAAACAAAGTTTGGAAATAAATACACAAGCAAACTGAAAAGTTTAGAAGCTACAGCACAAAAAACCTAAGCATGAGCGGTTTAGCTCACTGCACTTCCTTAGGGTCGACTCGCTCCTGGTCCGTGGCCAAAGTATCTTTTGTATGCTTTTGCAAAAGTGACATCGCTTCCATAGCCAACGTCTAGGGCGACCTTAAGTACAGTGTCTCCCGACATCAGTTGTTTCTTCGCTTGGGTCAGCCTCAGATGAGACAGGTATTCCAGGGGGGCTTGCCCAAAATATTGTTTAAAGTGGCTGGCAAAGCTGGCTCGTGAGTAACCACCGACACTCGCCAAACTAGCCAGATCCCAAGGGCTGGCTAGTTGCCCAAATATAGCCTGTAGCACTCTGGCCATCTTAGGGTCTTGCAGGGCTCGAAACAGGCCGAGATCTGTCTGTGTATCCAAGGATAAACTTCTCAACAGGGTGAGAAAGAACAGCTCGCTGAGACGTGACAATATGACATCGCTAGCTTGGGTACCTAGATTAGCCTCCTTGATCAGGCTATCTAAGATACTAATAAGGGTACCGTGTTGATCTTGTTTCTTTAACAGTATGCATTGGGGTAACTGAGTAATGAGTGGATGCTGTTTGTCTTCGCAAAAATCGAAATATCCGCAGATTAATCCTGTGCCATCCACATGTTTGCTGTCTATTGGGTAGGAGACAAAACTAGTGTCATGGTGCTCAGCGTTCGATTGCTCACAGCTATCGATAATATGAGACCCATCATGGGGAAATATCACCAGATCCCCGGTCGATAAGGACTCAGACTGATACTGTTCACAATGTAAGAATGCCTCACCAGAACTTATCAGGTGGAAGCTGGCTAACCCAGAGCCAGAGGTATCCGTGCTCCAGGGATTACACACTAAGGAACGATGAAAAATAGTCGCGTTGAGATGAAATCTCGACAGTAAATCATTAAATATCGACATATTTCCCTCTATTTAGACTGATGAACATAATGCTCAGACTCTCAGACATAGTGTAATTCAAGCCGTTTTTCTATCCTAAATGGGTTGATTCAACTTAAACCCATTAAGGAAGAGATATGAAAAAGTTACTCGCACAGTTTATTGCCCTTACGGCTCTGATAATCAGTGCCAGCGCATTCGCTGCGACACCGGTAAAGAATGCCGAAGGTGTGGTAGAAATACACTTAGATCAGCATGGCGGACACTTCACCGCTAGAGATACCCTGGCATCATTAAAACCGGGAAAGTATCAATTTATTATTACTAACAAGGCTGGAAAACTTGTTGGATTCCAACTGCAAAACTTCACCACCCATGAACCTCTGGATATGTTTCCTCTTGAACCTGGCCAAACACGTAGAACCGATGTAGTAGAAGTAACAGGTGAGGGAGTACGTTTTCGTTGCCCAATCAACCCTACCCCTTGGTACGATATAGACACCATCCAGGGTGCCTAAATCTAGTTAGTTTCCAAGCGTTAACTTGTCAGACAGTTCCTATTAAAAAGTGAGTATGAACAAAGTTAGCTGGCACAAAGAAGAGACCGTGGAGCGGGAAGAGATCTTTCCTCGCTCCCGATATTTTAGATACACAAAGTATAACCCCATCTACACTGGATAACTTGCCTCTCCGATAAATCCAAGAATCAACCAAAGCTAATGCCCCCCTTCATTCTTTTGGCGTAAAGCCTGTACAGAGTGGCGTTATCTCGAAAGATTAACGACCAGTTAACTTATATATTAAGCAGACATTTTAAAAGAGGGATAGACATGAAAAAGTTTCTGCATACAAAATTACTCGGCTTATCTTTACTCGGATTTAGCGCTTTTAGTCAGGCCATGCCTGTCGAAGTGACATTCAATGATTTGAGTCACCCAGAAGCAAATCGATTTCTCGAACAAACATTTGAGGTATTTTTAAATACCCCCAGTGAATTAGATAAACAGCTCTCTGATGACTTTGTGCAAGTTTTTGGCGGCGGGATAAATGACAGAACTGAGTTTTTGGCACACTCAACAGTTCTCTCTGATTCTCTATTAGGTGCAAAAATACATTTTGAAGACGTCAATGTTGATAGTGATGGTGTTATTTCAGAAATTCACACGATTGCTTTAACCAAAAAAGATGGATCAGAAGCGGTATTAAGGTTTTTAGCCTTCTACTATTTTAAGGATGGAAAATTAACTAAGATTGATGAATTGAATACCCTGGTGAAAGGTAGCAGTGAAGATAGTGACATAGGATCTAGGACTGAATAGTTAGCATCTGGCTCAATGATTTTTAAATATTTCAGTCCATTCAAAAGTTAGCGTAAATCTGCCCCAAGCAGATCGGACCGTCTTAGGTTTTATGACTGCACCGTCGATAGTATTGGCACTCCAATGGCTATTTCCATTAACTGATATCCATGGCTGGTCAATGCACAACACACCTAAAATAGGCTCATTGGATAGATGCCTTCTTATGCCGAGTAAGAAGGCCTTCCCTGACAGAAAAGGCACTGATATATTCAGAGCCTTAATGTGCAGCATACCTGTTGAGATAAGTATTAACTAGATTGTCTATTTCTATAATCCTGTACGAAATCATGCTAGTCATAACGATCTGTTTCCGATGAAATTCGAAAGCTGTATTTTGATAATACCCAAAAATATCTAAAAACAGGGGCTAACCATTATGTTCTTTTCTCATACATTGCAAATTGTTGAGGCACAAGAAAAGGCGCCGTTTCATTGCCATAATTCAGCCCAATTAGTTTATGTGCACATCGGCTGCCAAGTGATTTATACACGAGTAAGCAGTATCTTGGCTCTTGCGGGTCAATTAATTTGGTTGCCCCAAAATGTAGAGCATAAAGCAGAAGGCTTGAAACACTCGACCCTATCTCTTATGTATTCTACAGACGCTGACATGATGAATTTGGGTGACAGTATTTGCAGCCTTGAACTGACACCACTGATTATTCAAATCATGTCGATGAAGAAAAATGGGTTATTGCCCAACGGCTCTAAAACCCAGTTGCATTACGACTGGGTCCTTAAAGATCAAATTGCACGAACCTCTCCATCCGCCAGCATGATGACCTCAAAAGGCGAGCTTGACCGGCGTTTACTCCCAGTGATTAATGCTTTAACTAAGGTTCCGAATATTAAGATCCAGCTTGATGAATATGCTGAAACCTGTGGAGCATCAACACGTACCTTAAATCGATTATTCAAACAGCACTTTCAATGTTCATTCCGTGACGTTAGAAGCCGCGTAGTGATGGAAAAAGCCAAACAATTACAACGAGACGGGCAACAGGCGACTCAGATTGCTTTTGAGTTGGGCTATGCCAGCCTCTCAGCATATTCCGCAGCATTTCATGCCTACCGGAGATCTACTTATGAGAATTTGGAGTAAAATCTAACTCTAATGTCGTTTAACTGACTGTGCCAGAAACAAGCAACATCATTAGCATCTGCTATGAATTGAGCCGGGCACGAGTAAATGGATAACCATGACACCATGGTTACCCATCTCTTATTGATGCAAGATTATTTAAAACTGATAGGTAAGATCTAGGCTAAAGGAACGTCCCGGTGCTGGTACACGACCAGCCGGTGAAACGTCTAATCCTCTGAAATAATATTCGTTGTCGAACAGATTATTGACCGACAAGCCCACTTTTAATCCCTTATCATTTTTCTTAAACAGCTCGGTACTGATGTTGAAGTTAACCACGGTATATTCTGGTATCTCCCCCGCCGTGCCCGACTCATTCTCTTCGACGCTGTTGGCTAGATCTGCAAATGATTTACTGTAGTAGTAAGCCATCAAGCCCAGATCCACCTGATCCAAGCTATATAAGACACTGGCAGATAGCTGGTGCTTAGACACATAAGGCAGTTGGTTTCCGGCAAACTCACCCTCGAGTTGCTCTGTGTCCAGATAATTATAGGCGCCAGTTAGCGTCAGATCAGGCAGTGACTCAGGCGAATAGGTGCTTTCCAGCTCTATGCCCTGGTTACGGGTCTCGCCTATGTTAACGAACAGACTAATATCCTTGTCATATTCGGCTTTATTCTCGAAGTCGATACGATAGGCGGCCAAGGTCAGGCTGCTGGTATCGGTCGGCGTGAAACGCACCCCGGCTTCATAGTTCCAGGCCAGTTCCGATTCTAACGTCTGCCCTTCTGGCCATAATTGAGATATCTGTGGTGTACGCAATGAGCGTTGGGCATTGGTGTAAGCAAACCATGAGTCGGAAAACTCATAACCTAAGGTGATACCAGGCAGCCATTCTGTGACATGGTTATCTTGGCTGTAGCCCGCTCCCAGATTAGTGAACTCCATACGCACATCTTCATAGCGAAGGCCCGGCGTTAAGGTGAGCTTGTCATCGAAGAAGCCCAGCTCATTACTGATGTAGTACGCCATGGCATTGGTGTCCATATGCCAGTCTCTCGGGCTGGTAGTGACTAAGGTCGTCTTATCCATCTGATTGAGCTGGTAGCTGATGTCTTCGTTGACGTAACGAACACCGGCTATGATGTTCTGGGTGATATCACCATCAATGTAGATATTTGCCTTAGGCTCTATACCATAAACGGTAAATGTTCTAGGCGAGTTACGTAGATCTGTGGCGGTCTGAGTCGTGTCAGCCCAATGGTTACCTAGATCGCCGTCGGTGTCCTTGCTCTTGTCGTAGAAATCCCACTGAAAGTTACGTGAACTCTTGTTTCCGAAGGTGATCAGCTCGAGTTCGCCATCATCATAGAAGGATGAATCGCCGAGTGTGTGTTTATATTTAATCGTGATACGTTTGGTATCCGCGTTAAATTCATCGTTGGGTCTAAGAGATTGAGTCCTGTCTTCCTCATACGCCTCGGTATTAAGGGCACCGGGTAGCTCAGAAAACGCATCGTAATACTGGAAATTAGCATCGATACTATTGTTGTCGTCTATGTTCCACACAGTTTTTAACATGATGTTCTTCACATCTGTGTCCGAGTGGTCTCTGAATGACTCTCCCTTGGTGAAGTTGGCGTCTAAACGCATAGAAAAATCTTCAGTAACCGCACCACCTGTGCTCAGGTTAGTGTCATAGAGGTTTTTACCGCTACCGAAGAAAGTCATCTTCTCATTGAGGGTCGTCTCCCATTCGGTAGAGATAGGCTTCGAGATCAGGTTGATCACCCCACCTACGTTGTTAGGACCATATTGCACCGAAGCTCCGCCACGGGCCACATCGATACGGTCAATCATAAATAGAGTTGCCGGAAACAATGACTGCCCCGTATGACCGTATGGCGCTAAGGTCATGGGAATACCATCCATCAAGAACTGAGCATAACCACTGCGGCTGCTGTCTAAACCACGCACCGAGACATTAGGTAACACGCCTGTGCCCGTCTCATCCTTAATTTTAATGCCTGGGATCTGCTGTAGTGCGGTATCTATGGATCGCACCGCAGTACGCTCCATCTTGTCATGGGTGATGATACTCCGGTTACCGGCATAGGTTTTCAGATCGGCGACTTCCGAATTCCCCAGCACACTTCCCTTAACCTCCATGACTTCCATGGCGGGGGCATCTTGATCGGCAAAGGCAAAAGGACAGGCAATACTGGCGGTTATGGCCACGGAAAGCGTGGTCAATTTTAATCCCTGGTTTGGCATAAACATGATTATTCCTTGATGTTATTCATCGTGTTTTAAATGTTGCAGCTGGTGCTTCAGCTGTTTGAAAATAAGTCCCCTATCCTCACCTACGAGGAAGGCGGTGATCCCCTGCTTACACCAGGCAGATTTCTGCCCCGGCAGGCGCGGAATCGCACAAAAGGGCACGGCTTGTTGCAGACACAAGCTCGCCATAAAATGGATATTGTCCTGTACCGCCGGATGATTAAATTCGGTGCCTTGTCCCATAGACAAGCTGAGATCCAGTGCCCCTTCGAAGATCATATCGACACCATCTAAATGCAGAATTTCAGGCAAGGCATCAATGCCCTGGGTGTCTTCGATCATCAGACCAACGAAGGTCTCACGGTTTGCAATGTCGATATATTCCTGCAACGGCAAGGTGCCAAACCCGGTATTTCGACCACCTGTAATCCCTCGGCAGCCTAATGGCGGATATTTCGCTGCAGCAATGGCTTGCTTGGCGATTTCCAGACTAGACACCCGAGAAATGACAATCCCCTGAGCACCGGCATCGAGCAATTTTCCTATGTATGCAGGATTGGCATCGGCCACCCTGACCAGTAAAGGGATCCCGGCACTTTCGGCAGCGCGGATCGTATGTGCTACGGCATCATCTGAGATGAGTACATGTTCGGTATCGAGAATGACGAAGTCGTAGCCGGCGTAAGCCAACATTTCGCAAATTATGGGTGAAGGCACTGAGTTGAGCATGCCAAAGAGCGGTTTGCCTTCGGCAAGCTTAGTTTTCAATAAATTGGCTTTTATCATGCTATCCCTGCCACAACAGAAAATGATAATCGTTATTGTTATCATTTAAGTTAATAGGTCAAGTCTTTTTTCTGTGTTTTTTTATCCACTGTTATCATGATGTTACACCATACTGTATTTTTTAGAGACTTTTTAATCTCTTACAGAAAGTAGAAACAAATCATATTCAAACGTAAATGATCTTTATTTGAGAATGGTTTTCATTTAGATTCCTTTTCCATTGCGGTCATTGAACGCTCACTTATTGTACATTCCCAGCAGTCCTGCTCCCCTCACCGGGAGTCAGCGTATTTTATTTTTGTTGATAAGAGATACAGGTATGAAACCACAATTGATTTTGATCACTCATGTCGAAAACCGGGCAGTAACCGAGGGATTCGTCCCCGCCGCCTTGAATATGGGCTATGACGTTTTTTTACTCACCGACCATGGATTAGCACACAAACAATACTTCGCCGGTAAGCAAGCCAGTCCGACCCAGATTATTGAATGTGACGTGTTTAATCCTATGGCAATCATAGATCTGTTACACACATTGGCCATTTCGCCAGCAGTGATATTTTCAAATAGTGATCATCTACAGGCGAGCACAGCCATAGTCGCCGATTACTTCTTTTGCCCCGCTAAAGACTGGCACCTCTGCTATCAGGCGAAAAACAAGGCGGCTATGCGAACCCGGCTTACCAATCAAAATCAACCCAATGTGTGGACACATACCTGGTTAGCGGGGCAGCCATTGCCCAAAAATCTGCCATTTCCTCTAGTAGCTAAGCCCAGAGAAGGAGTCGCCAGCCTGAATGTAGCATTCTGTGACGATCTGAATGCCTTGATAAAATACGCATCAGCCATGGAGCAAACAGATACCTGTATCTTGCTGGAAGCTTATCTAGAGGGACCATTGTTCACCCTAGAAACTTTAGGTGACGGCGAGCATATTCAGGCCATTGGTGGCTTCGATGTTAGCTTGTCAGCCCTACCTCATTTTGTTGAGACTCAAGCTAGCTGGAACGGGCCTGTCAGTCTGAAATATCGCGAGCAAGCCTTGGCTCAAGTGGCGGCATTCGGTGTCAATTTTGGCGTCTGCCACAGCGAATTTATCCTCACAGATCAAGGACCTGTTTTAGTCGAGATAAACTATCGCAGCATAGGCGACGGACGTGAATTTTTACTGGATAAGCTTTTACCTTTCAGCTGGTTCGAAACCATATTATCCCTGCATTCTGGTAAGCCACTTGCCCCCCTGAAGCTCAGTAGTTCCGAGGCAATTATTCGTTATTTCCCTAGCGGAAAAGCGGGTGAGGTACAACTCAGTCCAGCGCCATTCGAATATCTGAATGGTGAGCAAAATATCAGTTTTATACCCATTAAAACTCAAGGCGATAGCGTCAAATTAACTCATTCAAATAAAGATTATCTCGGAGCATTAACCCTGATCGGCCCAGACAGACAAGTGTTGTCAGCCAAGGCAGATGAACTCAGTCGTGAACTACTCTGGGAGCTAAACTAATGTCTTTATCTCAATCCTATATTTGCCAAAGAATCATAGACACCTGCTTACGAGAAAACGTGTGCGAGCTTATGAGCCAAGGTTCTGTGATAAAGCAGCTAGCCAGTGACAAAGATATCTGGCCCGAAGCCCAACCTCAAGCTTGGCTAGAGGTAAGCCATCTTGGAACTAAAACCCTCTACATTCCTCTGACTCCAAGCGATTATATGCAGGAGTGGCGCGCCGTTTCCCCGGCATGGCTTACCCAGGAGGTTCCGGGAGCAAGTCTGAGCTATGTGAAGGGATATCGGCATTGGTTAGAGACCCTGTCCTCAGGTTTGACCCAGGAAGAGAGAGCGCTCTTCAGTCGCTATATTCACGAGGCGGATTGCGCTTCGGAGCAAGATCTTCTCTGTCGTCAGGCATATCAGCAACAGAAACAGGGATTGAGCGCTGAATTTACAAACATGAGCGATTGGCATCATCAGTTATTGTTCGGTGATCAGCTAGCTGCCTATCTGGATCACCCTTATTACCCTACTGCACGGGCCAAAGTAGGCTTCGATGCCGACGCACTCACTCGTTATGCCCCGGAATTCGCACCCAGATTCGAGCTTAACTGGTTGGCAATAGAAAAAAGCCTGGTTTCGCTGACGTCCACGACGCCGGATTGTTGGCCAAGTTTTTCCGATGTAGGGCTCGATATCGGCTACACACAAAGCCACCAGCTATTTCCCTTACACCCTTTGACCTTAGCAGGTCTACCAGAGCTACCTCTAGGGATCTTAATCGCCCCAAAGTCGGCGATTACAGTTCAGCCAACGCTATCGGTGCGCACCTTAGCCCTGGTCGATTTCCCCGGGGTTCATATCAAGGTACCGCTGATGATGGCGACATTGGGGGCGAAGAATATCCGCTCCATCAAACCCAGCACTATCTATGACGGTCATTGGTTCGAACAGACTCTGACCGAACTCGCCGAAAACGATCCTCAGCTGACTCCCCTATTCGAACATGTCGATGAACAGCACGGAGGACATATGGGCGAGCGTAAAGAGTTTGCCTATATCGTCCGCAGCTATCCATTATCTATGCAAGACAAACACTTGGTCGCGGTAGCAGCTCTAGCGAGCGAGATGCCCGATGGACGCCTATACCTGAGTCATCTGGCCGATAGCTACTATGGAGGTGACAGCCAGGCTTGGCTTACCCAATACCTGAGCCTCTTGCTAAAGGTTCACTTACGCCTATGGCTCAAATACGGCATAGCCCTGGAGTCTAATCAGCAAAATGCCGTCATTGCCTATAAAAATTCAAGCTTATCTCTGGTGATGAAGGATAACGACTCGGCTCGCTTACTGGCCAGGCGCTATCAACAATCAGCCCAACATCCTCAACGAGCCGAGCAGAGAGTGACTAGCCTTCTCGATCGCAGAATTCTGGTGGAAGACGATGAGGCGCTAGCACAGATGTTTACCACCATTACTTTGCAACTGGATATCGCCGCCATCATAGAAGCTATGGCGAGCAAAAACTTGGGTGATCGCAAAACCATGTACCGCCATTTACGTCAGCTGTTATTGGCAGAACTCGATGCCTTGGACAGAGATGGAGTCGACACAGAATACGCCCGTCATTATCTGCTGGGACAAACCTATCTGCCGATTAAATACCTGTTGAGTTCCGGCAGCCTGTTGAGTAAAGCCAGCTCGGGAGCCAGCGACGTCAATAAATTCTATGGCCATACGGCACCTAACTTCTTAAGTGAGCGATTCCTATGCGAGTGATCTCCGTGGTGTTGTTCTGCCACTTCTTAACGGCCTTCACCGCTCTAGGCATGCCCCTGTTCCTACCGAGAATGTTGACGAGTCTTGGGGTGAGTAGCTCGGGTTATCTTATAGGCATCATGTTTGTCCTGCCCACCATATGTGCGGCGCTGACAGCCCCCTGGTGGGGACGGTTTGCCGATAAGTTTGGTAAGAAAACCTCGCTGCTGCGGGCACAAGTCGGCCTAGTTGCAGGTTTTCTCCTGTCCGGCTTTGCCGACTCGATCTGGTGGTTTGCCGCCGGACTGATATTGCAAGGGATCAGTGGTGGCACGCTCGCGGCATCAAACGCGTATCTGAGCCGTTTGTTTAAAGACAAAGAACTGGCCAACAGCCTGAACCTGACTCAAAGTTCGGCGCGTTTAGCCTTAGTGTGCGCCCCCATAGCCTTAGGATTATTTACCCATATACAGGACCCCTTAATGATCTACCGGGCTCTGGCCCTGTTGCCTCTACTGGCATTTCTGGTGTGCTGGCGTCTGCCGGACGACACTAAACTTGCAGATACTCGGGCCTATGGCAGCACTAAATCAGCAGCTAAGCCTGGGAAACTGACAGCCAAAGCGGCCGTCATCAGCAGCCAGGCTTTGAATTCGGAAGAGAAGCGACCTTTCTCACACCTGTTATGGCTGCAATTTTTGTTCTGTTTCGCCATGGTGGTCACCTTTCCCTATTTCTTACTCTATAGCGAGCAATTAGGCACTCAGAGCGATGCCCTGAGCGGCTTCTATTACAGCCTGCCCCATCTGGTTTATCTCCTATTTGCCTTTCAGGCTAAAAAGTTAACTTGGTCGGCGAAACAACAGACCCAGCTAGGCTTCGCCTTGTTAGGCCTTGCTTGTTTCGGTCAGTTCTTATTGGTTGAAAGCAGCTGGCTTATCGCCCTGAGACTCCTGTTTGGTTTCGGCATGGTGCTGATCTTCAGTGGCCTCCACCTGTTTGTCAGCCAACGAATTAGTCAAAAACAAGCCGGTTTGAGTTTTGGCCGCTTCGATGCCTGGGGTAAGTGGGCAGGGGTGCTAGCTGGAGTAGGTGCCAGCTACGCCAGTCAATGGGGCTCACTGCATTGGCCCTTCCTACTTGCAGCCCTGAGTTGTGGCTTAGGTCTCTTGGTTCTAATGTTCTTTTTCAATGAGGTACAAGATCATGTCGGTACAACACAAAGCTGATACTTCCCAGACCCTTGACAAATATTGTGCTCAGGCTCATCGGCATATGGCTCAAGATAATGCCATAGCTTGCCTGCTCAATTGTTATATACGGGAATATGCCCTACCCCATAATCAGGTCTGTCTGGACGATAATAATCCTGACTGTCCCATGGCATTTACCCGAGGAGGATTAGCGGGTCATAGCAAGATCAGATTAATCTTCCCCGAGTCAGACGCGGTGTTGATCCTAGTTGCAGACCGCATCAGTTTACTGGGGCGATGCCATTTCATCAGCCAGCCATATCTGAAAAAGATGGGCTCATCCTGGCAGCCTCTCGACTCCCATTTCTTGGCTAAATTCATGCTTAAACACTTGGCCATAGTCACGAATACCGAGTTTAATCATGAGCTAATGGAGCAGATAAGTAACAGTGTCGATGTCACTCAAGCCTTTATTCAAAGAGCTCATGGTCCTTATAAACCACAGACCCAAGCAATGGATGCTTGCTCAGGTCTTATTGCCTCGGAGCAGAGCCTGCTCTGGGGTCATGCGATGCATCCGGCGCCTAAGAGTCGTCACGGGGTAGCATTCGATGACATGTTAGCCTGCTCGCCAGAGATAGGCGCCAACTTCCCCCTCTACTGGTTCAAAGTCGATAAATCTCTGGTCAAACAGCTGTATTGTAGCGAGTCTATGCCTCTGGATATGATCGACAAGCTCCACCCGGCAGAAGAATGCCTGTATCCCTGCCATCCCTGGGAAGTTAAGACCATCATGGCTCAGCCCCTTGTGCAAAAAGCCATAGAGCAAGGCTTACTCTTGCCTTTAGATTCTCTGGGCCACAAGGTTTATCCCACCTCTTCGGTACGAACCTTATACGCCCCAGAAATAAACCGCTTTATGAAATTCTCCATTCATGTACGCCTGACCAATTGCGTACGCAAGAATGCCTGGTATGAATTAGAGAGTGCTATAGTCCTGAGCCGCCTACTGATAGATCTGCAACAGGAAGCCTATTTTCACTGCCCTAAATTCACCCTGATGGCGGAACCTGCTGCCAGCACGTTGGATTTCAGTAGCATAGGAGAAAAAATCAGTGAGACACAGAGCCGCACCTTGAGTGAGTCTTTCGGCATCCTATACAGAGACGGTATCAACAACGAGCTGGAGCAAAAATATCGACCTCAGATGGCGGGGGCCTTATTCGCCTGGGATGTTGATGGCCAGAGTATCTGTCAGGGTCTGGTTGAACGTTTAGCCAAGCAAAGAGACTTAAGTTATGGGCAGATGGCAAATCAGTGGTTTAGTGCTTATTTGGACGCCCTACTACCCGGTGTTTTCTACTATTTTTTCAAGCAAGGTATCGCATTCGAGCCACATCTGCAGAACACTCTGGTTGGTTTCAGCGATGGCCTACCCGCCTTCGTCTGGCTGAGGGATCTGGAGGGAACTAAGCTGCTGCCGAATTTCTGGCCCAGAGAGAGCCTGACAGATCTGTCGGATAGCGCCATCTCCTCCGTCTACTACAGTCGAGAGCAGGGCTGGAACCGTATCGCCTACTGCACACTGATCAATAATGTCAGCGAAGCCATCTTCCATCTCGCTTCCGGTGAGAAAAAATTAGAGCTTAATCTATGGCACAGCCTGAAACAGGCCATAGCCCAGTGGCAGTTGGTCGAAGGGGAGCAAGCAGAGCTACAAGGCCTGTTAGAAGGCGATGATATTCCCTCGAAAAATAACCTAACCACCCGCTTACTCAAACAAGCGGACAAACTCTCTGGCTATAACCGCTTAGCCAGCCCGTTCTCTCACTTAGATCAGGTTTAATCATGGATAGAATTACCCAAGCAATCGATAAACTCACGGCTAAGCAAGATGAACATACACCGCTATGTGCCTACATCTATGATCTCGCCTCTCTACGGGATCACGCCAATGAGATAGTCTCTGCTCTACCGAGAAACTGTGAGTTTTATTATGCCGCTAAG
The DNA here is from genome assembly GCF_002005305.1 of Shewanella psychrophila. NCBI lineage: Bacteria > Pseudomonadati > Pseudomonadota > Gammaproteobacteria > Alteromonadales > Shewanellaceae > Shewanella > Shewanella psychrophila. Next base: position 6,282,669 of record NZ_CP014782.1, read on the forward strand.
GCTAATCCCGAGGAAAGGATTCTGGAAACTCTGGCACCTCTGGTAGATGGTTTCGAAGCCGCCTCCGGCGGAGAGCTCAATTGGCTGCATCAATGTCAGCCCAAGATGCCTCTTATCTTCGGTGGTCCGGGAAAATTAATCAGCGACTTATCCTATGCGATCGATATAGATATTGAAGCTATTCATGTTGAGAGTTTGCTAGAGCTGCGTCGCATCGCCAGTTTATGCTCACAGAAACAGCGTAGTTGCCGCATCCTGCTACGCATGAATATAGGTCTGGACGGCATAGAACACACTCGACTAACCATGGGCGGTAAGCCCACTCCATTTGGACTGGATGTCGACGCGCTTGACTCAGCCATCGCCATTATCCGCGAGCAACCTCATATAGAACTACTGGGATTTCATTTTCATCTGATGTCACACCAGCTAAACCCTCAGCGCCATCTAGCCTTGATGAAGCTGTACTTCCGCACTTTCAAGCGCTGGTGTCGGGATTACGATCTGAACTTGAGCCTATTGAACGTAGGCGGTGGTATAGGCATAGATTATGCTCATCCAGAACAAAGGTTCGATTGGCGCGAGTTCTGCGCCGAGCTGGCAAACCTTATTGAGCAAGAGTCCATGACAAAAATCAACATACGCTTCGAGTGTGGGCGCTTTGTCACCGCCAATGCCGGTTGCTATGTGATGCAGGTCTTAGACATCAAGCAGAGCCACGGGGAATGGTTCGCCATAGGACACGGCGGCACCCATCACTTCCGCACCCCAGCGGCTCAGAGCCATGATCACCCTTTCTTCGTGCACTCGAGATCGCCAGTAACAGCTGAGTCAGAGCCTGAAACATCGCCCAGTATAAAAGCGCAGAATGTTACCCTGGTAGGCCAACTCTGCACGCCAAAAGATGTGTTAGCCAGACAGCAATATATCGACAAGCTGAATTTGGGGGATTATCTGGTATTTACCCAAGCCGGGGCTTACGCCTGGAACATTTCCCATCAAAACTTCCTAATGCATGCCGCACCTGAGATGGTGTTTCTTGATTAATTAGAGGGGAAGGTAGCCTGAACGATGAGGCAGGCTCATCGTTTAAGCTTGTTTCATCTGCAGCTGTGGGAACTTAGTGGGATTATGATTTCTATGGCTATATTTATATAAGTCACCTAAGGTGAGCTATCTTCGAGTTTAGAGATTACGTTTACACTAGTTAATTAGCTCTAATCCTTCCAATTTAATGTTAAAACATTGATCCAGCTCATTTATTACATCAGGGATACCTTTATTAGCTGGTATCTGGCTTGTTCTTTGCGAATCTATTTCAGCTTTTCTATGTCATAACCTGCTTTGTATGGAGCCGGAGCTATATGGCATTCCTGCACTTCATAAATATGACAAGTGCTTGCACCGTCAGGCGAGGAAAGCGCAATAATTTAGATAAAAGGAACATGCAATGAAACACTCTAAAGAGTTAAGTCAAAGCGAGCACATCAACACCTCTGACAGCATTCCATTCGAGCTTGGTAATATTGTCATTAAGGAAACTGTGCGAACGCTCTTGAGAAAAACAATGGAAGCGAATCCTCAATGTGTAGGGGTATCCCTCTTGCTAGAAAGACATAAAAATCGTGACTGGGGAGAGCTATGCGCCGAGGGGAAAGCAAGGAATGATGAAGCCACAAAATCTGATGGCAGAATCTTCTCCAGCTATGCATTTGATAAAGAGCAGATCTGGATCATCACAGAGCAAGACAAAAAACAACGACTGTCTTACTCATGGATGACTACTGAATCCATTGAAGGCTCTTTCTTAGAAAGTATTTCTTAGAGAACCTTACTTAAAAGGTAGTGCTTACAACCATTTTACATAGGGTAATCTTGTATAGAAAGCTCTACGAAATAGCAATTAAGTAGAGAACGCCAGTTCTCTACTTTTATTCGATGTATTCCTTAAGAAGGACAAAGTAATGATAATAGCCTCTCTGCGAGAGAGGCATGATACCAAACGATTAGAAGCGGTAATGCAAACCGATTCCGTATTGTTTGAGGCTAATATCGGCAAAATAATTATCACGTTCGTCGGACTCAGGGTCTGTTTCACTGGCTTCGTAAAACACTCGCAACGCCAAAGACTCAGTTAAAGTCACATCCACACCCGCACCAAATAACCAACCCGTGCCTTCGTAGCTCTCATCAACATCATCGTCGTTACTATAAGTCCTATTGACTACCAGTCCCGCCTTCAAATAAGCCGTGATATTGTCAGTAAAAGCATGGCGTATCACTGGAGAGATTGTCATCGCCGCCATACGAAAATCCATTTCATCGACAAAACTATCGGTCGCGAAAATGCTCGCTTCAATACCAAAGCTGTCATTAAAGTTATAACCGCCATAAACGCCAAGCCCTACAGCCGACTCATCAAAATTACCTATGTTGTCTTCTATAGCAGTATTATTAACTTGACCACCTAGGTAAAAGCCTAGGTCTTTAGCGGCAAAAGCAGGTGTAGTCACCGTAACCAGTAACATGCCAGCGGTTAACAGAGAGTTGAATTTCATTGCAGTCCCTATATTTGTCTGTTTACTGTATCCAATGTACCAACTACATTGGGCTAACAATAAACCTCCTTAAAAACAGCTGCATATTAACTTTTTACAAACACAAAAACAAAACATCTTCACTAGAAGTCGACACGAGGATGCTAGTTAGCTTTCAAGGAAACGCATGCCACGATTTTAATCCAAGAAAAGTTTGGGAAAGCAACACAGAGAATGTAAGTCGAGTTGAACCACATAAATAGACTTGTCATTAGTGATCATCTTCCATGAAATAAGCAATCACCACTGAAGCAAACACGCTTTAGCTACTTTAAAAAGTAACAAGCTGATCATGCTTGTCTCAAGGGAATAGCTTAAATCGAGTTTTGGCAAATTTAATACAGTCTGAACACCGATTAAGCTAGTAATAGCGGAGATTTCAGCTTAGGATCGACATTGAAAATAACATTATCAGTTACTGGAACAACGATTCCGGGCACATTGTGGAGTAATCATGGGTATCAGAGCCATAGTTGTAGATACAGCAGGTACAACAACCGATCTTAGTTTTATTAAGGATACGCTTTTTCCTTATTCGGCCAAGGCACTCCCCGATTTTCTTAAAGAGAATGAACACAATGTTTTAGTAGAAAACTGCATCTGTGATGTGAGAGATATCGCTCTTGAGCCCGATGCGTCTCTCGAACGTGTTACTGAGATCCTCCAACAGTGGGTGGCCGAAGACAGAAAAGCCACATCACTTAAGACACTACAGGGCCTAATCTGGAAGCAAGGTTATGCCAAGGGCGAGTTCACTGGTCACATTTTCCCAGATTTTATCCAGGCGATAGATGGAATTAAGCAGCAAAACATGCGTATTTACAGCTTCTCATCTGGTTCAGCAGAAGCACAGAAGCTGCTGTTTGCTCACAGTGATGGCGGTGACCTAACGCCTAAGTTTGATGGCCATTTCGATACCCGTACCGGTAACAAATTGTTCAAGCAGGCTTACTGTAATATTATCAACACCATCAGCTTAGCGCCTAAGCAAGTGCTGTATATTTCTGATGTAGTTGAAGAACTTAAAGCGGCTGAAGAAGCGGGTATGCGTACCATGCAGATGGTTCGCTCAAATGATCAACGCACCGGCAGCCATAAGCAAATCTCTAGCTTTGCCGAACTAACGTTCTAACAGCCGAGCATCTTTTTATATAAAAAAGCACTCTAAATTGAGTAATGCCGATCACTTAGTCACTATTTTGCATACATAATCACTTTTTATTCACTTTCTGAATTAACGGAATTTGTGTAGCAATCATTGACTAACAGCAGAACGAGTAAGGGCTACAGCCAGATTTAGATTAAATCCCCTGTAGCCCTTATTTTATCAATATTTTTTCTTAACTTACCGGCATTACTCTAAATTGAGTGCTTTTTTATGCCTGCTTCTATATCCAGCGATTACTTAACCTTGCTTGGTAAAACACTATAGCGCTCTTTTAGCCTGTCCCAGTTTTCCGTTTGTCTGAAATACTCCTCCTCACAATAACTATCTCTTTCAATTTCTAGCTGAGCTTTAGAAATAACTTTGGCGTATTTTTCGGGATCACTGCCGTAAATTAAACACAAGGTACTAAAATATCGCTGGGCATCTAGACTATGTTCATCCCAGAAATGATCATCATCGAACTCTTTAATGTCTTCATCTTCCAGCGAAAACAGATCCGCTGCACTCAAGGCGATATCGGCACCATTATCGAAGGAATTGATGAGCATTAGTGTCGCTAAGGTATCGACCGCATCCTCCTCCTTGCCCAGTACTATGACCTGATTAGCATAAATATAAGCGTGGCCATACTCATGAGATAGAGTGTGCATCAAGGCATCACGGGTTGCATCTTCTGGACTCACACCTGTCTCTTGATAGTTATCATGATGGAAACGTGTATAAACCTCTGTCACAAACTCATAGGGAATCAATATCTGACTGGTATCGGGGTCAAACAGAGGACCATCTTCAGCGCCATAGATTACTGTCAATGCTTGCTTCATGGGAAGTTGCTCATCGAATAAGGCAAGCATCTGTTTTGATATGGGTTTAATCAGCTCTCTGGCTTGTTTATCTTCTGCGCTTTTCACTGCCAGATAACGGTCTGTAACGGCTACCGCATCAAGGCTAATACTCAATAGCGTTAGCCCGACTAACATCAGTCCAGCTGCTTGCGCACCGTATATGTTTGCTTGACGAATTATCAACCCCATAAGCAATAAACCTCATGCCATCTATATAATTTGTTCAACTTGTTGCCACTATGACATGCTGCTATGCTGGCCCTCAAGTTAAACAATCGTTTGAATGACGAGAGGCATCATGTTAGAACAGTTTATCGCGGAAAATCCTGTCCACACAGAGATCAGCGTAGCCTGGGGGGAGATGGATGCCCTACAGCACGTAAATAACGTGGTCTATTTCAAATATTTCGAGACGGCGAGGATCGATTTCTTTAACCAGATTAATTTGCTCGGCGACCTGCAGACCACTCAAGTTGGCCCGATACTCAGCGATAATCATGCCCGCTATAAGCGCCCAGTCACTTTCCCCGACACCTTATTGGTCAGTGTGAAGATTAGCGATATCAAGGCCGACCGTTTCATGATGAATTATACGGTTTTCAGCAAGACTCAAGCAGCTGCCACCACCTTAGGTAGCTCACAAGTAGTAATGTTTAACTTCAAGACAGGCAAGAAAGCAACACTGAGCCCGGAGCTAATCGATGTCCTCAGGAGCTATGAAGAAACCGCTAATGAATAATCCGCATCAGTGTAATGTTGAGATTAACCATCTAGTAGAAGAGCTAGTCCGATATGGTTTAAGTTGGGCTAAATCGGCTAACCTCGAGATTGAGGCTAGCTGCCGGTATGTGCAGAAATTTTTATAGCTTCTTATTTAATAACTATAAAAAACAACAACGAACTATTCTCCAATTAGCTTTTCAAGCTGAGTTTTGACCTCAGCTGAAATTAGCTGACTCTTATCGATACCGTAATCGTAATGCACTAATGTGGTCTTAGCTTCTGCGGTCATCTTGCCGCCCTGCCAGCTCTGCTGGGCCACCTCGAAACTAGAATTACCCACTCGACTGATCCAAGTTTTTACCGATACGGTAGAACCATAATTAGTCGGCGACGTATAGGCTATAGTAAAACCAGCCACTATCAGGTTCCACTGGCTTAGGTCCAGACTAGGATTAAAAATCTCAAATATTGGCTCACGAGCAGCCTCAAACCACACAGGAAGTACAGTGTTATTGATATGACCCAGGCCATCGGTCTCATTAAACCTTGGCTGGATAGTTAAGCTAAAAAAGGTCTCTGACATGATAAACATCCTTTTATTATTCCTGTTGTTCTAGCTTCATTATTGCTTGAGGACATCACGCTGTGACATACATAAGATGCGAAGCAGACAAAGCCGTTGCGAGTGTCGAGGATTGAGCAACAAGACAAAATCTTTGCTCGTAACTCACCGCTCGCAACTCGAGACTTTCTAAGTCCTTAAAAGCTCGAACTTAGCCTCTTACCTGCCATACATAGCACTGATCTCACGTGCATATTTATGATAAATCACCTTACGGCGCAACTTCATGGTTGGCGTGATTAGACCCGCTTCCATAGAGAAGGCTTCCGGCAGTAGGGTAAACTTCTTAATCTTCTCGAAACCAGCCAGATCCCTCTGCAATGTCTTAAGGCGTTGCTCGAAATGCTCGATGACATGACTATGGCGCAATAGCTCCATTGGTGATTCATAATGGATCCCCTTGTCTTTAGCCCAAGTTTCCAGAGCTTCAAATGCAGGTACAATCAAAGCCGAAACATAGTTCTTAGCATCGGCCACGATGGCAACTTGCTCGATGAAAGGACAACAACCCACCTTACCTTCAACACGCTGAGGCGCAATATACTTACCGTTAGAAGTCTTCATCAGTTCTTTGATACGGTCGGTGATAAACAGGTTGCCTTGCTCATCGATACGACCCGCATCGCCAGTTTTTAACCAGCCATTTTCGAAGGTATCAGCGGTTTCTTGTGGACGGTTATAATAGCCGCGCATCACAGTATCACCGCGCACCAGAATCTCGTTATCTTTACCTAATTTGATCTCGACTTCAGGTATTACACAGCCATTAGATCCAGGCACACGATTAGCCAAGGTATTACAGGTGGCTGTTGCCGTCGTTTCTGTCATGCCATAACCACACAACACAGGAACGTCGATACTCTGGAAGAAAGCACTCACAGTAGGATCCAGCGCTGCACCACCAACAGGCATAAACTTGAGTCGCCCGCCCAATACTTGCTTAAGCTTGCTAAACACCAGTTTATCGGCCAATTTCCATTGCAGGTTCAAACCTAATGATGCTTTCTCACGACCTTGACCCACCTCAGACTGCCTATGACCCACATTCATAGCCCAGGAAAACAGCTTCTGACGGGTACTCGGGGCCTTAGAGACTTTATCCTGTACCGCGCTGTACACCTTCTCTAAAAATCTTGGTACCACACAAAGCGTGTGTGGGCGTACTTGGACTATGGCTTCTTTTACCGCCATAGGGTTTTGCAGGTAGACGTTATGACCGCCACGGCTAAGCACGTAGAAGCTCCAGCCTCGCTCGAACACATGACTCAGAGGCAGAAAGGCCAAAGACACGTCACCTGGAGTAAATGGTAGGAAGTTATCGTGCTGACGCACCATAGAGGCAATATTACGGTAATCTAACATCACGCCTTTTGGATCGCCTGTGGTACCTGAGGTATATATCAGGGTAAGCAAGTCATCCAGGTTCGCCGCTTCGAGTCTTTTGTCCAACTCGATAAGCGTCTTAGCTGGATAGCTTTGAGCGATAAGGTCGTCGAAGTAATGATGGTTGTCATTATCTTGTAGGGTGATGCTCTTATCGAACACCACCACCTGTACCAAGCTGCTACATACGTCGGTCAGTTTACAGGCCATCTCATAATGAGCTTGATCGCCAGCGAAAATAAGTTTCGCCTCGGCGTCATCGATAATATAACTTGCCTGTTCGAAGGTACTGGTTGGATAGATTGGTACGACAACGGCACGTGTCTTAAGACAACCAATATCGGCACAGGTCCACTGAGGACTGTTTTGCGCCAAAATAGCTACACGAGCTTGAGTCTCGAAGCCAAAATGAATCAAGGCCTGGGCAACCTGAGTACTGATGCTATCGAAATCACTCCAGCTCACCTGATACCATGGGGCCGCCATTTCGAATCCTTCGAGCGCGATAGCCTCGCCTAGTTGCAGGCTCTGCTGTTTGATTAATCGTGTTAAATGATACTGCTCGAGTGACATACTATTGGGACCTTTTTAGCGTACAGGTGTTCCTCTTTCCAGGTATTTTACGCGAATGGCTCCAAAAAAATAAGAGCAATTGCTCAAATTTTGTTAGTTCGACCACAGAATTGCAAAACTTGTGGTCTTAAACCAGATCGCCTTTCCACAACTTTCTACTTCCCCACCATATAGTTAGTATGGATATACCAACTAAAGCTAGATCTACCGCTAGCCATGGCCAAACGTCGGTTTCTTCGGCAAACATGCGTAAACTTCCTGAAATCCATGCCGAATGTGCAATAATTATCAGCATAGTAGTGGACAGTTGTAGCGCTGTTTTACACGCGCAGCCTACCCCTAAGAGAAAACCACATCCGAAGAAGGTGCTCAATACCAGATGAGACCAGACGACAAGTGTAATCGTTGGATTAAATAGCGAAACCAGAGCCGCTGTAATCCCCATGATCAGAGTGAACAAGACTAACAGGTTAACTTGAGAGCGATTAAACGCATTTATCATTCCCTGCTTACCACTGAAGCCTGGCAACATAAACAGAGTTTCTACCGCTCGCCAACGCTGAATGCGGCTCCAATGCACCATAGTGCAAGCCACACAGCTAAACTGCACTAACATAAACAGCGTCGGTATCTCCACCCCCACCAGCTGAGCCAGCGCCGCAACCATAAGTGTGATTATCGGCATGGCTATAATCAACAGGGCCAGCAAGGGCCCCATAAAGAAATTAACCGGATGAAGATGCTTATCGAGCTTATTGATCAAGGGGTAAGACTTAGCATTAGGCAGCCAAATACCTCCCATCTCCAGCGCATTGAGGTAGATAGTCCTGGCATCGGGATGCCAGCCACTTACCGCGGCTCTTTTCCGTATTCCCCAAGCCAATGCCAAATTAACGATCACCAGCACTGCCATCATCGACGAAGAAACATGTGCAGCTATCGAGTCTATAAAGAGTAAAGATAGATAGAGCAAGATTGACAGATAATACACACTCATCTTTATCTGACACATGTAGACAAAAATTAGCCCTAAGCCAGTCGCTAATAGCAATTGAGAAAATGCCCCTTCCTCACCTACCAATAAACAGATGAAAGTACCGATCGTAAATGAACTCAGCAACATGAAGGCACACTGAAAGAATATATTCTGTCTATATTCAGGAAGCAGTATCGACCACTCTGTCGCCGCCAACCGATTAAGCTGCCAAGCTACCGCAGCCGATACAGAGATTTGCACCATACCTAACATAAGGGGAAGAATCTCGAGCTTATCGAATCCAATAATCGGCACCAGCATCAATAAACCCAGTAGTGCCACTCCCATAAAGCTGGCGCTACCGAGATCGTAGAACCAGAAACGGAGCACACCAGCGAATCGACGCTGCAGCAAATTTAATGACGGCCCATTATCATTCCTGGCCTGAACCAGCTCAGGGTTAGGGCGACTCATCTGTGCAGTTCCATAAACAGCTGTTCAAGGTTTAGAGACTCGGCACTCATATTGGCTGTATTTGAAAAATAGTCATCACAGAAATTATCTACCAACACCTTGTTGCCATGCTGGTTAAGTATATTGAGTCCTTCGGGGATCTCTTCACCATTTGCGAAAGTAACTAGCTTGACCTCTTCACGCACACAGTCCATCTCCTTGAACAGCACCAACTCACCAGACCTCATAAGTGCCAGATGGCTAGCGACACGTTCCAGATCTGAGGTTATGTGTGATGAAAACAGCACGGCCGAATCTGATTCAATGGCAAGCTCGAACAGATCAGACATAAATTTACGTCTGGCTATGGGATCCAAACTAGCAACAGGCTCATCCAGAATAAGTAGTTTAGGTCGGTATGCCATGGCCATGATCAAGGCCAGAGACTGACGCTGACCCACAGACATGCGTTGAACTTGTTGTTTAAGATCCAGATCGAAACGCTCAAGCCAGGTATTCTCAAGCTCTCTGTCCCACTTAGGATAGAAGCCTCTATGTAGTTCTAATGCCCTGGAGACACTGAAACCTTCATAGCCGAAAGGTTGTTGCGGCACATAACCTATCTGGGTCTTGGCCTCTGAACTAAGTTGATTAACCGGCTCACCTAAGGTGGTGATCTCGCCCGAGCTTGGCTCTATGATCCCAAGAGCACAGCGCATTAAGGTCGACTTTCCGGCACCGTTTTGCCCCAATAGACCCACAACCATACCTGGGAACAATTTTATTGAGAGGCTGTTAATCGCAGTCTTATCGTCCTCTGATTTAGCAGAAAAATGCTTGCTGACCTTGTTAAACTCAAGAATCGGCGCTTGGTTCATATCCATCAGTTCAATCCTTTGTTCTTATTCTGTTTATGCTTCTACCACTTTACCAACATCTATCGATGAGCCTTATTAACTCATCACGGCAGATGCCCAACTGTTTGGCCTGGGACACGAGATCATCAACCTCGGGCTTAAGCAGCTGAGCACTCGAGGTTGCCTCGCTAGGTTCACGTTTAGCCACCCTAGTCGGTTGACCACGGCGCCTCTCCAACCATCCTTGCTCAACCAACAACTGCACCGCTCTGGAAACTGTCATAGGATTTACCGATAGGTGTTCGGCCATCTGCCGCACCGAAGGCAGCACTTGCTCTGTTTCTAGCTGGCCACCCACGATTAAACGTACAATCTGTTCGCTCAACTGTCGATATATGGGTTCACCACTACTGGGGTTGACATTTATTAGTTCTAACATTAGCCTTTAGGTACTGTATTAATACATTGATACACCGATACAGTGATACAGTGATAATCTATCATAGATTGAGTAATTTTCAAGAAAGGAATAGCCAGCATGCTTCATGGAAAGCTAAATAGGTCTGAGACAAGAGAGGCCATAAATATAATAAAGGGTAAGCCATTAATGACGCTGATCAGCACACTCGTTATCAGCAGCATTATTCTAAGCCTTCCCGCCTTCGCCTCTGCAGATGCCGATAACAGCGTGAATGACACTGAAGCACCAGCTAGCCAGAATGAACAAACCTGTTATCTGGATGGCCTGTCTGAACAACTCAACTGCGGTTTTATCACAGTGCCAGAGAATCCCGCTAAGCCAGATGGAAAGCAGATAGAGATCCACTACGCAGTGCTCCCTGCAATAAAGAGCGATAACCATTCCGAAGCATTTCTTGCCATCGCGGGTGGTCCGGGTCAATCGGCCATAGATAACGCTGCTGGCTTCAGCCATATGTTCAGAAAGATACGTCAGAGTAGGGATATCTTACTCATAGATCAGCGTGGTACCGGCCGTTCCAACATCTTAAGTTGTGAAGGTGATGGCTTCGAAAGTGCCTTAGCCATTAACGAAGCTGATTTCGATGTGGTCACCGAAACTCAAGCTTGCCTGGATGAACTCGACGCCGATGTTACTCAATATGGTAGCCTAAATGCACTGGATGACTTTGAAGCCGTACGCAAGCATCTCGGCTATAAAAAACTAGATGTATATGGCATCTCCTACGGCACTCGCATGGCACAGCTTTATCTACGCCACTATCCAGAAGTGCTGTCCACCGTCACCATCGACGGCGTCGTCCCGATGCAGCAAAGTGTACTGGCCATCGGCGATGCCATCAGCCGCGCCTTCGATTTACTAATTAAAGATTGCAACACTAATAAGCTCTGCGGCGCTCAGTTTCCAAATCTAAAAGCAGACTTAACCCGTGTCGATGCCAAGCTAGCCATTGCGCCTATGGTCAACCAGGTACGAGACCCGCTAACTGGTGAGGCAACACAGCTCACCATGACACAGGCCAAATTTATGGGCGCTATCAGAATGGCCCTGTACATGCCTAATGTTCGTGCGCTTATCCCACACGCAATCAGCGAGGCGGCTAAAGATAACTTCCAACCTATATTAGGTCTCTATGCGCTCACAATTGATAGCACAGGTATCGCCATGGGGATGCATGCCTCGGTTATTTGTGGCGAAGACTGGCAACGCCTCACGGCTACCGAGCGAGACGCAGCCAACCAAACCTACTTTGGCAAGGAGATGGTGACCACATTCGAACAATCCTGCGCCATCTGGAACATGCCAGCCGTGGATAGCGATTTTTCTGCCCCCATAAGCAGCGATATTCCCACCTTAGTGTTATCGGGAGAGTTAGACCCAGCCACGCCGCCGAGTTGGGGAGAGTTAGCCATGGAAAAACTCACTAATGCCAAACACTTTATCGCTCCCTATGCCACCCACGGAGTCGCCCATCAGTCTTGCGGTAACGACCTTATTGCAGAGCTAGTCGATACTGGAAGCGTGCAAGAGTTAGACGGAGAATGTCTGAACAAGGATGTGAGTCGTAACTTCTATCTCAATGCCAGTACCGTCGAGGAAATCCCCGCACCTGAGAATGAACAAGAGCCAATACAAAAGCCAGAGCAAGCAGTAGCCCAAGGAGCGAGCCATGATTAAAGTATCTAACCTATCTAAGCGTATCGGAGAGGTGCAGGCACTGGATGACCTGAGCTTCGAGGCCAAAAATGGCCAAATAACCGGGCTCCTTGGTCCAAACGGTGCGGGCAAGACAACCTGCTTGAGAACCGTTTTCGGTCTACTTCAGGCCGATGCAGGTATCGCCGAAATAGATGGCTTAGACGTGTCTAAATCACCTATCGAAGCCAAACAACAGCTGGGGTTGTTCCCGGATCCTTTCGGACTCTATGAAAGACTAACACCAAGAGAATATGTGAGTTATTTTGCCGAACTCAATGGCTTGTCGAGAACAGAAGCTAAGACTGCCACTGCTAAAGTGCTCACCCAACTACATATGGATGATATTGCCGACCGTCGCTGCAAAGGCTTCTCCCAGGGTCAACGCATGAAAACGGCACTGGCTCAGGCCATAGTCCACCAGCCAACCAACATCATACTCGACGAGCCGACCCGAGGTTTAGATGTGATGAGCACTCGGGTGCTGAGAGATCTGTTAAGAGAGCTCAAGGATCATGGACACTGCGTCTTGTTCTCTAGCCATGTGATGCAAGAAGTGGCCGCACTCTGTGATCAGGTAATTGTAATGGCAGACGGTAAAGTCGTTGCCGTCGGTAGCCCCGATGAGCTGTGTCGCCAGACAGGGAAAGATTCTTTAGAGGACGCGTTTATCCAGCTTATTGGAACCGATGAGGGAATCGCAGCATGATGAACTTGGTAACAAATAATCAGCAGGATGCACACTTTCAATGCCAGCTTATCGGAACCGATGAGGGAATCGCAGCATGATTAACTTGGTAACAAATAATCAACATGGTGCACACTTTCAATGCCAGCTTATCGGAACCGATGAGGGAATCGCAGCATGATGAACTTGGTAACAAATAATCAGCAGGGTGCACACTTTCAATGCCAGCTTATCGGAACTGATGAGGGAATCGCAGCATGATGAGTAAGATAATAACTATGGTTCGCAAGGAACTTATCGATGCCGCCAGAGACAAGCGCTCAGTCATGGCCGGACTCTATTACGCTATTGGTACCCCTCTGTTGATGTGTGGCATGTTTATGCTACTCATAGGCCAGATGTCGAGCCCGAAAGATCTCAACATCAAGATAGAGAATGCCGATAACGCCCCAGATCTCGTCAAGTACCTATCCAGCCAAGGGATCACCCATGGTGATACTCATAGTACTGATGGCGAAGGCGAGCCCTTAGACGTGAAAGATATCCGTCTGGTGATCGGCGAAGATTATGCCACTCAGATGGCTAAAGGCCTGAGTGCCGAAGTCATACTTATAGCCGATAACTCTAACGAGAAGCTGCAAAACTCTATTCGTCGTCTCGAACGTAACCTGCAGACTTATAGCGCCGAGATGGGCAGCTTGCGCTTAATCGCCAGAGGCATAGATCCACGTGTGGTTCAGCCAATTAAGGTGAAAATAGAAGATCAAGCCACACCAGATTCTAAAGGTGGAGTCATCTTAGGTGTCGCCACCATGACCATGATCTACGCGGTCTTTATCTCGGGTATGAACTTGGCCATAGATACCAGTGCCGGTGAGCGGGAGCGAAATTCATTAGCCTTGCTGCTCAGCCATCCTGTATCGACCCGTAGCATAGTGCTTGCTAAGGTCTTTGCCGTTACTGTGTTCGCCATGTTGGGCCTGCTATTAACCCTAATCATCTCCAAAATATCCTATGCCTATGTTCCCTGGCATGAGCTTGGATTTACGGTAAACATAAGCACAGACTTTATCTTGCTCATGTTATTGATTGGATTCCCCATAGCCATGATGGCCGCCAGCCTACAACTCTTTGTCTCTTTTATGGCGAAGAGCTTTAAAGAAGCCCAGTCCTATCTGACCTTAGTACTCATAGTGCCTATGATGTTGTCGATGGCAGCCAGCTACAACATAGCCCCGGATACCCTACAGTGGCTACCTGTCTCCGGACAGCAACAGGCACTGATAGCCTTTATCAAGGGGCGCGAAATCCCCATGTTGCAGCTAGTACTGTCTTCGGTAGTGACCTTAATTATTGCCTTAGGCCTGAGCTTAGGCATGGAAAGATCACTCAAGAGCGAGAAAATAGTCTTCGGTTTGTAGATAAAAATGTGAGCCCGGGGCGTTCATGCACCGGGCTTATACCAATTGGTATTAATCAAAAGGAGAGTAAAAATGGAAAAAGAACTCATCATCATGGTTATCATGATCATATCTATTGCCAGTGTGACATTTACTGAGGGGTTTAAGCAGTACCTCAAGCTTAAGAAGGTGACAAAGGCCGATATAGATCAAGATGAAATAGAGCTGTTACGCAAGCAAAATCGTCATCTGGAAGAGAGAGTGAATACACTTGAAAAAATCGTTACCGACAACAGCTATGATCTCAAACGAGAGATTAATGCGCTCTAGGTTTATCTCCCTCTACACACCAACATTAAAAGCGGCATTTATGCTGAATTTCAGGAACGACCCACCCTGCTGCGAACTCATGAGTTTTAACAGCAGCTGTGGGTATTAAATTTTTCTCTGTATGCTCTAGGGGTGAGACTCGTCAGCTGGATAAACAACTTTCTAAATGAGCTCACATCTTCGTAGCCAACCCGATCTACTATCTGCTCTAGGGCCAGTTCAGTGGTTTCGAGTAAGCGCTTAGCCTCATCGACACGTAAACGCTGCATATAGCTAGCAGGGGTTTCATTGAGCGCCTTCTTGAAGCGCCTGATCATCGTTCGTTTACCCATAGCAAACTTATCGGCAATATCATCGAGCAGGAAACTCTGTCCTATGTGTGCCTGCATCCAGTTTTGGATTTTAGACACCAATTCATCTTTGTGATTATTAACCCCAACAGATAGATCCATAGACATAAAAGGTTGCTGTGAGGTTCTATTAGGGTCTATTAACAGTATCTTGGCCATCTGATGGGCGATCTGTTCACCGACAAGAATACCTATTAGGTGAAGTGCCAGGCTCAGGTTTGAGGTTGTCGCTCCGGCGGTGTGAATATGTTCATCAGAAATAACTAGTTTATCCATACAGAGATTCACATCGGGAAAATTCCTCTCAAACATCTCCCTTAACCACCAAACTGTCGTTGCCCTGCGACCATTGAGCACGCCAGAGGCGGCTAACATCAAGGTACCGGAGCAATAAGCCGCCACGGGTTTTCCACTGGCAGCAAACACTCTCAGGGGCTCGAACAAAGGTTCAAACTCATTGAGGTAGGCTTGAAACTCCTCTCTGCTAGTCACAAAAGCTGACGCCAGAATAACCGCATCGGCTTCCAAAATATCTTCAGGTTTATCAAGACCTATGGCTGGAATTTGAATATGCTGATTGGTATTCACCGGCTGACCATCATATGAAACCACATGGCAATGAAACAGATCTTCTTTTGCATCTGGATTCATACGCCGCCAATAAGCATTGCAGAAACTAAAAACATCGAGAAAACTGATGATACCGCCAGCAACGACATTACCTGCGGCCAATATTGTGATCTTCTTCATCCTGTCTCTCCTCAAGTTCAATTATCACAACAAAGCTATGACCAAAAAATTGTCACTTTTAACCCTTATTTTGTCAATAATGACACTTTAATAAGTTTTGTCTAGTTTTTATACTGAGATCACACTGGGAGGCTTTAAAGGAAGCTTCTATTGAAACCCATAAAGTTTTGCTGGCTCTTAGCATGAACACTAGTCATAAATAGGAGTAGATGATGTCACAATCAAATAAACATCTGGTGATGAGCCTTAGTTATCTAAGTTTAAGTTGGGCACTGCTCTTTTGGCTGCATTTTAGCACTGAGCCCAACATTTTTGCCCACTTAGTCGCGATACCCAGCTTGTTCATGTTTACCGGGTATAGCGCCTATCAGATCATTAAGAAGGGAACCTAGGGAAAATAATACGCTTCCCCTAAGTAGCTAGAAGGCTAGATTTTAAACTGCTGAACCAAAAGCTGCAGCTCCTTTGCCATCTCGGCTAAGCGCTCACTCTCGGTAGAAGTTGAGTTAGCACCTTCGGCAGCTTCTTCAGCAGCATGATTGATATTAACTATATTAGCGTTGATCTCCTCCGATACCGCCGACTGCTCCTCTGCAGCAGTGGCAATCTGAGTGTTCATCTCGGTTATGGTACCGATAGATTGAGTGATCATCTGCAGAGCCTCACCGGCAGATTTAGCATGGCTCACACTGTCATCGGCATACTTTCGGCTATCTGACATAACACTCACAGCTGTTTTCGCGCCGCCTTGCAGTTTCTCGATCATGGCCTGAATCTCTTCTGTAGACTCTTGGGTTCGACTAGCTAATGTACGAACCTCATCTGCGACCACGGCGAACCCTCTTCCCTGCTCACCCGCTCTAGCGGCTTCGATAGCCGCATTTAGCGCTAGCAGATTAGTCTGTTCGGCAATGCCTTTGATGACATCGAGAATGGTGCCAATTTGATTACTGTCATTTTCTAAATTTTGTATCACTTCGGCAGCACTTTCTATCTCAGCAGCTAAACCAACGATAGTATCCACGGTGTTATTGACGACCTGCATTCCCTCTTTCGACTGGTCATCGGTCTGATTGGCGGCATCGGCAGCATCATTGGCATTTTTAGCCACCTCGACAACCGTTGCCGTCATTTCATTCATCGCAGTAGCCACCATATCCAGCTCATGTCTCTGGCTTTGGACCGAAGCGGCTGTTTCTGAGGTAACCTGTGCCATGCCTAGGGCCGATTTAGCCAGTTGCTTCGAGGTATCAGAAACACTATTGATACTGGATTGAAACTTATCCAACATCAGGTTGAACGCTCTTGAAAGTGCAGCGAATTCATCCTTACTGCTAATTTCTATGCGACGGGTCAGGTCTGAATTCCTCTCTATATCATCGATGGACAGGGTCAAGGTGCGTACAGAATGTAAAATACCTCGCGCAACAAAGAAGAGCAGTAAACCACCAAGCACAAAAGAACATATGGTAATTAAGATCAGTTGCTGTTTCATGTCAGACATCGAGGCTATTGCTGCCTGCTGTATATCCTGCCTTGCATCTTCCTCGGCTTTAACTAGCTGTTTGAAACTAGCTCTAGCCTTGTTAGCAAAAGGACTTGCCCCTTTCCGATATGAACTCCACGCCGCCTGTAATACGTCCGAATTACGGTCAACGGATTTGAGCTGTAACATGCGAGCGCGGCCATCTTCTAAGAATGCTTTTGTCGCTTGTTTAGAATTCGTCATCAACTGATTAAGGCCATTTCTGGCTTCCTTATCGGAGACGATCTTTAGAGATGCTTCAAGATTATCGAAATGGCTATAGATATCTCGAATACGCGTGTCTAACAGAGAGTAATTTTTATCGAAGTCATCCCCAAGCATGATACTCCGTGATAGACGAGAGACATAATTCATGTCTCGACTGATAGATAAGATGTACTTTTGACTGTTCACACCCGCTTGATCATATTCATCAAACTTTTCTGCCACAAAATTAGTATTAACGATGACATCAACCAGTATGGTTACCCCAGCCAAGCCAAAAACTAACATCACAGCCATCAACTTACGTTTGATGCTCCATGAAGATAAAAACTCCATCCCACTCTCCTCAACATTTATACCAATTAATATGATTTCAGCCTAATAAAGTATAGGACATGATTTGATCTATAAGGATAAAACAGCGGAGTTGAAACAGGAGAAGCTAAATTATACAAAAACACTAAAAAGTTATGAAAAACTATAAACAAATCAACAAAAAGCCCGACAATAGCCAGGCCTTAAAAATTATTTTTTTAATATGCTTACTTAGCCTTTGGACGGAATGGTTTGATGACCGACTCGTCACATTCCAAGAAAGGTCCATTCATTAAGTCTATGCAATAAGGAATTGCTGGGAACACAGCATCAAGACACTCCCGAATAGATTTTGGCTTGCCTGGCAAGTTTACAATCAAGGTATCGCCGCGCAGACCCGCTGTTTGACGTGAAAGAATCGCGGT
The DNA here is from genome assembly GCF_002005305.1 of Shewanella psychrophila. Classification (NCBI taxonomy): domain Bacteria; kingdom Pseudomonadati; phylum Pseudomonadota; class Gammaproteobacteria; order Alteromonadales; family Shewanellaceae; genus Shewanella; species Shewanella psychrophila. The sequence continues at coordinate 6,301,050 of NZ_CP014782.1, forward strand.
CGGTACAAACTTGAGTGACTCGGCGCGCATCAATTCACCAAAACCTGGCATCATACGGTCACAAACAGCTTCCGTCGCCTCTGGGGTTACGTCACGCTTAGCCGGACCGGTGCCGCCGGTAGTGACAATAAGACTACAGTTCTGCTCATCAGCCATCTTAATAAGCGTTGTTGAAATCACATCTTGTTCATCCGGGATCACCTCATAAACAGGTTCCCACTCAGATGTCAGATATTCATTCAATACTTCGATAATCGCTTTACCAGAGAGATCTTCATAGACGCCTGCACTGGCTCTATCACTGACAGTTACAATACCGATTTTAGCTTTAGTCATCTTAAGTCCTACTGGTGGTGTTATCTTCGGCAAGCCTTATCTATGGCACCGAAGCTGGAGATATTAGTTGCATCTAAACTAGCATGATTTGCGCCCAAAAAATGTGGCTTATCGACAAAAATGAGAGCCGATGCTTCGTATATTAACAATCGAAGGCTAGTTAAGTATTTGATTCTGATCAACAGGGCATAAACAACAGGCTTGAACTAAAAGAGCAACACTAAAAAGCAGTGCTATAGGCTTCTGGACAACCAATACTTACGCTTCCAATAACTATTATTCAGAGTGGATATCATCACACCTTGACTAGTCGATGCGTGCAGGAATTTGGAATGACCCAGATAAATGCCAACATGACGAGTCGACCAGCCCGTTTTGAAAAACACCAGATCACCGATTTTCAGATTTCCCTTAGAAACCTTACTTCCAAGGTTTTTCTGATCTGCCGTGGTTCTGGGTAATTTCTTACCTAGAATATCTTTGTAGGCCAAATACACTAAGGCTGAACAGTCGACACCATGCTTGCTCATGCCACCATAACGATATGGAGTTCCCTTCCATTCACTGTGAAACGCCATCAACCGCTGCTTTAATAGCTGTTCCTTAATCTTAACTGAATCTTGACCTGACGTTTTAGTCTTAGTGGTAGCAATATTGGTTGATGTGCCTGCTTCAACTTGTTCCGGCAACTGACTCGAACACCCGGACATAAACAGTAGAAGCAAGATAACTAAGATGAAAATAGGTCTAAACACATCTGTGCCTCAAAGAAAGTATCAAAAAACAAACAAAGAGAAGTAACTTAAAACCATGTTAACACTGCAGACATTAACAGAAAGTGAACTCAGTATTATTCCTTAATATTTCCATCCCAGTGGAGGTAAACCTTAAACCGCTTGTCCCGCTGCGACACCCGATGACCATGCCCACTGGAAGTTAAATCCACCTAACCAGCCGCTGACATCCATCACTTCACCGATAAAGAACAGCCCAGGTACAGACTTAGCTTCCATGCTTTTCGACGACAGCTCATTTGTGTCTACGCCACCGAGTGTGACCTCAGCGGTACGATAACCTTCAGTGCCATTCATCAAAATTTCCCAGGACTCAAGATCTACTGCAAGTTGTTCCAGCTCTTTATGGACCAGCTGATTCATCACCTTGTTGAGCAGGGCTTCATCAAATAGGGCTTCGACCAGACGTTTAGGCAACCAATGACTCAGAGTATTCCTCAAATTTTGCTTTGGATGATTGGCCAGCACTAGCTCGATTGCGGCTCTGGCATCGATACCAGGAAGCAGATTAATACTAATACTTTCACCTGGCTTCCAAAAGTTTGATATCTGAAGAATTGCAGGACCTGAAAGACCGCGGTGAGTGAAGAGTAATGCTTCACTGAACTGGGTACCATCTTTTGCCGTTATGGTACTGGGGACAGCTATGCCAGATAGCGGTTCAAACTTTAGTTTCTGCTCGGGCTGCCAGGTAAAAGGTACCAGGCCAGCGTAGGTAGGCAATACCTTTAAACCAAATTGCTCGGCAAGATGATAACCCAATGGGCTGGCACCTAGCTTAGGCATCGAGAGTCCACCTGTGGCTATCACTAAAGAATCGCAGCTGTAGATCTGTTGGTCAGTCGCTATTTCAAATTTTCCCGAATCGCCTTGAGTGATTTTACCAATCTCGGTGCGCAGTTTTATCTTGGCACCAGACCATTCACACTCGGTCTGAAGCATGGTAACAATTTCTTTGGCTGAGTCATTACAAAACAGCTGACCGTGATCCCGCTCGTGGTACTCGATACCATGACGCTCGACCAGCTCGATAAAATCGCTGCTGCGATATCTTGCCAGAGCTGACTTTACAAAATGTCCATTGCCACAGATGAAGTTATTCGGCTCAACTTTCTGGTTAGTGAAATTACATCGTCCACCACCGCTGATAAGAATCTTCTTCCCCGCCTGCTTTGCTGCATCCAGTACCAACACATCACGCCCACGGTAACCCGCTGTAGCGGCGCACATCAGGCCTGCGGCGCCCGCACCGATAATAATGACGTCATGATGTTTCACTCAATTCCCCTCAACTAGCCACGCAGCTTTACTGAAATATAACCAAAAAAATAAGGGCGCTATTTTAGCACCCTTTATTCATTTACCGGAGTTAAAGATAGACGTTATTCGTTATCTTGAGTCTCAGATTTTTTCTCTCTGGCTAGCAAGGTTACGGCAGCCTCATGGGGCGTACCGCCCTCATAGAGCACACGATACACCTGCTCGGTGATCGGCATCTCAACACCAAGTCGCTTAGCTAGAGCATAGACTTCTTTGGTATTACGGTAACCTTCAACCACCTGACCAATCTCTTTCTGAGCCTCTTCGACACCTTGACCCCGGCCTAAAGCCAGCCCGAAGCGACGGTTACGAGATTGGTTATCTGTACAGGTAAGTACCAGATCACCTAAGCCTGCCATGCCCATGAAGGTACTAGCTTGGGCACCAATAGCCTCACCTAGACGAGATAATTCGACCAGACCTCGAGTGATCAATGCCGTTCTGGCATTGGCACCAAAGCCGATACCATCCGACATGCCGGCGCTGATGGCGATAACATTTTTAACGGCGCCACCGAGTTGCAAGCCAATGAAATCATCGTTGGCGTAAACACGTAGCCGCTTAGGGCTGTGTAATAGCTCGACTAAGTCTTGAGTAAATCCATCATCGGTTCCGGCAACTGAGATAGCTGTCGGCATACCTGCCGCTAGCTCTTTAGCAAAAGTAGGCCCGGAAAGTACGGCTAAAGGATATTTATCGCCCAACACATCTCCGGCAACCTCTTGTAGTAGACGTCCGGTCTCAGGCTCAAGCCCTTTTGTCGCCCAGACGATACGTGAGTCTTCACGCAGCAGAGGCTTAGCTTGACTCAACACCATGCCAAAGACATGACTGGGAACCACGACCAATATATTATTCGATGCAGCTAGCGCAGTAGCCAAATCGGCTTCAGGAATAAGCAGGTCGGGAAGGGAGATCCCAGGGAGAAATGCCTCATTAGCGCGGTCACGCTTGAGGTTCTCGATACTCTCAGGGTCGTGACCCCATAACAGAGTTCGATGGCCGTTACTGGCTAAAGAAATAGCAAGGGCGGTGCCATAAGACCCCGCCCCCAGTACCGTAATATCGGCAGTATTTTTCATATAACTACTCAGATTTATGCCACTTTATTCGATAATAACATCCGAACAAAGTGGTCGCTATCTGAGCAGCGACTGAAAATGCTGAACAGATACGTTCAGTTTTTAATTACGCGCTTGCTTCTTCAGTTTTTGAAGCTTCTTCTGCACCTGCTTGACGCTGGTTAACGTACTGAGCAAAAAGCGCATCGAAATTAACTGGTGCTAGGTTTAGTTGTGGGAAAGTACCACGAGAAACCAGGCTACCCACTGCTTCACGAGCATATGGGAATAGGATGTTAGGACAGTATGCACCTAGTGAGTGAGCAAGTTGCTGCTCAGTCAGGCCATTGATTGCGAAGATACCAGCTTGCTGTACTTCACAAAGGAATGCAGTTTCATCACCGTTTTTAGCAGTAACAGTCAGAGACAGGACAACTTCAAAAACGTTGTCAGCTAGCTTAGCGCTACGAGTATCAAGATCTAGCTTAACTTCAGGGTTCCACTCTTTCTGGAAAACAGCAGGGCTGTTTGGAGTTTCGAAAGAGATATCCTTGGTGTATACACGTTGGATGTTGAATTGAGGATCTTGTTGTTCGTTATTTGCTACTTCAGCCATAATATTTACCTATCCAATTTATTAGGCTTCAAAATTGAAGCCAATTTAAGGGCTTTTGTTACTTGAGACCTGTAACTCGCTCTCAAACACCATCCCGGGTTATTGTTATTTCTTACTTTTCGTTACTGGCAGATTACTTGACTGCCATTCACCCATGCCGCCTTTGAGGTTATGTACAGATTCAAAACCTGCTTTAACCATCAATTGCGAGGCTTGTGATGACACCATACCTGCGTTGCATACCATTATAATGGGACTTGCTTTAAACTTTTCAAGGGCTGAAAGTTGATTATTTTTAATTTCAGATAAAGGCACATTCAAAGCATCGACAATATGACCCTTCTTAAACTCTGCTTTTTCCCTTACGTCTATAACTTTAGCGTCTTGCTTATTGATCAATAACGTCGCCTGTTGGTGATCGATTGTAGAGACTTTAGAGATGCTGGATTTGAAAACGCTGACGATAAGACCAATAAAAAGACCTATCCAGGCTAAGCTCAGCATAGGGTTCGCTTTCAAAAATTCAATATATTCTTGCATGGTGATCTGCCTACTTCTAAGGGCTGGAAATACAATTAGGGCACAGAGTATACCACTGCGATAGGAGATTGCAGCATCTTGTTGAAGGACAAAAAGTCTGTGAATAAAGAGTGTTAATAAGATAGATGCAAACTCGATTATATCAATCTAGGTAAATTCCTTTTTCAACTAGGCCGTACGTAGTAATATTTATCCAATTTCTGTTTTCAACTTTATCTTTCAAACTTAAAAAGGTACCACCATGACGACACGCAAACGCCCCTTGGCATTGCTGATCCTCGATGGCTGGGGTTACCGCGAAAACACGCAAAAAAATGCTGTTTTCCATGCTAAAACCCCGGTTTTGGATCGACTCAATGCCCAATATCCTAACAATCTAATTTCTGCTTCAGGTTTAGATGTGGGACTACCCGATGGACAAATGGGTAATTCTGAAGTTGGCCATATCAACATCGGCTCTGGACGTATTGTTTATCAAGAGCTTACTCGAATAGGTAAGGCGATTGATGATGGTGAGTTTCAGCAAAACCCAGCTCTACTAGAAGCCATAGATCTTGCTATCGCCAAAGAGGGCGCGGTACACATAATGGGACTATTGTCTCCCGGCGGTGTACATAGCCATGAGAATCATATCGAGGCCATGTGCCGTCTGGCAGTTGAACGCGGTGCTAAGCAAGTATATTTGCACGCGTTCCTCGATGGCCGTGACACTCCGCCACGCAGCGCGAAATCTAGCTTGGCTCATTTTGATGATCTATTTACTAGATTAGGTACCGGCCGGATCGCTTCAGTGATAGGCCGTTATTACGCAATGGATCGTGATAATCGCTGGGACCGTGTGACTTTAGCCTATGACTTGATCACTCAAGGCGAATCTCTGCATCAATACACCAATGCAGTCGACGCACTGGAAGCAGCTTATGAACGTGATGAAAACGATGAGTTTGTTGCAAGTTCGGCGATAACAGACGGGCAAGGTAATGTCGCTAAACTCAGCGATAACGATTCACTAATCTTCATGAATTTCCGTGCAGACCGTGCACGTCAGATCACCCGCAGCTTCGTCGATCCAGATTTCGATGGTTTCCAGCGCAAGGTGACAACAAAAGCACACTTCGTGATGTTGACTCAATATGCTGCCGATATCCCGGCAGTGATAGCCTATCCGGCGACAGAATTAGTCAATACCTTAGGTGAAGTCTTGCAGAGCCGAGATAAAACACAACTACGCATCTCTGAGACAGAGAAATATGCCCATGTGACTTTCTTCTTTAATGGCGGTAAAGAGCAACCATTCAAGGGAGAGGATAGAATACTTATTCAGTCACCTAAGGTAGCTACCTATGATCTGCAACCTGAAATGAGCTCACCCGAGCTGACAGACAAGTTAGTCGCGGCCATCGAGTCTACTGACTATGATGTCATCATCTGTAACTATCCAAACGGAGACATGGTTGGCCATACGGGGAGCTTCGAGGCCGCAGTTAAAGCCTGTGAGGCAGTCGATACCAGTATCGGTCGCGTTGTTGAGGCCTTAGCTAACGTGGGAGGAGAGTGTTTAATCACAGCCGATCACGGCAACGCTGAACAGATGACAGACGAGAAAACCGGCCAGGCACACACGGCTCATACTAGTGAACCCGTACCTTTGATCTATGTTGGACGTGATGCAAGTATCGAAGACGGCGGTCGCTTGAGCGATCTTGCTCCAACCATGTTAACCTTGATGGGAGATACAGTGCCATCAGAGATGACCGGGCGCTCCATAATAAAAATCAAAGAGTAACCACTGACACGTGAATATTCGTTTTTTCAGTAAAGCCAGCATTTTTGCTGGCTTTATCATGCTTTCAACACCACTGCTTGCCTCTGACCTGCAGCAGCGTCAATCCGATCTTAAAGCACTGCAATCACAGATAAGTAAGCAAGCATCGGATTTAAAAAATACCTCTAAACAGCGAGAGAAGCTAATCTCATTGCTGAAGCAAGACGAGAAAGCGATCGCCTCGGCGGCGAGAAAGGTCAATGAAACTAAGACTTCACTATCTACAACAGATAAGAAGCTAGCAGAATTAGATAAACGCCAAAACAAGCTGGATACGCTTAAGAAAACCCAGCAGGAAACATTAGCCAATCAATTAGCCAGTGCCTATTTAGCAGGTAATCATGACTATAGTAAGATGCTACTCAACCAACAGAGTCCCGCAAGCATCGAACGTCTACTCGCCTACTATCAATACTTGAACAATGCCCGCATGGCATCAATCAATGAGCTAAAGCAGACCATTGAAGAGCTCAATGATATTCAAATTGAACAAATAGCCCAGAAAACCCAGCTAAATAAACTCATCCTCAACCAACAGCAGCAAGCGAAACAGCTCAATCAGGAACAAAGCCAAAGACAAAAAACCCTGACGCAACTACAGAGAACTCTCAATAGCAGTGGCGCCAGGCTTGAGCAGCTACAGATAGAGGAAGCCAGCCTCAAACATGTTGTCGAGCAGGCTATAGTAGCCATGAAAAGTAATCCAAAGATGGAAGGCTTATCCCGTAGCAGAAAGCTGACATGGCCGACTAAGGGCCGTATTAAGTCGGGATTCGGCAGCCGTAGATCGGGTCAAGTAAAATGGAAAGGCGTCACTCTCTCGGCTCCTGAAGGTCAGAAAATAACGGCTATTGCACAAGGTAAGGTCATCTATGCCGATTGGTTACGCGGCTTCGGTATGGTGCTCGTGGTCGATCATGGTAAAGGCTACATGAGCCTCTATGGCCATGCTCAAACACTATTAAAAAATGCCGGAGACTCTGTAAATAAAGGAGAATCTATCGCATTAGTCGGTCGCTCGGGTGGACAGACTGAGCCTGGCCTATACTTTGAGGTAAGGCATAAAGGGCAAGCGGTCGACCCGGCGAGATATTGTAAACGCTAGGAAAGATACAGCCCTTAAATATAGGGGCTGGCATGTCAAAATATATTCGCTACCTTTGTTGTATTCTCGTTGGTCTAGGGCTTGGATTATCCGTTACCCTGTCTGGACAAGAAAACGCTGAACAATATCACCATAGTCTCAACTATCCACTCCTACTCGACGTTATTGATACAGTTGAGGCTTACTACGTCACAGAATTAAGCCAGGATGAGCTTATTTCTGCAGCAATCGAAGGGATTTTTGCTAAGTTGGACCCTTATTCCAACTTTCTCGATAAACAAGAATTCTCAAATATCAGAGATGCCAACAAAGGGGAGTATTTTGGTTTTGGCATAGAAATAGCCACCGAAGATGACAAAATAACCATAATTACTCCCTTTGCCGGCTCGCCCGCCGAACGTGCAGGTATAAGAGCGGGCGATCGAATAGTAAAACTCAATAATCATAAAGTCGACTTCAACAAGTTAGATGACCTGCTAAAAGAAATAAAAAATCATAGCCAAAATAATCAATCGATTGTACTCACGCTAGCTCACTCAAATATGAAAACCGTCTATGAAGTTACGCTTATGCCTAGCCTGATCTCAGTCCAGTCAGTCACAGCTGAATTACTAAAAGATAATATTGGCTATATCAAACTTGCCAGCTTTCAAGACAACTCTACCGAAGAAATGGTCAAGCAACTCACTCTGTGGCAGCCACTTAAACTCAAAGGACTAATATTAGATCTGAGGAATAACCCTGGAGGTCTACTGGACCAAGCCATAAATATTGCCGACATTTTTCTTGAAAAAGGAAGAATAGTCTCAACCGAGGGACGATTCTTCGATGCAAACTCAGATTACTATGCCTCACCTCAGACCATGCTTCTGGATATCCCCATGACGGTACTGATTAACAAAGGGTCGGCTTCCGCCTCAGAAGTGCTTGCAGCAGCTTTACAAGATAACAAGAGAGCCAAACTAATAGGCGAGACGAGCTACGGTAAGGGAACCGTACAGAGCTTAATTCCAACATTGATGGAAGGGAATGCAATAAAGCTAACTATCGCCAAATATACCACCCCTAATGGTAGAGATATCAATAGCAAAGGTATTGAGCCAGATATAAAACTTCAATTAGATACTGTCACAAATGAACAAACTATGCCTATAATCGACCAGACTAATGTCCATGATAAAATTGAAAATAATAAGGCTGAAGCAGATCTAATACTGGATTCAGCAATTACATGGATAAAAACTAATTCTTAACGCCTTTTGCTCTTAGTGTAAAAGGTATGGAAAATACCTAACACAGTGCGCTTCTTAATTTTTTGTTTTGCTTCATTTTTTTCAGGTAGCTATGTAAATGCCGCTCAAGTTGCGATCATCATTGACGATATTGGATATCGTCAATCCGATGAAGCCGTACTGACCTTACCCGATAATATTACCCTCTCAGTCCTGCCGCACACCCCTCTCGGCAGTTCCGTTGCGCATATTGCACACCAAAGAGGCTATGAAGTAATGTTACATCTGCCTATGCAGTCACTCAATGGCAAGAAACTTGGGCCGGGAGGGATCACCAATGACATGAGTGAAACAGATGTAAAGCAGATCATAAACCAAGCTTTCGAGAGCGTCCCCTTCGCTAAGGGGGCTAACAATCATATGGGAAGTTTATTGACCCAACTGGATGAGCCTATGCTATGGGTAATGGAAAGTTTAAAACAGAAACAGCTCTACTTTGTCGATAGTATGACAACACGTTTCACTAAGGCTGGTAGTACAGCTGACAAACTAGGGATCCCACAATTAAAGCGACAGGTATTTTTAGATAATGACGTCTCACAAGCCGCTTTAGAGCAACAATTTGAACGTATTATCGCCTTGGCACATAGACAAGGCCAAGTCGTTGCCATAGCGCACCCCTACCCTGAAACCATAGAATATTTACAACACAATCTCCCACGGCTACAACAGGCAGGCATTAGCCTGGTTAAAACCTCAGAACTTCTCCCTTATAGACTCGCAGTAAGTAAAAAGCAGGAGAAGGCGGGCAAAGACGCTACCATCAGATTGAAGTAGCGACAGATATCGCTCTAAAGGCTAACTCTAAGAGCTGATTCTAGGAATAAAATTTAAGAACTGAGTTCAAGTATAGGAATAGATAATTCAGGAAGAAGGTTAATCAACTCCTTATTATTACTTACTATATCCGACAAAGAGTATTGATCTAATACCGTTAAATAAGCCGTAACAGCCTCAGCCAATACACCTCTCAACTGACAGGAAGGCGTTAAGCGGCAGTATGGTTTACTGCAATCAATAGGAGCCAGAGAGTTTTCTAGTACTCTCACTAATTGACCTATATTGATCTCTTTGGGTGACTTACCTAAACGAAAGCCACCACTCTTACCTCGAATAGTTTCTAAATATCCCAGCTTACCTAAATGATGAACTATCTTGGAGACATGGTTAGGTGATAAATCAAAGACCTGAGTTATCTCAGAAATTCGAAATAGCGTCTCTCTGTCAGGCTGAATAGCTAAATACATTAAGGTACGAATACCAAAATCTGTATAACGAGTTAACTGCATTAGGCACCTTAAAAAGTTAGTCTAACTGGTTTGAGCCTCTAAAAAAGAGAGCAAATGAAGAGCTTCAGCGTTAGTACTGCCACAAACATCAATTGTTGCTGAAAAAGAACTGCAAACTTCGGGGCGATCTTTCATCCCAAAAATCATGCATAAATTGTCATCGGATAACTGGATACACCGCTCACCTGCTGGCTTGCCTTCAGGCATTCCAGGGATGGGACTCGTGATCGATGGGGCTATACAGCACGCTCCACACCCAAGTCGACAATTCATAAGATCTTCTCTTTTAACACATTATACCTATTATTGAGTAGCATGATAACCGCAATGAGCACAGCATCTTCTAATAAAGCTAATTCATTTAGACTAGTTTACTCTTTTTGTAACCCTCCCGTCTTTGATTCACAACAAAAGCAACTCATAGGTAGGAAGAATAAAGCTAGAAGAGGATAAGCTCGGAGTGGATGTTGTTAGACGGGACGGCCGTGACACATATAAGTACTAAAAATTAGACCTAATACCAATCAGTAATGAGTTGTGATCTAATATGGTCACCATCAATAACTCGTACCTTGCTTTGAAAAACTACACAGCAGAAGAGATCTTGGCTTTATCTAGAGCTGAAAAAGATCCCCGTAAACGTATCCGATTACTGGCAGTATCTCTATTTTTAGAAGGTCATAATCGAACGGAAGTTACCAAGAGACTTAAAGTAGCCCGTGCCAGTGTAAATGCATGGGTCTCAAAGTATCTTACTTACGGGCTCAAGGGGTTGGACGCCAAAAGAAATAAAGGGCGAGATAGCTACCTCACTACAAAGCAAAAGCAACAATTAATTGAATATATAGAAGCACAAAGCATGAGAGCTTCTGGAGGTCGGTTGACAGGGGATGCGATCTTAAAATATATTCAGCTGCATTTTAATGTTGATTACCATCCGAATGCAATTTATAAGCTACTGGATACGTTGAACTTTAGCTGGATAACCAGTCGTTCTATGCACCCAAAGCAATCAGCTGAAGCCCAAATGGCTTTTAAAAAAGTTCCAACTGGAAACGATCCTTAACATTCCTGGTAGTGTAGGCCTTGATCGGGTCGACATTTGGTTTCAGGATGAAGCTCGTTTTGGACAACAAAACAGCACGACACGCTTATGGGCAAGAAAAGGGTCACGTCCAAGAGCTGTTCGTCAGCAGCAATTTGAGTATGTTCATTTCTTTGGTGCAGTTTGTCCTGAAACTGGAGAAACAGAGGCAATAATTGCTCCCTATTTAAGTAAAGACATCATGCGTCAGCACCTATCGCTGATAGCCAAAAGAACTAAGCCTAGTCGGCACGCTGTAGTTGTAATGGATGGTGCTGGTTGGCATACCAATGATATAGCTGATGAGTTTATCAACCTCAGCATTATAAAATTACCCCCGTACTCACCAGAGCTAAACCCTGTAGAGCAAGTTTGGAGTTGGTTACGGCAACGTCATCTAGCTAATCGCAGCTTTAAAGGATACGAAGATATAGTCGATTCCTGTTCGATTGCCTGGAATAGCTTCATTAGTGATACAAAAAGAGTGATGTCACTATGTCGTAGGGATTGGGCAATTATGACTTAATGTTAAGATGGAATGGTATAACATATTGCTGTTAGGGCTTTTCGTAATGTTGGCGGAGCGGACGGGACTCGAACCCGTGTGCCTTCGGCACGCGTGACAGGCCACTTTCTATTCAAAAGAAGCTAACCAACTGAACTACCGCTCATTTGGTTCTTATCCGCTGTAACGAAAAAAGCCTCTACATTTCTGTAGAGGCTTTCGTCTTTGTGTTGGCGGAGCGGACGGGACTCGAACCCGCGACCCCCGGCGTGACAGGCCGGTATTCTAACCAACTGAACTACCGCTCCTTTAGTAAAGTGCTTGCGCATATTACTAAATTCTTTATAGTCTCTGATTTGTCACTATCAGTAGACTTTGACTTCACTTTCTAGAAAGTGGAAATCAAAATAGACGCCTGGAAATGACCTACTCTCACATGGGGAGACCCCACACTACCATCGGCGCAATTGTGTTTCACTTCTGAGTTCGAGATGGGATCAGGTGGGGCCACAATGCTATGGTTTCCAGACTAATTTGGCGATTACTTTCAGCTTTTAAAAAAAGCTAAAGGTAAAAGAATTTAGAAAGCTAACTGCTGTCACGACTCTGCTTTAAACTTATCGCTTAAAACTTATCACTTACAGCTAAAATAATTGGTCTAACTTAAATCAAATGCTATGTATTCTTTCGAAGTAACAACCATTTGCTACTCTATTTTATAAGAGTAAACCCATCTGGGTTGTATGGTTAAGCCTCACGAGTCATTAGTACAGGTTAGCTCAACGCCTCACAACGCTTACACACCCTGCCTATCAACGTCCTAGTCTCGAACGGCTCTTTAGAGGAATTAAATTCCTAGGGATGACTCATCTTAGGACTCGCTTCCCGCTTAGATGCTTTCAGCGGTTATCGATTCCGAACGTAGCTACCGGGCAATGCTATTGGCATAACAACCCGAACACCAGCGGTTCGTCCACTCCGGTCCTCTCGTACTAGGAGCAGCTTCCTTCAATCATCCAACGCCCACGGCAGATAGGGACCGAACTGTCTCACGACGTTCTGAACCCAGCTCGCGTACCACTTTAAATGGCGAACAGCCATACCCTTGGGACCGACTTCAGCCCCAGGATGTGATGAGCCGACATCGAGGTGCCAAACACCGCCGTCGATATGAACTCTTGGGCGGTATCAGCCTGTTATCCCCGGCGTACCTTTTATCCGTTGAGCGATGGCCCTTCCATACAGAACCACCGGATCACTATGACCTACTTTCGTACCTGCTCGACGTGTATGTCTCGCAGTTAAGCTGGCTTATGCCATTGCACTAACCGTACGATGTCCGACCGTACTTAGCCAACCTTCGTGCTCCTCCGTTACTCTTTGGGAGGAGACCGCCCCAGTCAAACTACCCACCAGGCACTGTCCTCAACCCCGATTCAGGGGCCAGAGTTAGAACATCAAAACTACAAGGGTGGTATTTCAAGGTTGACTCCATCAGAACTAGCGTCCCAACTTCAAAGTCTCCCACCTATCCTACACATGTAGGTTCAATGTTCAGTGCCAAGCTATAGTAAAGGTGCACGGGGTCTTTCCGTCTAGCCGCGGGTATACGGCATCTTCACCGCAATTTCAACTTCACTGAGTCTCGGCTGGAGACAGCGTGGCCATCATTACGCCATTCGTGCAGGTCGGAACTTACCCGACAAGGAATTTCGCTACCTTAGGACCGTTATAGTTACGGCCGCCGTTTACCGGGGCTTCGATCATGAGCTTCTCCGAAGATAACCCAATCAATTAACCTTCCGGCACCGGGCAGGCGTCATACCGTATACTTCCTCTTGCGAGTTTGCACAGTACTGTGTTTTTGATAAACAGTTGCAGCCACCTGGTATCTGCGACTGCCAGCAGCTTAAGGAGCAAGTCCCATCACCGCCGGCAGCGTACCTTCTCCCGAAGTTACGGTACCATTTTGCCTAGTTCCTTCAGCCGAGTTCTCTCAAGCGCCTTGGTATTCTCTACCCAACCACCTGTGTCGGTTTGGGGTACGATTCCTACTAACCTGAAGCTTAGAAGATTTTCCTGGAAGCATGGCATCAACTACTTCAACCCCTTAGGGTCTCGTCATCAGTCCTCAGTCTTGCAATTTAATGCGTATTCCCGGATTTGCCTAAGAATACAACCTACAACCTTAAACGCGGACAACCAACGCCGCGCTAGCCTAGCCTTCTCCGTCTCTCCATCGCAGTTAGCAGAAGTACAGGAATATTAACCTGTTTCCCATCGATTACGCCTTTCGGCCTCACCTTAGGGGTCGACTTACCCTGCCCTGATTAACATTGGACAGGAAACCTTGGTCTTTCGGCGAGGGAGTTTTTCACTCCCTTTATCGTTACTCATGTCAGCATTCGCACTTCTGATACCTCCAGCGTGGGTTACCCCTTCGCCTTCAACGGCTTACAGAACGCTCCTCTACCGCACTAGTGCAAGCACTAGTACCCATAGCTTCGGTGTATTGCTTAGCCCCGTTAAATCTTCCGCGCAGGCCGACTCGACTAGTGAGCTATTACGCTTTCTTTAAAAGATGGCTGCTTCTAAGCCAACTTCCTAGCTGTCTAAGCCTTCCCACATCGTTTCCCACTTAGCAATAACTTTGGGACCTTAGCTGATGGTCTGGGTTGTTTCCCTTTTCACGACGGACGTTAGCACCCGCCGTGTGTCTCCCGAGTAGTACTCATTGGTATTCGGAGTTTGCAAAGGGTTGGTAAGTCGGGATGACCCCCTAGCCTTAACAGTGCTCTACCCCCAATGGTATTCGCTCGAGGCGCTACCTAAATAGCTTTCGAGGAGAACCAGATATCTCCCGGTTTGATTGGCCTTTCACCCCCATCCACAAGTCATCCGCTCATTTTTCAACATAAGTCGGTTCGGTCCTCCAGTTGATGTTACTCAACCTTCAACCTGCCCATGGATAGATCACCGGGTTTCGGGTCTACACCTTGCAACTAAACGCGCAGTTAACACTCGGTTTCCCTACGGCTCCGCTATTCGCTTAACCTCGCTACAAAATGTAAGTCGCTGACCCATTATACAAAAGGTACGCAGTCACGGTCTCAAGAACCGCTCCCACTGCTTGTACGTATACGGTTTCAGGTTCTATTTCACTCCCCTCACAGGGGTTCTTTTCGCCTTTCCCTCACGGTACTGGTTCACTATCGGTCAGTCAGGAGTATTTAGCCTTGGAGGATGGTCCCCCCATGTTCAGACAAGATGTCACGTGTCCCGTCCTACTCGTTTTCATCTATAGTTAGTTTTCATGTACGGGGCTATCACCCTGTGCCGCTGAGCTTTCCAACTCATTCCACTAACACCCTATAGACTTAAGGGCTAATCCCCGTTCGCTCGCCGCTACTAGGGGAATCTCGGTTGATTTCTTTTCCTCCGGGTACTTAGATGTTTCAGTTCCCCGGGTTTGCCTCACATACCTATGTATTCAGTATGTGATACTCACTTATGTGAGTGGGTTTCCCCATTCGGACATCGTTAGCTCAAATGCTTGTTACTAGCTCGCCAACGCTTTTCGCAAGTTACTACGTCCTTCATCGCCTCTGACTGCCAAGGCATCCACCGTATACGCTTAGTCACTTAACCATACAACCCACATAAGTTTGAAACTCATATAAATTACATTGCAACTAATGGTGTTTACTTTCGCCAAAAGAATACTCATGACTCAATCGTTAAAGACCTTTTCTTACAAGAATCTCTAATGAATGAGTCGGCACTTGATTTAAGTGTTTGAGAACTCAATTATTTATTTTTCGCGCTAATGCTATTAACTACTGTAATCGTTATTTCTTACGAAATATCTTTCACAATAGTCCCTTTCACATTAACACTATCAGCTTTCCAAATTTTTAAAGAACGCTAAATCTCGCTTGGAGAATTAGTTTGCTCTAACAAGAACAAGTTATCTGTGTAGACACTCAGCGCACTTTACATGCTCAGAGTTGAGTTAGTCGTATAGGTAAGGAGGTGATCCAGCCCCAGGTTCCCCTAGGGCTACCTTGTTACGACTTCACCCCAGTCATGAACCACACCGTGGTAAACGCCCTCCCCGAAAGGTTAAGCTATCTACTTCTGGTGCAGCCCACTCCCATGGTGTGACGGGCGGTGTGTACAAGGCCCGGGAACGTATTCACCGTAGCATTCTGATCTACGATTACTAGCGATTCCGACTTCACGGAGTCGAGTTGCAGACTCCGATCCGGACTACGACCGGCTTTGTGGGATTAGCTTGACCTCGCGGCTTTGCGACCCTCTGTACCGACCATTGTAGCACGTGTGTAGCCCTACTCGTAAGGGCCATGATGACTTGACGTCGTCCCCACCTTCCTCCGGTTTATCACCGGCAGTCTCCCTAAAGTTCCCACCATTACGTGCTGGCAAATAAGGATAAGGGTTGCGCTCGTTGCGGGACTTAACCCAACATTTCACAACACGAGCTGACGACAGCCATGCAGCACCTGTCTCACAGTTCCCGAAGGCACCAATCCATCTCTGGAAAGTTCTGTGGATGTCAAGAGTAGGTAAGGTTCTTCGCGTTGCATCGAATTAAACCACATGCTCCACCGCTTGTGCGGGCCCCCGTCAATTCATTTGAGTTTTAACCTTGCGGCCGTACTCCCCAGGCGGTCTACTTAATGCGTTAGCTTGAGAACCCAGTGTTCAAGACACCAAATTCCGAGTAGACATCGTTTACGGCGTGGACTACCAGGGTATCTAATCCTGTTTGCTCCCCACGCTTTCGTACCTGAGCGTCAGTCTTTGTCCAGGGGGCCGCCTTCGCCACCGGTATTCCTTCAGATCTCTACGCATTTCACCGCTACACCTGAAATTCTACCCCCCTCTACAAGACTCTAGTTTGCCAGTTCAAAATGCAATTCCCAGGTTGAGCCCGGGGCTTTCACATCTTGCTTAACAAACCGCCTGCGTACGCTTTACGCCCAGTAATTCCGATTAACGCTTGCACCCCTCGTATTACCGCGGCTGCTGGCACGAAGTTAGCCGGTGCTTCTTCTGCGAGTAACGTCACAGATAGCAGTTATTAACTACTACCCTTTCCTCCTCGCTGAAAGTGCTTTACAACCCGAAGGCCTTCTTCACACACGCGGCATGGCTGCATCAGGCTTTCGCCCATTGTGCAATATTCCCCACTGCTGCCTCCCGTAGGAGTCTGGACCGTGTCTCAGTTCCAGTGTGGCTGATCATCCTCTCAGACCAGCTAGGGATCGTTGCCTTGGTAAGCCATTACCTTACCAACTAGCTAATCCCACCTAGGTACATCCAATCGCGAAAGGCCCGAAGGTCCCCTCCTTTCCCCCGTAGGGCGTATGCGGTATTAGCAGTCGTTTCCAACTGTTATCCCCCTCGACTGGGCAGTTCCCTAGGCATTACTCACCCGTCCGCCGCTCGACAGCAAAGTAGCAAGCTACTTCCTGTTTCCGCTCGACTTGCATGTGTTAGGCCTGCCGCCAGCGTTCAATCTGAGCCATGATCAAACTCTTCAATTAAAGTTTTTTGATGCACTTCCTTTCGAAAATGACATCGGCTCAATGAATTATACTGTTTAATGAATCTTGCGATTCATAAGTTTACATATTGCTATGGTCACTCCAGTTACTCTTAAAAAGAGCTTCATCGAGTTAAATTTTTGATTACCGACATTCCGAAGAACAGAAGGTAATTTCGAATAACTCAACACCTGTGAGTGCCCACACAGATTTCTTGTTTTGAATTGTTAAAGAGCGTTGCTAACATGAAGAGCGAATCTTTCAGCAGCAGCCTTGACGCTAGGTCGTTGGCTTGAGGAGGCGTATTCTACACTCTCCGAGGTTGGCGTCAAGGGCTTTTAAAAATTAAATTTTCAAGCGCTTACTTGTTGCCCTGACTGGGTTTCAGCTTCTGTTTAAGAAGACTTGTTTGCCGTGTCAGTGGATGCGCATTATAGGCATGTCAGTCCAGAGCGCAAGGGCTAATCTTAAGAAAGTTAACTAATAACTACTGAGTGGATGTTTAACGGGCGATAAGCTTATTTAAGCGACATATATGTACTTTAAAAGGACTATATAAACGAAAAAGGAGCCTTAGCTCCTTTAATGTATTCTTTACTCGCTATTGATTTAGCCAATAGCGAGCGGTGTTTATACTATTGACGAATGCTATTGGCTAAAGAAGCGGGATTCCTGTGTTGCTTCTATTAATTCATTGTCTGCAGTATTCATTGTCGTAACCTTGAATTTAATTTTGATCATGGGACGTGAAAGTTCGATAGGGTCGACTGCAACACTGACCGGCAAGTTTAACACTTCACCTGCTGCCACTTTGACTTGTTGTGGACCAAACCATTGATACTCAGGTAAACCTTCCACCGACAATTTATATTCGTGAGCCTGTTCGGTTTTATTGAGGACCTTTATGGTAAAGGTGTTCTCAATCAAACCGTCATTGTTGACTCTAAATAGCTGATTTCGATCTCGTATGATATCGCACCTTACAGGTGCAATAGTGGCACTTGCATAGACAAAGACCAATATCATCGCCGTTAACATCACCCCATAGCCGACTAATTTGGGCCTAAGGACCTTCTCTTTAATACCGTCGAGCTTATTCTCTGTGGTATATGAGATTAAGCCTTTGTTATATCCCATTCTATCCATGGTGTTGTCACATGCATCGATACAGGCACCACAGTTAATACATTCATATTGCAGACCATTCCTGATGTCGATTCCAGTGGGACAAACCTGAACACACAAATCACAATCGATACAGTCACCCAAACCAAGCTCTTTGGGATCAGCCTTACGGGATCTAGGACCCCGAGTCTCGCCTCTTTTAGTATCATAACCAACTATAAAGGTGTTCTTATCAAACATCACAGCCTGGAAACGAGCATAGGGACATATATGAATACACATGATCTCTCGCATCCAGCCAGCATTACCATAGGTAGCTAAGGTAAAGAGTACCACCCAGAAATAGATGCCTCCGGTCGCATTTAAGGTAAAGACCTCTATATATACCTCTCTACTGGGAACAAAGTAGGAGACGAAGGTCATTGCCGTTAGCAAGGACATCGCTATCCACGCCGTATGCTTAGCTGTCTTACGCCACAATTTATTAAAATTCCAGGGCAACTGATCTAACTTCATTCGCTTATTTCTCGCCCCCTCCAACTTCTCTTCGAACCAGATGAAGATGAAGGTCCAAACCGTCTGAGGGCAAGTGTACCCACACCAAACCCGACCAAGATAAGTCGTTACGAAGAAGAGTCCGAATGCGGCTATGGTAAATAGTGCAGCTAAGAGTGTCAGATCTTGCGGCCAAATGGTGAGTCCGAAAATATGAAACTTCTGTTCAGCCAAGTTAAACCACACCGCCTGACGGTTTCCCCATGGGATCCAAGGAAGTATGAGGAAAAATGACATAGTAACCCAACCTAGTCTTCTCCTGAGTTTAGTCCACAGGCCGTTGATAGCTCTAACGTAAATTCTATTGCGAGGGTTAAATCGATCTGCTTTACTAGCATCCGGTTGGTGGATTTTAATCCGCTTAGCCTTAGAATAATCCTTATTATTAGACTCAATGCTCATCTTTGTAACCTTACCGCTTTAATCTTGCACGAAAATTAGCTTATTATACCTCTATAGTACATCTAATAAACAAAGTTGGATTTAAAAATGAGAGGCTGGATAATATTAGGGTTAGGAGCTGGTGTACTGTATTACCTGGCAACTGAAACCAATAAGCTAGATGAGCCTATGGCACAAACAGATGCTCTTCTGCTGAAGATAGAGCGTAAGCTAGATGCCATGAGAGGCACTAAGATCATCAGAGTGGATAATAAGACATCTCAACTTAAGAAAGAGATATCCCAACGCATGTCTACCGGGGAACTAGGCGCACTCGATGATATATTGGAATCGGAATACAGTGTACAAACGTTTAAGGATGAATATTGTAGCGGCTCAGCACCAAGACACGAGAGCCTAAGCCGAGATAACCTGCAATATATCTGCGACAAACTCAGGTAACTCCTATCAAATAATCTTAGTCGCCTTATTTACGATCCTGGATTCAATCGGCATTTATCCCAGCCTAGGATTGACCTAGGTTCTGTTTCCGCCTAGCCTTTGGACACAAATGCCATTTAGGTATAACGTTAAAAAGGCTAGAGCAATGACCCAGCAGGTTTCAGACATATTTGATCCCACTCTGTGGGAACAGGTTTCCGGATTCGATTTCGAAGATATTACTTACCATAGAGCTAAAGATCAGGGAACGGTACGTGTTGCTATCAACCGTCCTGAGTGCCGAAACTCTTTCAGACCTAAAACTGTTGATGAACTCTACACTGCTCTGGATCATGCTAGGCAATGGTCAGATGTAGGCTGTGTCTTACTTACAGGCAATGGTCCCTCGGCTAAAGATGGAGGTTGGGCTTTCTGTGCAGGCGGCGATCAGCGCATTCGTGGTAAAGACGGCTACAAATATGAAGGTGCCGAAGGCGGTAAACCAGATCCCGCACGTATGGGTCGTCTGCACATACTCGAAGTTCAACGCTTAATCCGCTTTATGCCTAAGGTGGTTATTGCAGTCGTCCCAGGTTGGGCCGTAGGAGGCGGCCATAGTCTACATGTCGTTTGTGATCTGACTCTGGCTTCGAAGGAACATGCCATCTTTAAACAGACTGACCCAGATGTAGGAAGTTTCGATTCAGGTTATGGCAGTGCCTACTTAGCGAAGATGATAGGTCAGAAACGTGCCCGAGAAATCTTCTTCCTTGGTTTTAACTACAGCGCCGATGAAGCTTTCGACATGGGCATGGTCAACCGCTCTATCCCTCATGCAGATCTTGAAATTGAAGCGCTAAATTGGGCAAAAGAGATCAACTCTAAATCACCAACGGCGATGCGCATGCTGAAATATGGCTTCAATATGGCCGATGACGGCCTGGTTGGTCAGCAGCTCTTTGCTGGAGAGGCCACACGTTTAGCCTATGGAACCGAAGAAGCGAAAGAAGGAAGAGATGCCTTCCTGGAGAAGCGCGATCAAGACTTCAGTAAATTCCCCTGGCACTACTAACACCTCTATATTCTGAACGTAAGTAATACTAAGCCATCAATAACGATGGCTTTATGATTTTCCTGGCTAGAGAATCATCCCGCATATAGACAAAACAAGCGTCAAGGTCAAATTCTAATCGGTTAATGTAATTAAACTCATCTAGTGAACCCTCTTTACCCTGAAGATAGTAATGATTATCATTTAATTAAATCTTATAGAGAGGCTTTCACCATGACTAAAACACTCACCTTTGCCCTATTACATTTCACTGTCGCATTTACTGTGACCTATCTACTAACTGGCAGTGTAATAATAGGCGGAGCCGTTGCTCTAGTAGAGCCAGCTATTAATACGGTTGTTTTCTACTTCCATGAAAAAGTATGGAAGAGAATAGAGAGCCAACAAGAAAACTTGCTCGTAAGCTAGATTACTGGCTTTGAGTAAGTCTAGAGCCGACTATTAACTCATTTTAGTCAGCTAACGACTGGTCATGCTGATGCCAAATGTAACCAACGCCACCAACAGATAGCTGACAAGCTGCTGTCATAAAAGCTTCACAAAAAATTTATCAATTAGCAGCTAAATAGACTTGTTAACAAATGCCACAACCAAACTTAAAATAAGCTTAACCCAGTATAAGTACCACGAGTAACATACCTATATATAGTCTCATAATTTGATCCAAGCTCCCGTAGCTACTAAATCATGGACTCATATCTAACCTTAATAATTCTCCGTATAAAAATCTGTACAAACAGAGTAAAACCTACAAACCAGTAACAAAAAACGATCAAGCCTATTGTTCACTTCATCATGATTCCTCCCCTTCGAAAACACTGTAACTTAACTGTCATATAAGTCTGTCTTAATGCGCTTGCTTCCAGTGAGGAAGTCCTAATTTGAACTTGTATGACAATTTAATAAGAGTGGAACTTGTGATGAAAAAAGTTATTGGTTTATTAGCCGCTGTTAGCTTATTGACAGCACCACTTGCTCAGGCAAGTACTGTGACGGTATCGGGTTCGACCTCTGTTGCACATGTAATGGAAGTTCTCGCCGAGAACTACCAAAAAATAGCGAGCAAGAACGTTGAAGTACAGAGCACAGGCTCTTCTGCTGGCATCCGTGCAGCCAAAGATGGCACCAGCATGATAGGAATGTCATCTCGTAATGTTAAGCAGAGTGAATTGAACTCAGATACTAAAGAAATCGTCATAGCAAGAGACGGTATTGCTGCGGCTGTCAACAATGCCAATCCGGTACAAAACCTAACTCAAGAACAGATCTCGCAGATCTACCGTGGTGAGATTAACAACTGGAGTGAAGTTGGCGGCGAAGCTAAACCAATTGTCGTTGTCACTCGTGAAAATGGATCTGGCACTCGTGGCGCTTTCGAAGAGATAATGAAACTTCAACGTACAGTTAACGGCCATAAAGTCACAGCAATCTCGCCTAGGGCTCAAGTAGGTAATGGTAATGGCATGATAAAGACAATTGTAGCCAACAACCCTTACGCCATAGGCTACATATCATTGGGTAGCGTAGATGACTCCCTTCGTGCAGTAGATGTAAACGGTATTGCCGCAACAGATACCAATATCGCCGCTGGTGATTATCAAATTGCTCGTCCATTCATAGTGTTAATGGACAAGAATGCACATATCAATGCTCAGGACTTCATTAGCTACATACTGTCTGAAGATGGACAGAGCATAGTTGCCGAAGAAGGATATATCCGAGTTCAGTAATAAGTAGATTAAGAAACAGAGGAGCCTAGCTCCTCTTTATTGCTTAAATTCTTTATTTTTAATACCTATCTCACAAATAAACTAAACAAGTGCTCCCGAGGCAAAGTGATGAATACAGCAAGTAAAGTCCGTACCACAGGACTAGAGCTCGCTCCTGCAAAAACATTTGATTGGAAGGAACGATTCTTCCATCTACTCTTTCTTGCTTGCGCTATGGTTGGAGTGATTTCAGTCGCGACCATAGGTTGGTTTGTCTTTCAAGAAGGATTACCCGCCTTTAAAGAAGCTGGCGTATTAAATCTTGTGCTTGGGAAAGAGTGGCTACCACCAGCCTTATACGGCATATTCCCCATGATAATCGCCACGCTTATCTCTACGGCAGGCGCGGTAATCATAGGTGTTCCTATTGCAATTCTTACGGCTGTTTTTCTCGCCGAGCTTGCCCCAAGATGGCTGGCCAATATAGTAAGACCAGCGGTGGAGCTACTTGCAGGTATTCCATCGGTCGTTTATGGTTTTTTTGGTCTGGTCATCATAGTACCAGCCATAGAGACACTGTTTAATATTCCGGCTGGTAATACGATTCTAGCTGGGATCATAGTACTGGCAATAATGATTCTGCCTACGGTTATCACCATTTCAGAAACTTCATTACGGGCACTACCTAGTGTTTATAAAGAAGGAGCGCTGGCATTAGGTGCTTCCCATATCTACAGCATATTCAAAGTACTTATCCCAGCCGCCCGCAGTGGTATCTTTACCGGCGTGGCTCTGGGTATTGCCCGTGCAATCGGCGAGACCATGGCCATTATCATGGTCATGGGTAATGCTCCCGCTATGCCGGGTTCCCTGCTTGAACCAGCAAGAACCTTGACTGCTAACATAGCCATGGAGATGTCTTATGCCACAGGTATTCATTCGAGTGCTCTCTACTCTACTGGCATAGTGCTCTTGGTGTTTATCGTGTTACTCAACGCAAGCTTGCTATACCTGAACCGTAAGAGGAGCTACTAATGCTTCAAGATAAGCGTTTTTTCAACAGAGATGTTCAAGACAAGCTATTACTCGCCGCTATTTGGGGCGCAGCAGCTATCACTATTCTGTTTCTACTCTGGGTCGTGTGGCATATTCTTAGTAATGGTCTGACTCATGTTAGCTGGGAATTTATCACCAGTTCCTACACCCGCATAGGTGAAGCTTCTGGGATATGGGCCATGATAGTCTCGACTGTTTACATGGTGGGCTTATCACTGGCGATAGCGGCACCTATCGGCATAATGACCGCCATCTACCTCACCGAATATGCCAAACCTGGTAGTAAAATAGTCAAGACTATTCGCTTCTGTACCGAATCTTTAGCGGGTATCCCCTCTATCGTATACGGCCTATTTGGCATGACTTTCTTCGTTACCACCTTAGGCTTAGGTTTCTCAATACTAGCAGGCTCACTTACCTTAGCGATGTTGATACTCCCTGTACTTATTCGTACTACAGAAGAAGCACTACTCGCAGTACCTATGAGTTACCGTGAAGGGGGCTACGCCTTAGGTAGCTCAAAAATCTACACCATATGGCGCCTGATATTACCTAGTGCCATGCCGGGAATCGTCACCTCTGTGATATTGAGCATAGGTCGTGTCATAGGCGAGTCGGCGCCGGTTTTCTTAACCGCAGGCATGGTGACTCAAATACCTGAGTCAGTGTTAGATTCTGGCCGCACTTTGACCGTACACTTATATAAACTGACCCAAGAACTCTTTACTCAACATGAATGGGATCAGGCATATGCAACCGCAACAGTCTTGATTGTACTCGTTCTAATTTTAAACCTGGCAACCAAGTTTATTGCCACGCGTATTAATAAAGCATCTTAATGAAGGCCTGTAACATGAATAAATTAGAAGTGAGTAATCTCAACCTTTTCTATGGCGATAACCACGCACTGAAAGATATCTCATTGAAGATCCCATCACGTCAAGTGACGGCACTTATTGGACCTTCAGGTTGCGGCAAGTCGACGCTACTCAGAACCCTGAACCGCATGAACGATCTGGTTGAAGGGGTAAAGATCACTGGCGACGTTAAATTTGATGGAGAAAACATCTATGCGGATGTCGATGTGAAACAGCTTAGAATGCGTGTCGGCATGGTATTTCAAAAGCCAAACCCTTTCCCCATGAGTATTTATGAAAATGTCGCCTTTGGTTTAAAAGCACAAGGGGTCAAAGATAAAAGTAAGTTAGATGCTGTGGTTGAAGAGTCATTGCGAAGCGCCGCACTGTGGGACGAAGTTAAAGACCGCCTGGACTCTGCCGCATTTGGCCTATCGGGCGGGCAGCAGCAACGTCTTTGTATTGCCAGGGCTATCTCGATGCAGCCAGAAGTGATCTTAATGGATGAACCCACCAGTGCACTGGACCCTATTGCCACTCACAAGATTGAGGAGCTGATGGATGAACTGCGTAAAAAGTTCACTATTGTTATCGTGACTCACTCTATGAATCAAGCGAAGCGAATTTCAGATAAGACAGCCTTCTTCTGGATGGGCGAGCTGGTTGAACACGGTGAAACCTCTCAAGTATTTAATCAACCGAGCGACAAACGTACTCAAGGCTATGTCAGTGGTGAGTTCGGCTAATTGAGTTTTAATCGACTTAAACAAAAACCGCCATTTAGGCGGTTTTTAACGGCTTAAAACTGAGAATTACTGCACCAAGGTTAACAAGGGTGTCTGTGTTACCAATTGAAAATCCAAAGCCATGGTCACACTCAAGGCGGTAATGGTTACGATGGAAAAACCAAACACCTGACGTGCCCAGCTCTGCAGATTGATGCCATGGCGATAACCTCTCAATGCCATAGCTAGCCACCACAAGCTGGTAGCACAGGTAACCGCCATAAAGGCGATCCCCGTATAACCTGCCAATGGCAGCAAGGCACTGACTAAGGCAAATACCGCAATATAGAGCACAATATGCAATTTTGCCTTAGTGATCCCTTCCGCCACTGGTAACACAGGAATATTGGCGGCGGCATAATCATTGAAGCGAAAAATGGCAATGGCATAGGAGTGTGGCATCTGCCATAGGCTAAACATCAGCAGTAAAATGGCGGCTCCCGCATCCATCTCACCTCTGACGGCGCAATAACCAACAACCGGCGGCACGGCACCAGAGAAGCTACCTACTAAGGTGCCATATACGGAATGACGCTTCATATACAGGCTATAAACACCCACGTAGACCAGGTAACCAATGGCGGCAAACAGAACCGCCAAGCTATTGGTAAATATCCCCAACAAACTAAAACCGATGATACCTAAGCTTATGCCATAAATCATCACGGCACGCACTGATAGCTCCCCGGTCACAGTGACTCGATTACGGGTTCGCTTCATCTTGGCATCGATGTCACGATCGATACAATTATTGATCGAACACCCCGAGGCTACCACCAAGGACAAGCCAATCATGGTTGTAAACATCAAGGTCAAATCCACATTGCCCTTAGCGGCTAACAAGAAGCCACCAGCGACAGAAATCAGATTCCCCATGATAATGCCAGGCTTAGTGACCTGAACATAAGCTTGTAGACGTGACTTCAATTTTGCAGACATACTCAAACCTTGACTATTCATGATTGTTTCCCTACATCATCAAAGCGTTAGCTGCGTAGATGATCCACACAGATAAGCCCACGACCATGACAATAATCAGGGCGGTGAACAGAAATGAGAATGTATTGATCTTGCCTTCTTTAGAGAAGTCCAAGTGCAAGAAGTACTTTAAATGCACCACTATCTGCACTATGGCCATCACTAGCACTAAACCTAAGGTGAGAGGTTTCTCGAAGTGATGTGTCATGACCGCCCAAAATGGAATGCCAGTTAAGATAATCGACAGTACAAAGCCAACGAGATAAGACTTAACGCTAGCCATGAAATCATCTGAAGTAAGGCTTTCACTTGTATGTGTTTGACTCATCACAGCATCCCCAATAAATAAACCACGGTAAAGACACAGATCCAAACCACATCCAGGAAGTGCCAGAACAAGCTTAAGCAGCCCAAACGTGTGATGCTGCGATTATTTAAACCTGACTTAATGACTTCAAACATCATGATCGCCATCCAGATAAGTCCGGCTGTCACATGCAAACCATGCATGCCAACTAAGGCGAAGAAAGCTGACAGAAATGCACTACGCTGAGGTCCATTACCCTGCTCGATCAGATGATGGAACTCATAGACTTCCATGGAGATAAACGCGCAACCTAAGGCAAAAGTGATCAACAACCAGATCAAGGTTGCAGCCCTCTTCTGATGTTTAGCGCAAATTAAAGCGAAACCAAAAGTAATACTACTGATCAGAAGTGCAGCGGTTTCGATTGCGACGAAGTTTAATTCGAAAATATCTTTACCGGAAACACCACCGTCGGTATTCATATAGAGCACGGCATAGGTCGCGAAAACCGAGGCAAACAAGATGCAATCGGTCATCAGATAAATCCAGAAACCTAATAGCGTGTTACCACTGGTATCATGATGTTCGTCATGATGCTCATCAGCCTGTACAACTTCTATATCTGCTCGGATAGCAATACTCATGTCAGCCCCCTTGCAACCTTATCTAAGTGCGCATTTTCAATTCTGGCAATTTCATCAGGTTGAACGTAATAATCATGGTCATTGCTATAAGCACGGAACAAGAACACCACGAAGGCACTCAGCATTCCGGCGATAGCCAACCAAAGAATATGCCAAATAGCAGCAAAACCTGCGGCGGTAATACCTAAGGCCATCAAGATACCGCTAGAGGTATTTTTAGGCATATGAATTGGCTGATAACTTTCATGTCGCTGATAAGCCTCACCCTTCTCCTTCATGTCGGTAAAGCTGTCTATATCAGACACCTGAGGGTCCTTAGCAAAGTTATAGAATTGAGGCGGTGATGACGTTGACCACTCTAATGTATGGCCATTCCATGGATCGCCTGTGGTATCCATGTTTTGCTCACGATCACGGAAACTCACATACAGTTGTACAAACTGCAATATGATGCCGATGAAGATGATAAAGGCGCCCACAGCTGCAAAATAGATCCAGAAATTCCAAGCAGGATTATCTGTGTGACTGATACGACGAGTCATGCCCATGAAACCAAGCACATACAGAGGCATAAAGGCGGCGTAGAAACCTATCTGCCAACACCAGAATGATGCCTTGCCTAAGCGCTCATTAAGCTTGAAGCCCATGGCTTTCGGGAACCAATAAGCGAAGCCCGCAAAGTAACCAAATACCGCACCACCTATGATGGTGTTATGGAAGTGAGCGATTAAGAACAAGCTGTTATGCAATACATAATCGGCACCCGGCAAGGCCAACAAGACTCCAGTCATACCACCTATGGTGAAAGTCGTCATAAAGCCTAATGTCCACAACACAGGCACTGTCAATCGCAAACGCCCGCGATAGATAGTAAACAACCAGTTAAATAACTTAACCCCGGTTGGCACAGCAATGACCATGGTCATCACACCAAAGAAGGCGTTAACGTTAGCACTCGACCCCATGGTAAAGAAGTGATGCAACCAAACGATAAAACCTAAGATGGAGATGGCTCCACTGGCCCAAACCATAGATTTATAGCCAAATAAGCGCTTAGAAGTGAACGTCGATATCACCTCAGAGAAGATACCGAAGGCAGGTAAAATCAGAATATAGACTTCCGGATGACCCCAAGCCCAAAACAGGTTGATATACATCATGGCGTTACCGCCACCATCATTGGTAAAGAAGTGGAAGCCCAGATAACGATCTAAGGTCAGCATGCCCAACACAGCGGTTAAGATTGGGAACGATGCCACAATCAGAATGTTGGCCCAGGTACAGGTCCAAGTGAAGATAGGCATCTGCATCAACTTCATACCAGGCGCACGCATCTTGAGCACAGTGGCAATAAAGTTAACCCCCGTTAAGGTCGTTCCTATGCCGGATATCTGCAAGGCCCAAATATAGTAATCGACTCCAACTCCGGGACTGAACGACAGCTCAGACAATGGCGGATAAGCCACCCAACCTGTCTTAGCAAACTCCCCTAAGCCCAATGAGAGATTGATCAACAAGGCACCCGATGCGGTGAGCCAGAAGCTTAAGTTGTTCAGGAATGGGAAGGCTACATCCCGGGCACCAATCTGCAATGGCAACACTATGTTCATCAGGCCTATCATAAATGGCATAGCCATAAAGATAATCATGATGATGCCGTGAGCCGTGAAGATTTGGTCATAGTGCTCAGGCGGCAAGTAACCAGCGGCACCATTGGTAGCAAGTGCTTGTTGTGTACGCATCATGATCGCATCAGAGAAGCCACGGATCAGCATCACAAATGCCAACACTATATACATGATCCCTAAGCGTTTATGATCGACGGAGGTGAACCAGTCGTTCCATAATACGCCCCACTTTTTATATTTGGTGATCAAAGCCAGAAGGAGCACCCCAATCACAGCGACGACCGCTAGGGTCACCATTATGATAGGTTCGTCATATGGAATTGATTCTAAAGTTAAATTACCGAAAAAAGACATGATTACTCCGCCCCCTCATGTTTAGAGGTTGAATGTCCAGATTGATGTGACATGTCCATATCCATATCGTGATGCATATACTGCATAACGATATGTTTAAACATACCCTTGCTCACAGAGCCGTAATATTCGACAGGATTATTCTCACTTGGCTTAGCGAGTTGCTGATAACTTTGAGGGTCGAGTCTCTTTCCCTGCTGTTTAAGCTTGGCTACCCAGGCGTCGAAGTCTTTTGCTGTCGGCGTCGCGATAGCTTTAAATTGCATACCAGCAAATCCAGCACCGCTATAGTTAGCCGAGATGCCATCGAAGGTACCCGGTTCATTAGCAATCAGATGCAACTGAGTCGCCATGCCTGCCATAGAGTAAATTTGACTACCTAACTGAGGAATGAAAAATGAATTCATTGCCGTATCGGAGGTGATTTTAAAATTAACCGGCACATTGGCAGGAAAAGCCACCTCATTAACCGAGGCTACGCCCAGTTCTGGATAGATAAACAGCCATTTCCAATTGAGAGAAACGACTTCAACCGTGATAGGTGTTGCCTCATGCTCTAATGGCTTGTAAGGATCCAGATCGTGTGTAGAGGTCCAGGTAATGACACCCAGTATAATCACGATAATAATCGGCACGATCCAGACAACGATTTCAATCGTTTTCGAGTGCGCCCATTTTGGAGCATAAATTTCGTGATCGCGACCATCCCTATATTTCCATGCAAAATATAACGTCATGAAAATAACCGGGATAACGACAATCAGCATCAAGAGGGTTGCCACAATAATGAGATGTTTCTCATCTATGCCTATTTGTCCCTTGGGATCCAGCACACCGCCTTCACAACCAGCCAGCATAAACGTCAATGCAGCCAGTGCAGCCTTACTTAAATTTCTAATTAACAAAGGAAGATTCCTCTAACCTTAATGGTTTACGGCGTAATCCATAGATGATGGGTAGCCGTACAGTTGTGGCCTAACGCAGATAAAACAGACTGGTGATCCATAAAGAGTCCAACCTAAGCCGGCTCAAATCAACAATTCAAAGATCTGTTTAAATTAGCGAATAGCTAAATTTTGAACGAGAAAGATAAGATTATGCGGGAGGGGCACGGCAGCCGTGTGCCGTATGCTCAATGGAGCTGAATTCAAGAGAAGATAATACAGGGAAGCAGTTACTTAAACCTAAGCTATTGAGATATTTGAAAATAAGGTGGATTAAGCGCCACAGGATTTCAATGACTAAAGGGTTAATCAAGAGGCTAAAAAGACTCACACCCAGACATTCAGCAAACAAGCCATCACTCAGAGCCACCAATTCACCGATATCAACATAGCCACCAACAGACACAGATAAACCGTCAGACAGAGACAGCAAAAACACTGACCCTAGAAATAGAGTTAAGTTTGTCTTACCTAAATTGGTAAAGCTTGCTACAGAGCTCAACTTTTCAATAAGGAATTGGAAAACAGTTAATTTCAATGAACGTGTCCGGCTGGGCTTAAAATAGTTAAGTTGATCGAATAAAAAATATTCAGAGCGTGATATAGCGCGGAGAATAACAAAAAGAGGCTATCGAATGAAAGCAAATACCCCTGATAAAGTGGACTTAATATTAAATAAACCTTAATTAACACCTAACAAGCACAGGTTTAGATCAAATTTAACCAAATAAAAACAACTTCAACTCTCAAAATAAGAAAAACCGTGACGATACACATACATTAAAACTAACTAAAGGTGAGCACAAGCACCTTCCGTTAACGCCGCTTAGCTGAATAATCTAGCCATTAATAAAGCAAAAAACCGCCATTTTGGCGGTTTTTTATGACTCAACAGAAGACTTATTCAACCGTCACTGATTTAGCTAAGTTACGTGGCGGATCAACGTCGGTACCTTTAATTAAAGCAACATGATATGACAATTGCTGCATCGAAATGGTGTACATTCAGTGTGATCAATGTGCGCCATAAGCAATGACGCACAAATGGGTCTACTCAACCGTCACTGATTTAGCTAAGTTACGTGGCTGATCAACGTCGGTACCTTTAATCAAAGCTACATGATATGACAATAATTGCATTGGGATGGTGTAAATAAGTGCAGCCATAAACTCATCACAATGAGGCACTGGAATCACCTTCATGGTGTCATCAGATTTAAATTCGGCGTCCACATCGGCAAATACATACATCAGACCGCCACGAGCACGTACCTCTTCCACGTTAGATTTAAGCTTCTCAAGTAACTCATTGTTCGGCGCGACGACAATAACAGGCATATCGGCATCGATAAGCGCTAATGGACCATGTTTCAATTCACCCGATGCATAGGCTTCTGCGTGAATATAGGAAATCTCTTTAAGCTTGAGTGCCCCTTCCATGGCGATGGGGTACTGATCGCCGCGGCCAAGAAAGAGTGCATGATGCTTGTCGGCAAAGTCTTCAGCAAGCTCGGCAATGGCATCATCTAACCCTAGTGCTTGCTCAACTTTTGCAGGCATAGACTGTAGACTCTGAGTGATCTTGGCCTGTAGTTCTGCACTCATGCCGTTATGACGACCGATAACCGCCGTCAGCATTAGCAGGCCGGCTAGCTGAACCGTAAAGGCCTTAGTCGAAGCAACACCAATCTCAGCGCCGGCTTTCATCATGTAAGCCATATCAGATTCACGTACCAGTGACGAACCCGGAGAGTTACATATGGTCATAGTTGCTTTGTAGCCCATCTCTTTAGCCAGACGCAGCGCAGCTAAGGTATCGGCTGTTTCACCAGACTGAGAGATAGTCACTAACAAGCTATTAGGGAACATGTGCGACTTGCGATAACGAAACTCGGAAGCAATTTCCACGTTACATGAAACACCTGCCCAATCTTCTAACCAGTAACGTGCCGCCATACCCGCATGATAGCTAGTACCACAAGCGATGATCTGTACATGTTTAATATCTTTCAGAAACTCAGACGCGTTCTCACCAAAGGCACTGTCTAACACTTGGCCTGCGGCTATGCGTCCTTCTAGTGTATGTGCAATGGCGCGTGGCTGCTCATAGATCTCTTTAAGCATGTAATGACGATACTCACCTTTATCACCGGCATCGTGAGTCACTTCTGACTCTTTTACTTCACGTTCAACGGCGTTACCGTCCACATCATAAATATCAACGCTACGGCGAGTGACTTCGGCAACATCACCCTCTTCAAGAAAAGAGAAAGAACGGGTAACAGGCAGTAGTGCCAGCTGATCCGAGGCGACAAAGTTCTCACCTAGGCCATAACCAATCACTAATGGGCTACCTGAGCGAGCGACTATCATGCGATCCCTGTCGCGACGATCGATAACTACAGTGCCATAGGCACCTTCCAGCTGTTTAACTGTCGCCTGAACCGCTGATAATAAGCTATCGTTAGATTTAAGCTCATGATGAACCAGATGACAGATAACTTCGGTATCAGTGTCAGACGCAAAACTATAGCCTAAGCCTTTTAGCATTTCACGTAGCTTGTTATGGTTCTCGATAATGCCGTTATGAACAACCGCAATATCACCTTCGGATTGATGTGGGTGAGCGTTACGCTCACTGGGCTCACCGTGTGTAGCCCAACGAGTGTGGGCAATCCCGGTTCCACCACTTAAAGGGGCGGCGTCCAGTGCACTGGATAGCTCCTGAACCTTACCCACACGACGAGTACTCGTTAGCTCAGCGTTATTAATAACGGCAACACCAGCCGAATCATAGCCGCGATATTCCAGACGACGTAAACCTTCTACCAGTATTTCAGCCACATCTCTTTGCGCTACCGCGCCAACAATTCCGCACATATTGATACCTAAATTTTTAAATAAATTGAAAGTTAAAATCGAAATTTTTAATTAGTTTGAATAAGGCGCCACGATCACACGTATGCCTTGTTCGGAAATTTTTTCTGCCGCCTCATCGGGCAACTTGTCATCTGTGACGATAACGCTGATATCACCCCAGGGCAGTTCCAGATTAGGTATACGTCTACCTATCTTGTCCGATTCCAGCATAACGATGACTTCACGGGACACTTCGGCCATCACCTTACTAAGCCCAGTGAGCTCATTGAAAGTGGTGGTACCACGTTCGATATCTATGCCATCGGCACCGATAAACAGTTGGTCGAAGTTATAGGAACGCAATACCTGCTCAGCAACTTGGCCCTGAAAAGACTCAGAATGGGGATCCCAAGTACCGCCCGTCATCAAGAGCGTCGGCTCGTGCTCTAGCTCATGAATAGCACTAGCAAGCTGCAAGGCATTGGTCATCACCACCAAACCACGTTTATGACTCAACTCTTGAACTAGACCCGACGTAGTGCTGCCGCTATCTATGATGATGCGATTGTGGTCTTTTATCAGTCTCGCAGCGGCCTTGGCAATATTCTGCTTATTAGCAGAAATAGCTTCGGTGACAACTTGGGTCATCTCTCGAGGAACAGAAACCGCACCACCATAACGACGCAGTAGCAGGCCTGTTTTTTCTAATGCTGTTAGGTCTTTACGTATGGTGACTTCTGATGTTTCGAAACGTAATGCCAACTCATCGACACTCACCTCACCATCCTCATTTAAGAGACTGATTATGGTATGACGTCGTTGCTGAGTATTACGTTTGGTCATTGAAGTTTCACTTATGTTTCGTTTCGAAAGCGGAATTATATTCAAACGAAACTATTTTGCAAATTTATTAATCAGATTATAGACAAATAAATTGATTATACTTTCTTCATTATTGGTGGAAGGACATTTAATAAAGGGCACAGCAGAAATGAAAAAGGCAGCCAGTTGGCTGCCTTTGTAAAAATCTAAAGTATGCGTTTACGTGAGACTTAGAACTTAGCTTCTAACGCTAAACCAAGGTGACGTCCTTCACCTACCGTCACATCGGTAGTTGTACCACCCGCCAAATAATCGGTATCGAATAGGTTCTTCACATTCAGACGAACGCTGACATCACTCCCCATCACATCCATGGTGTATGCCGCGCCCATATCGAAACGTACGTAACCATCTTTAGTCACTGTATTGCTTGTATTAGCGAAACGCTCACCCACATAGATGGCACCGAAGTTGAGTGCCAGCGCATCCGTCATCTCGTAACGAGTCCAGACATTAGCCGACCACTCAGGTGCATCAACAGGCGTCATACCATTAAGCGAGTCACTTTCGGGGCGTACATACTCAGCATTTAGGTACATCATTGAGGCTGTCATAAACCAGTTATCACTGACCTGACCCTGAGCCCCCATCTCAAAACCTTTATGACGCTGCTCACCGCTTTGCGTGGTGATCTTTTCATGGTCAACTGTTGGCACTTCCAAATCTTCAGTGACTGTGACATTGGAGACTGTGATATCGAATACGGCACCGGTTAATAGTAGGCTACCGTCAAACAGCTCCCATTTAGTGCCGATCTCATACTGCTCGCCATATTCAGGTTCCAGATTCATCTTGTCATTCACATCTTTATCGTTATTGACACTACCCTGCGGGGTGAAACTCTTAGAGTAGTTGACATAGATGCTACCGTTAGCCGCAGGCGAATAGATAACACCAAACTTAGGTGAGACAGCGTAACTGTTGTTACCTTCACCCTCTTTCTTCTGCTCGTCATAACGCACACCGGCCAATACCTGCCAACTATCGTTAATGGTGATCAAGTCCTGAATATAGAAACCATAATGCTTATAGTCACTCTCATATTTTCCATCAGGATCATTGTTGTAGTCGAGATCTGGCCTAGGGATAGGCTGACCAGGCATAACAGGCTGTTTCTTATCACCTGACTCTTTCAACTGCCCATAATAATAATCCAACATATTAGCGCCGAGCAGGAACTGATGGTCTAGCCCGCCAGTCGAGAAATTACCAATAAAATCGACATAGCCCGTCTTGTGCTGCCAATCATCGTAACGATCGAATGGGCTAACAGTGTAACCGTCGGTAAATGGATCTTCTGAACCACTTATTAATGACGGTGAAGAGTCCAGGCGCTGGCGATTAAACTGCTGATCGTTATAACCCGCCTTTACCTTCCAATCATCACTGATGTGGTAGGTGATATCGGCGCCCATATTAGTAATAGTATTATCGGTAAACGCCCATGGCTGATCCCAGATGATGTCTTCTCCGCCGATCAAATCACCGCTGCTATCTAACCAACCACCACGGTCGATGCCTGTCTTATCTTGGGTATGATCGTATTTAAGTGAGAGTAATAGATCGTCGGTAATATCAAATTCTAGGTTCAGGTAACCTAACCAGCGATCACGCTCTTGGTTACTGCCGTCCTGATATTCGCGCCAATATTTAGTGTCTTGCTTAACCAGCACAGTGCGGTAACGAATCGTCTCGGCTTCATTGATAGCACCGCCAGCATCTAGTTGAAAACGGGTAGAACCATGTTCATCGGTATCGAAACCAAGGTCAAAAATAGTCTCAGTAGTAGGCTTCTTAGTCACCATATTGATCAAGCCACCAGGACCAGATTGGCCATACAACATACTAGAAGGGCCTTTAAGCACTTCTACCTGCTGCAGAGTTTCTATCGGCTGTACGTAGTGAGACCACTGCTGCTGACCATTGATCAAGTAGCCAGAACCAGAAGAAAGCTCAAAACCACGAATACTGAATACCTGACGGTTCCATTTCTCAGAGCCACCAGTCACACTGGAATCATTGACTAATACTTCAGAAAGGTTAGTAGCCAGCTGCTCATCGATAACGAAATCAGGAATAACCGTAACAGATTGTGGCGTATCCATAAGACTAATGTCGCCGCGCATAGCACCTGAAGCACTGCCAACCTTGTAGTCATTAAAGCTGCGACCCGTTACCGAGATACGCTCGATATTTGCGGTAGAAACTGCTTCAGCCTTTGCCTCTTCTGCGCTTTTATCTTCAGCAAGAACAGGAAAAACAGCAAGGGCAGAGACAACTGCAATGCTAAGTGGTGAGACTTTAAATGAACGAGAAACTAATGACACAGCCAACCCCAATATCGATATAAAACGAAAGTTGGCAGCAATATAAATGAGAATTATTTTTATTTAAGTTTCTTTACGGAAATTTACATTTGACTGTGATCTAGTGCTAAGTTACTAGGTAAATACGCTTATTTACGAAATGATTTTCATAGCTACAACAAATACCTCAAACTCAATAATAAGTTTCCCCCAAAAGCCAAAAACAAAAAAAGCGACCTGTTAACGTCGCTTTTAAATTATTTACTTCAAGCTTATAGCCTACTTAGGCTTTTTAATCGGTCTTGCCCAACCGCTGAGATGACGTTGTTTAACTCGGGTTATCACGAGTTCGTTCTCCGCTACATCACGGGTTATAGTAGAACCTGCGCCTAAGGTGGCACCTTTACCTATGGTCACAGGAGCCACAAGCTGAGTATCACTACCGACAAACACATTATCTTCGATAACAGTGAGATGCTTGTTAGCACCATCATAGTTACAGGTAATAGTACCGGCGCCTATATTCACCCCAGCACCTATTTGTGCATCACCGATATAGGCTAGATGGCCCGCCTTAGAACCCTCGCCTAATACGGCCTTCTTTATCTCAACGAAGTTACCTATGTGGGCATCCGTTTTCAATTCAGCTCCTGGACGAAGACGAGCAAAAGGTCCTGCACTGGCTTTAACACCGACTTTAGCATTCTCAACGATAGAGTAAGGCTTGATCTCGGCATTATCGCTAATCTCACAATCGATAAGAATGGCGCCAGCACCGATAGTCACATTATTACCTATGGTGACTTTACCCTGAATGATGACATTAATGTCGATCATCACATCCATACCAACAGATACATCACCACGGATGTCGATACGTGCAGGATCTCTTAAATTTGCACCTTCGAGCATCAATTTCTCGGCAGCACGAGCTTGATAAGCACGCTCAAGTTGCGCCAGCTGTACTCGGTTGTTGGCACCTTCAACTTCAACAGCCGACTCAGGCTGAGCCGTTGTAATAGCCACACCGTCTTTATTTGCCATGGCGACGATATCTGTCAGGTAGTATTCGCCTTGAGCATTATCTGATGATAACTGGCAGAGCCAGGCTTTAAGTTGCTTACCAGGGGCTGCCATAATACCTGTGTTAATCTCATTAATCCCAAGCTGCTCTGCATTGGCGTCTTTCTGCTCTATGATGCCGACTACCTTGCCTTCCTCGCGTACTATACGGCCATAACCTGTTGGATTAGGCAGATTAACGGTAAGAATCGCCAGACCATTATCGAGACGGGCAGAAAGCAGAGCATCGAGTGTAGATGCTTGAATAAGGGGCACATCACCGTAAAGAATAAGCACGGTATCGTCATCATTGATATTTGGATTAGCCTGAGCCACCGCATGGCCAGTGCCCAGCTGTTCAGCCTGAAGCACCCAATTAAGCTGCTGCTCACCTAAGACACTCTGTAGCTTATTCGCACCGTAGCCATACACTAACTGAATCGTATCACTGCCCGCCTGATGAGCGGTATCGATCACATGCTGTACCATGCTCTTATGGGCAATAGGGTGTAAGACTTTAGGAAGATCTGAGCGCATGCGGGTTCCCTTGCCTGCGGCCAAAATCACTACGTTTAGTGCCATGGAGTTATCCTTGAGCTAATGCTTATCAAAATAATAAAGAAAATGGGGGTAAATTTTGTGGGGCTGATTTTAACGGAAAAACGGGGGAAAAGCGAAGAAGAAGGTTATTGCTAATTGATGCTTATAAGAAATTTATTGGAGCTTGGGATCCAGTAATAAGATAACAGTTTTATATATAAGCTTCATGCATTCCTAAGGCTTTTATGTGCATAACAAACATAGAGAGGGATAAGAAGGTTTGAAGTGACTTCGCGATAAATAACCAAAATTGCAAAAATTAAAGCTAAAAATGACTAAATTGGTAGCGATAAAAAAATATGATGTGCCTAAGTTAATACAAAGGACATCAATATGCCAATTACAGTTCAGGTTCAGAAAAATGCACAATTACTAACAAGTTACATTGATCAGATAACTAAAGCAGATGTAAGCAACAGTCACACTCGAATGGGCGTGCTCGGTAATAAGGTTGTGCAAACTGGAGTGTCAAAAGCGGACTCACAAACAGCTCAAGCACTTTTAGCCCATGTTCGAGATATTGCCTTAACCCAAGATGAAACACGATCTTTATATGCCGCTCAGGCTGATGGTAAGTTTTCCCTTGGATCTGGGAATACAGAAAAAGATGGCTTTGTGCTAAAAGAAATAAAGGGAGAATTAACAGTAAAAGCTGCTGGAATTATTCTAGGCGCAGTGAAGCGAGAGCAAGCAGAACAGGCAGATCAAGCGCCAGCCGTACCTCCAAGAGGTGCACAGCTAGAGCGTGGACCACAAGCTCTTGCTAGTCATCCCCACTTATCGTCGCCAGATGTAAGCAACCATAGCTTGCAAGGTTCTCAGGTAGCTCAAATGTTCTATTCTGAGATTGATGAATTAGGTCTCAAACCGACAGAAATGAAGAGTGACAACATCGCCTTTTGGCCTAGCAGCAGAAAACCAGGCTCATTTGGGGTGAAACTTCCTGGTTCAACTCTGCTTTTAGCAGCCAAGAGTAAAGAACAAGCATTAGAAAAAATTGGGAATGGTATTCAAAATCATCTAGGTAATGATGTGCTTATTTTATCTAGTAAACCCAATAAAGCAGTAAATTCACTGGCTATATGGCCTAGTTCATCAGGGCAAGGATTTAGTGTTAAGTTACCAGGGGTTGGGCTCGCTAGAACAACAAACTTAGAGGCGGCAAAAGCTAAAATTGATGATTACAGAGCCACAACTCACTCACCGCAAGCTCAACAAACTCATGCGGCAAGAAATGTACTGACAACGGCCCCATCTTCACTGGAAGCTGATAGGCAAGAGTTAGATTCAAGATTAACCAACCTTAGGGGTAACTTAAACCCTAAGGCACATCCAGATCTCTATCAGCAGCAACAGCCTGGTACCTCGAAATTGAATCGGTTTGGCGATATACAATCAGCTCAACACACAAATGTTGCGTCAGACTTGAATGCTAACCGAATCAATATTGGTGGAAAAAATATTGCTATCGCGACTCAATATCCATTAGCACATCAGATTGAAAGTCACTTGAAGATGCTAGTACAAAACCGCACTCCGTCGTTAACCGTGTTAACTGAACAAAGTAAAATGAACGATCCAACGAAAGGAATGCAGGATTATTTTTCTAAATCTGCTCAATATGGCAGTGTGCAAACTAAATCTTCATTAGTTGAAACTGTCGATTTTGATGGTATCCATGCCGATGTTTATAAGCTAGTAATTAGAGAACCAGGCCAAAAATCAATTGAAGTCCCAGTTGTTCATATCACTAATTGGGAAGATATGACTGCTGTCGATGCTGAAGTAACTCTGAAAATCACAGCCAAAATCAAAGAGCTAACAGATGAAAAATTAAGCGGGTATCAGTCTATTGGAAGTCGTGCGGTAGGTGATCCTGATAAATTACTACCTGTTGTACATTGCCGTGCTGGTGTTGGCCGTACAGGTCAAATTTTAGGTGCGATGGCAATGCAAGAGCCTGCGAATAAAGCTAGCCTAGAGTCTATCGTGACAGATATGCGTACTAGCCGTAATGGTATTATGGTACAGACAGATAAGCAGCTTGATGTATTGGCTGAAATAGCAAATTCACAGAGTAGAGCTTTAGTTAGCTAATATGAGGTTGATATTCTCTTAAGTGTAAGAGCCAGCAATCTATTACTGGCTCTTGTTGTTTCTGATTGTTGAGTCATGTTTCTTAATAACCTAAAAAATAGCCTCCGTTATTGATAGTGAATAGCGCACTTATTTGGTCTACTTGTCTCATTGTAAAACAGGATGGATATCAAGCATGAGTCAACAATATACACTGGTAATTAGTGAGTTATATAAAGCATTAGGATTAGATGTACCAACCGAGATTGAAGAGGTAATGAGTTTGCAGATTGGAGAGATTATTTGCCATTTAACAGAGCAGCCTACCGATAACTTATTAATGTTTTCTAATCTTGGACCAGTGGACAATTTCGATATACAGCAGCTACTAAAATACAATATGTTTAGCCAAGCTCTACTCAAGCCTGCTCTAGGTATTGATGAGTCGAGCGATAGTATCATTCTTTGGAATCGGCAGTTTTTACCCAATGCCGATAGTAATACCTTATATCAGCAGCTAGAATTACTAAGCCAAGCGAGCGATAACTTAACGACCGATAAAAAGAGGAAAGT
Source organism: Shewanella psychrophila (assembly GCF_002005305.1). Taxonomy (NCBI): domain Bacteria; kingdom Pseudomonadati; phylum Pseudomonadota; class Gammaproteobacteria; order Alteromonadales; family Shewanellaceae; genus Shewanella; species Shewanella psychrophila. The sequence continues at coordinate 6,341,581 of NZ_CP014782.1, forward strand.
CGGCACTAAAACAAGAGTTGAGTTTAATCTTGCTAGTTTTCGAGTTTAATTCTACGGTAATAAGTATTGAAGTTACAAGAGATGAGACAGTAAGCATCCTTCTTTAAACACAAAAAAAGCGCCCTTAGGCGCTTTTTTTCATCAAACAATAACCTTATCTGGCAATGTTCTTCTTGATGGTTTCGACAACACGCAACTGAGCGATAGCCTGGGCTAGCTCAACTGCTGCAGCTGCATAATTGAAGTCTGCACCAGCTTCGGCCATAGCGGCTTCGGCGTGGCGTTTAGCTTCAACAGCTGCTTGCTCGTCAATTTCATCGGCACGCATAACGACGTCAGCCAATACTGAAACAGAAGAAGGTTGTACTTCCAGGATACCACCCGAAAGGTAGAACACCTCTTCTTTTCCGTCTTGCTTGACGATGCGCGCCATGCCAGGTTTGATATTAGTAAGCAGAGGTGCGTGACCAGGCATAATACCCAGGTCGCCTTCTCCACCGGTAACTTGTAGGTGTGCTACAAGACCAGAGTAGATGCTGCTTTCTGCACTTACAATATCAAGCTGTACTGTCATGGCTGCCATCAGTTCTCCTTAAACTAGTGCTGAACACCTAGTTATTTTTTGTTAGCTTTCTCAACGGCTTCGTCGATAGAACCAACCATGTAGAACGCTTGCTCAGGAAGGTGATCGAACTCACCCTCTAGAATGCCCTTAAAGCCACGGATTGTGTCTTTAAGAGAAACGTACTTACCTGGAGAACCGGTGAATACTTCAGCTACGAAGAAAGGCTGTGAAAGATATTTTTCAATCTTACGAGCACGAGCTACGGTAGTCTTATCTTCATCAGATAATTCATCCATACCTAGAATCGCAATAATATCTTTCAGCTCTTTATAGCGCTGAAGTACGGTTTGTACACCGTTAGCAATATCATAATGCTCTTGACCAACAACCAGAGGATCTAATTGACGTGAAGTCGAATCCAATGGGTCAACCGCTGGGTAAATACCCATAGAAGCGATATTACGTGACAATACAACAGTCGCATCTAAGTGAGCGAAGGTTGTTGCTGGTGACGGATCCGTTAAATCATCCGCAGGTACGTAAACGGCTTGAACAGAGGTAATTGACCCTGTCTTAGTCGATGTAATACGCTCCTGAAGTACACCCATCTCTTCAGCCAAAGTTGGCTGGTAACCTACCGCTGAAGGCATACGGCCTAGCAGTGCAGATACTTCAGTACCCGCTAAGGTGTAACGATAGATGTTATCAACGAAGAAAAGTACATCTTTACCTTCGTCACGGAACTTCTCAGCCATAGTCAGACCAGTAAGTGCCACACGTAGACGGTTTCCTGGAGGCTCGTTCATCTGACCATATACCATGGCCACTTTATCGAGAACGCCAGAATCTTCCATCTCGTAGTAGAAATCGTTACCCTCACGAGTACGCTCACCTACACCAGCAAATACAGATAAACCTGAGTGTGCTTTAGCGATGTTGTTAATAAGTTCCATCATGTTGACGGTCTTACCAACACCAGCACCACCAAACAGACCAACTTTACCACCCTTAGCAAACGGACAGATAAGGTCAATAACCTTGATGCCAGTCTCTAAAAGTTCAGTTGTGCTTGATTGATCTTCATATGAAGGAGCGTCACGGTGGATCACATAGCGATCTTCTTCACCGATAGCACCCGCTTCATCAATAGGCTCGCCCAATACGTTCATGATACGGCCTAGAGTCGCAGACCCAACCGGAACAGAAATTGGTGAACCTGTGTTTGTCACCTCAAGACCACGACGCAGACCATCTGAAGAACCCATGGCGATAGTACGAACTACACCGCCACCGATTTGCTGCTGGACTTCCAGCACCAAGCCTTCACTTTTGATCTCTAGAGCGTCATATATCTGAGGTACGGCATCTTGTGGAAACTCAACGTCCACAACCGCGCCAATAACTTGGACAACAGTACCTGTGCTCATGATAAATCCTCTAAAACTTGTATTTGTTACCTTGCCTAAACGGCAGCGGCACCTGAAACAATTTCCGACAGTTCCTGCGTAATCGCAGCCTGACGGGCCTTGTTATAGACCAACTCCAAGTCAGTGATAAGATCACCGGCATTGTCTGTTGCAGCTTTCATGGCGACCATACGAGCCGCCTGCTCAGATGCAATATTCTCGACAACACCTTGGTAAACTTGAGACTCCACATAACGTACCAGTAAGGTATCCAAAAGCTCTTTTGGATCTGGCTCGTATAAGTAGTCCCAATGATGAGACTTCTCATCATCTTCTGACTTAGGCAAAGGTAGCAGCTGCTCGATCACAGGCGTCTGACTCATAGTATTCACAAACTTGTTGAATACCACGTACAGACGATCCAGCTTGCCTTCGTTGTATGCTTCTAGCATGACACGTACTGTTCCGATCAGATCTTTCAACGACGGAGCGTCGCCTAAACCCGATGCAGAAGCAGATACTTTTCCGCCAAAGCTATTGAAGAATTGTATGCTACGTGCACCAATGGGACAGAATTCAACTTCTGCTCCGGCTGCACCTTGCTTCTTCACGTCTGCGACAACCTTCTTAAAAAGATTGACGTTCAGACCACCACAAAGACCACGGTCGGTTGACACAACTATGTAACCAACACGCTTAGCCTCTCTCACTTCCAAATATGGATGCTTATATTCGAGAGAACCTTGCGCCACGTGACCGATAACCTTACGCATATTTTCTGCATATGGACGACTCGCTGCCATGCGATCTTGTGCTTTACGCATTTTGCTCGCGGCAACCATCTCCATTGCAGACGTGATCTTCTGAGTATTTTGAACACTCGCGATCTTGGTTTTAATCTCTTTAGCGTTAGCCATCTTTGCTCTCCAATCTGGACCTGAGGTGCCTTACGACACCTCTTCGATTTACCAGGTTTGGGTTTCGACGAACTTATCGAGGCCAGCCTTCAACTCACCTTCGATGTCAGCGTTATAATCGCCAGTATCGTTGATGGTCTTCATAAGGTCAGCATGCTCGCTGTTCATGTATGAGAGCAGAGATGCTTCGAAATCACCGATCTTATTCAGCTCAACGCTCTGTAGGTAACCTTTTTCAGCTGAGAAAATAGACACAGACTGATCGGCAACGCTCATAGGTGCGTATTGCTTTTGCTTCATTAGTTCGGTAACACGCTCACCATGCTCAAGCTGAGCACGAGTTGCATCATCTAAGTCAGATGCAAATTGTGAGAACGCTGCAAGCTCTCGATACTGTGCTAGTGCGCTACGAATACCGCCAGACAGTTTCTTGATGATCTTAGTCTGAGCCGCACCACCAACACGAGAAACCGAAATACCTGGGTTAACAGCAGGACGTAGTCCAGAGTTAAACAGGTCAGTTTCAAGGAAGATCTGACCATCGGTAATCGAAATTACGTTAGTCGGTACGAATGCAGATACATCACCCGCTTGAGTTTCAATAATCGGTAGAGCAGTCAAAGAACCAGTCTGGCCTTTAACTTCACCTTTAGTGAACTTCTCAACATACTCAGCGTTAACACGTGAAGCACGTTCTAACAGACGAGAGTGAAGATAGAATACATCACCTGGATATGCTTCACGTCCTGGTGGACGCTTAAGCAACAATGAGATCTGACGATAAGCAACTGCTTGCTTAGAAAGATCATCATAGACAATCAGTGAATCTTCACCGCGGTCGCGGAAGTACTCACCCATTGAACAGCCAGAGTATGGAGCCAAGTATTGCAGTGCAGCAGCTTCAGAAGCTGTAGCAACAACAACAATGGTGTTCGCCAATGCGCCGTGCTCTTCAAGCTTACGTACAACGTTAGCAATAGTAGAAGCTTTCTGCCCTACAGCTACGTATACACACTTGATACCAGTATCTTTCTGATTGATGATGGCATCGATTGCTAAAGCGGTTTTACCGATTTGGCGATCACCAATGATCAATTCACGTTGTCCACGACCGATTGGGATCATAGAATCAACGGCTTTATAACCAGTTTGAACTGGCTGAGATACTGACTTACGTTCAATAACACCTGGTGCGATTACTTCAACAGGAGAGAAACCATCGTTGTCGATAGGTCCTTTTCCGTCGATTGGCTCACCCAATGTGTTGACTACGCGGCCTAATAGACCACGGCCAACTGGGACTTCCAAAATACGACCAGTTGTTTTAACTTTGTCGCCTTCTGCCAAAGTGGCATAAGGACCCATTACTACGGCACCGACAGAATCACGTTCTAAGTTCAACGCGATTGCATAACGGTTACCAGGCAGCTCGATCATTTCACCCTGCATCACGTCGGCTAGGCCGTGGATGCGAATGATGCCGTCACTTACTGCAACGATAGTACCTTCGTTGCGAGCTTCACTAACGACTTCGAACTGCTCGATCCGCTGTTTAATCAGATCGCTGATTTCAGTGGAATTCAGTTGCATGCTCAAACTCCCAATTACGATTGCAGCGTATCAGACAGACGCGAAATTTTTCCGCGAACCGAGCCATCTATGACTAGGTCTCCTGCCGTGATAATTACACCAGCAATAAGGCTGGCATCTATGCTGCAATTAAGCTTAACTTTGCGTGCTAGACGTTTCTCTAAAGAAACACTAATATCCTGTTGCTGAACTGAAGTAAGCTCAGTGGCTGAAACTACATTAGCTTCAATCTCTTTTGCCCATTCATGTTTCATTTCAACAAATAGTTGAAATACAGCAGGTAGCGTTTCTAAACGACCGTTTTCAGCCATTACCTTTAACAGGTTTTGAACTTGCTCATTGATCTGCTCACCACAAACTCCGATAAAGAGTTCAGCCAGTTTATCACTGGATAGTGCGCCAGATAGCAGAGGCTGTATGGTGTCGTTTTCACTTACCATAGCCGCGAAGTTCAGCATTTCTGCCCAACTATCTACTGCATTCTTTTCAATAGCGAAGTCAAAAGCTGCCTTTGCGTAAGGACGAGCGATGGTGGTTATTTCAGCCATAACTCAAACTCCTTATTTAAAGTTCAGCAACTAGTTTATTAACTATGTCACTGTGGGCGGCTTCATCAATCGAACGCTCAAGAATCTTCTCTGCGCCAGCGATGGCAAGAGCAGCAACTTGCTTACGCAAGTCTTCTTTAACGCGATTACGTTCAGCTTCAATTTCTGCTTGACCCTGAGCGATGATTTTCGCACGCTCAGTATCTGCTTCGGCTTTTGCTTCATCGACGATCTGAGCTTTGCGTTTGTTCGCTTGCTCAATGATCTCGTTAGCAGTAGCTTTGGCGTCTTTTAGCTGGTCAGTAGCTTTCGCCTGTGCCAACTCAAGGTCTTTGACGGCGCGGTCAGCATCAGCTAGACCGTCGGCAATCCTTTTTTGGCGTTCTTCGATGGCATTCATCAAAGGTGGCCAAACAAACTTCATGCAAAACCACACGAAGATAATAAAGGCAACCGTCTGACCGATTAGGGTAGCGTTGATATTCACAACAGCCTCCTATTTAGTTTAAAGACAGAAGCGTTTATTACAGCATTGCACCAAGAGGGTTAGTGAAAAGCATGAATAATGCGATACCAACACCGATCATAGTTACTGCATCGAGAAGACCCGCAACAATGAACATTTTAACTTGCAGCATAGGAGCCATTTCTGGTTGACGCGCAGCGCCTTCCAAGAACTTGCCACCTAGTAGGCCAAAACCGATAGCGGTACCAAGAGCACCCATACCAATTAGTAGAGCAACAGCGATAGCTGTCATGCCTAATACAGTTTCCATCTCTATCTCCAAATATTCTAAATCTAGTTAGTTTATGATTTAGTAAAAAAAGTTTTACAGCAATCCTTAATGATCTTCATGTGCCATGCTTAAGTAAACAATAGTCAACATCATGAAGATAAACGCTTGTAAGGTAATAACCAAAATATGGAAAATCAACCAACCTAGCTGTAAAGTTACACCTAGAGCCGAAAGTGCCATATTTGCACCATACATCAACGCAATAAGGATGAATATCAACTCACCTGCATATAAGTTACCGAACAGACGCAGTGCCAATGAAATTGGCTTAGCTATCAAAGTAACAGACTCTAACAGGAAGTTGACGGGTATCATTGCCCAATGGTTAAAAGGCTGCATTGTCAGTTCTTTAACAAAACCTGAAACGCCTTTGACTTTAATGCTGTAGTAAATAATCAGCAAAAACACACCGATAGCCATGCTAAAGGTAATGTTTAAGTCGGTCGTAGGTACGACTTTCATGTAAGGGATACCAGCTGCAGCAGCCAGTGATGGGATCCAGTCAACTGGAACCATATCCATGAAGTTCATCATGAATACCCAAACAAAAATTGTCAGTGCCAACGGAGCAATAACAGGGTTGCGGCCATGGAAGGTTTCTTTCACGCTAGAATCGACAAACTCGATGATCATCTCGACAAAACATTGAAGTTTGCCAGGAACACCAGTAGTTGCCTTCTTACCAACGCTACGGAATAGCCATAAGAACAGAACACCAAGCCCAACCGAAAAGAACAACGAATCAATATGCCATGTCCAGAAGCCTTCACCAACACTTAAGTTGGTTAGGTGGTGCTGGATATAGCCCTGCGGTGTTAACGCTTCACCAGTTGCAGCCATGATTCATCCCACTTAACTTTGCTTGAAAAATAAAGGAGCCGTCCAATGCACTATTAACGCTAAGGTATAACAAACAAAAAGTGGCATAAATCCAACCTTCCAATTGATAAACACTAACGAAAACATAGCTATGGTTAACAGCAACTTTACCGCTTCCCCCCAGTAAAAAGTCTTAACAACTTTTGCCGATGAACTTGCTCCCGTATGAGAGAAAGCTAGGGTTGCGAATACAAAATTAGGAAGTACAGCAATAGCAGCACCTGCCAAGGCAGATAGGCCATACTGAACTCCCCACAGAGCGAAAAAGAAAATCGAAGCACTCCCAGCCACCGCCGCCTGCATCAAAACCAACTTATAGGCAGACCACCGGCCACGACGAGCCAAAACTTTACTCAATTTATCCTCTCCGCATTAACGCTTTTTGTTTCGATGACCGGACTACATATATCCGAACACTGTCGAACGACAAAAAAGCTTGCGAAAGTATACCTTTTCAGGCTCTCAAAGCAAGTTTAAGCTGAGGAAAATCGACTCTTTTACCGTGATCTAACGCCAAATATGTAAAAGTACAAATTTAACATATGTCACAAAATTACATAATATGGCGTTAACTTGGGATTTTTAGTGGATTTTATTGATAATACCGTCTAATTCAGCTAGATCTTGATAGTTTATTACTAATTTACCTTTACCCTTTTTATTATGAGTAATGGAAACTTTCGCACCTAGCCTTTCAATTAATTGACTCTCCAGACGGGCGACATCATGATCTTTTACTGGTTTTTCGGCTATTTCAGGTTGGTTTAAGGTTTTATTAACTAATCGTTCAGTTTCACGAACGGATAATTCTTTAGAAGAGACCAGTCTGGCGATATTAGTTTGCTCATCACCTTCGATGGCAAGCAAAGCTCTGGCGTGACCCATGTCGATATCGCCGTACTCTAACATACGTTTTACTGGCTCATTGAGGCCATTGAGACGCAGTAAATTTGAAACTGTTGCGCGAGACTTACCCACTGCATTGGCAATTTGTTGATGAGTCAGCTCAAATTCGCGCATTAAACGATCGAGTGCAATCGCTTCTTCCATTGCATTGAGGTCTTCACGTTGAATATTTTCGATTAGTGAGATGGCTACAGCCGCTTCATCAGGTACCTGCTTGACGATACAAGGCACTTTATCTAGCTTAGCGATTTGTGCCGCACGCCAGCGACGTTCACCGGCGATAATCTCATACATGGTCGCTGAAACTTTACGTACAACAATCGGCTGAATGATACCTTGAGCTTTTATAGATTCGGCAAGCTCTTCGAGTGCTTCGGTAGACATATCTTTACGCGGTTGGTACTTACCTGGCTGCATCAAATCTATGTCTAGCATTAACAAGTCATCTGTTTTTGCCGTAACTTCTGCAGCTTCTTCAACAGAATTCAACTTCTTACTTGCCGCATGGCTAGTACTGAGTAGTGCATCCAGACCTTTACCCAGCCCACGTTTTTTCAATGTCATTTCCACTGCCTTTATTTAAGCTTGTTCTAGCTCTTGATGCTGTTCCGCTCTGCGAATTATTTCGCCTGCCAGTGCTAAATATGCCTTAGCGCCTGCACTCGACTTGTCGTAATACATGGCTGGTGCACCAAAGCTAGGAGCCTCGGCCAACCTGACATTCCTTGGAATGACGGTACGATACACTTTTTCACCGAAGTGCTGCTTAAGCTGATCGGACACATCATTAGCCAAACGATTTCTGGGATCGTACATGGTACGCAGAATCCCTTCGATATGCAGACCTGGATTGACCATGGCACCAATTTTACTGATGGTATCCATTAAGGCTGTTAAGCCCTCCAATGCATAATATTCACACTGCATTGGGACTAAAACCGAATCGGCAGCCGACATGGCATTCACTGTCAGCATGTTCAGCGAAGGAGGACAATCGATAAAAATGTAATCGTAATCGTCTTTAATTGGTGCTAATGCATTTCTTAATCTGATTTCACGGGCGAAGAACTCCATTAACTTGATCTCTGCCGCAGTAACGTCACCGTTTCCTGCGATCAGATCATATTTTCCGCTCGTATCTCTATAAACTACTTCATCGAAAGATTTTTCGTCGACTAACAACTCATAAGCGGTATTCTCGACACTATACTTGTCGATACCACTTCCCATGGTCGCATTCCCTTGGGGATCGAGATCAATTAAAAGCACCTTGCGCTTAGTGGCGGCCAAAGATGCTGCTAGGTTGACACAAGTTGTTGTTTTTCCGACGCCACCTTTCTGGTTAGCTACGGCAATCACTTTACCCACAATACCATCCTGTATTTCGCGTATATGTTATCGACACAATTAAATTCAATACCAAGTTGCTTGAATCACTAAAAGAAAGCAACTGAAACACTATTTTTTAACCACTCTTAGCAGGTGTCTCTGTTCATCCAGACGAGGAACACTGAGTTCGATAACATCAGTGACTTCATAACCTTCAGGGATCTTAGCGAGCTCATCTTCTGCCAATTGCCCCTTAAGAGCATAATAACAGCCGTTATCGGTGGGCAGATGATGGCACCAATGCAGCATATCTTCGATAGAAGCAAAGGCTCGACTAAGTACCCCATCAAACTTTTCTTCTGGCTCATAAGCTTCGACACGACTCTCTACTGAGCTGATATTTTCGATACCTAGATCAAACTGAACCTGCTTCTGAAAGCGAATTCGTTTACCTAAGCTATCCAATAAAACAAAATGTTTATCTGGATTCATTATTGCCAAGGGGATCCCAGGTAAACCCGGTCCGGTGCCTACATCGATAAAGCGTTTTCCCACCAGATGTGCCGACACAGCCAGACTATCCATGATATGTCTGATCAACATCTGCTTAGGGTCTCTAACCGATGTGAGGTTATAGGCCTTATTCCATTTGTTGAGCATCTCAACAAATCCAACGAGCTGTTTCTTCTGCTGCTCGGTGGCAGTCAAATTCATTTCAGCTAGATATTCATCTAATAGGGCTGATAACACGGGATTAATCCTTAATAACAAACTTAAATCGGCATGAACAAGCTATTATGAAGCCGTCAAAAGAGTAAGGGAAGCCTTTCGCGCTTCCCTTACTAACAATTCATGAAAAAGAGTAAGAAATTACGAAGCTTTTCTACGAAGTAAGCCACGTCTCTTCAGATGCACTAATAAAATCGAGATAGCAGCAGGAGTCATACCTGAAATTCTCGATGCCTGACCTATGGTTTCAGGCTTATGCTCATTCATCTTTGCGATCACTTCATTCGACAGTCCAGGTACCTCTTGGTAATCCAGATCTAACGGCAGTCCTGTAGTCTCATGTTTAAGGGCCTTGTCTATTTCATCTTGCTGACGCTGAATATAGCCAGAATATTTAACTTGGATCTGTACTTGCTCAGCTGCACGTCGGTCTTCCAATCCAGGGCCAAAGCCTTCAAGGCTCATCAACTTAGGATAATCCATCTCGGGACGACGTAGCAGATCTTCGAAAGACGCTTCACGTGATATTGGTGTATTTAACTCAGGATTTAGTACACCCAAAAGAGGTGAATTAGGGTGAACCCATAGGCCTCTTAAGCGTTGTAGCTCCAGCTCGATAGATTCACGCTTCTCACTAAACTGACGCCAACGATTATCATCGACCAAGCCAAACTCCCGACCCTTCTCGGTTAAACGCAGATCCGCATTGTCTTCACGGAGCAATAAACGATATTCGGCTCGGCTGGTGAACATACGGTAAGGCTCTTTTGTGCCAAGCGTCGAAAGATCGTCAACTAAAACACCTAAATAAGCCTGATCACGACGTGGGGCCCAAGATTCTTTACCTTGAACCTGCAAAGATGCATTCATGCCGGCTAATAATCCTTGAGCAGCAGCTTCTTCGTAACCAGTAGTACCGTTAATCTGACCCGCAAAGAAGAGTCCGCCGATCGATTTAGTCTCTAAAGAGTTTTTCAGATCCCTAGGATCGAAATAATCATATTCGATGGCATAACCAGGACGAATGATCTGCGCATTCTCCAAGCCCCTTATCGATCTAACCAAGTCTAGCTGTACATCGAAGGGCAGACTGGTCGAAATACCATTTGGATAAATTTCATTAGTATTCAGTCCTTCCGGCTCGATAAATATTTGATGAGAAGTCTTGTCGGCAAAGCGATTAATCTTATCTTCGATAGAAGGGCAATAACGTGGACCAATACCTTCGATAACCCCAGAGTACATAGGGCTACGGTCTAGACCACCACGAATAATCTCATGAGTTCGCTCATTGGTATGAGTCACATAACACGAGATTTGACGAGGATGATCTTTCACATCACCGATAAACGACATCACAGGCAGTGGTGTATCGCCTTTCTGTTCGGTCATAAGATCAAAATTTATGGTATTCGCATCGATCCTTGGTGGTGTGCCCGTTTTTAAACGACCAATTCGGATCGGTAGTTCACGCAAACGATCGGCGAGGGCGATCGATGGTGGATCACCTGCTCGTCCGCCGCTGTAGTTCTGTAATCCAATATGGATCTTACCACTGAGGAAAGTACCTGCTGTCAAAACTACGGTGGGAGCCTCGAAGGCGAGTCCCATCTGAGTAACAACACCTGTGACACGGCCGTTTTCAACAATCAGGTCATCGACGCCTTGCTGAAACAGTCTTAAATTCGGTTGGTTTTGCAGTATCTGTTGGATCTTAGCTCGGTAGAGTGCTCTATCGGCTTGGGCACGAGTGGCTCTAACCGCTGGTCCCTTGCTCGAATTAAGTGTTCGAAATTGAATACCTGCAAAGTCGGTCGCTACAGCCATAGCTCCGCCCAATGCATCAATCTCTTTTACCAGGTGTCCTTTACCGATCCCGCCAATCGCAGGATTACAGGACATCTGTCCTAAGGTATCGATGTTATGTGTCAGCAATAGGGTTTTAGATCCCATTCTTGCTGCGGCAAGGGCTGCTTCCGTACCAGCATGACCACCACCAACAACAATTACATCGAACCGTTCATGAAAATGCATTACAAAACCTTAAATTAAAACTGACGTCGATAAAGAACAAGTGTGAATTCGAGGTGCATATTTTAGCACCTGATGACCCCAAGGTGAAAGATCATTTTAGCTCGTTTGATCCGAAGAGGATCTGCT